>JAMLJC010000001.1:2876304-3200108 GCA_023953845.1 Rhizobiaceae bacterium | reverse complement strand
CTCGTCGATCAGCGTGGTCACCTCGATCACGATCGGCAACGCGTCCGTGCAAAGCGGATCTCGGTCCACGAGCTTCAGGCAGTGACGGGTCCGCATCGCGGTATAGAGCTGGACCGGCTCGCCTGGCCGCGCATGCCGCCGGCGATTGGCGCGAATCGTCTGCCTTTTCGTCAGGGCGGCGACCTGCGGGGCGAATATCCTGTGGAAGCTGTAGGCCACCATCATGCCACCGCCTTTGCCTTGCGGATCCGCTCGCCGAAATTGTTCATGACGGCGCGCCACTCTGCCGGCGTCAGCGAGCCGAGCCCGGCCGGATGGTCGCCGACGATCGCCTCAACGGCGCGCGCGAAATCCAGCTTGTTGCCGATGAGCGTGGCGCCGGGCAGGATCTTCCGGAACTGCGCCCAGGCGACCTTGCCGGCATCGTGTTTCAAAAAGTCGTACCCGTGCGACCATCCCCATTCGACGCCGCCTTCGCGGGCCATCCAGCCCTTCAGCCCGTCAATGACCTTGCGGGCCTCGGCCGGGTCGCGCAGGAAGTTGACGTGGTCGATGCCGGTCTGGCGCTTCACGAAGGCCAGCAGCGCGGCATCGGTGCGGTCGGCGACGACGCCGAGGTTCCAGAGTGCGATCCATTGCGCCTGCAGCTTCTTCGCAAACGGGCCTTGAAGGGGCTTCGAGCCGTGTCTGGAAGCCTTCTGAAAGCCCAGCCGGCGCAGCTCGTCGACTATCGCCTGTTGCTGCCGGGCGCTCATCTCGCGCAGCGAGCGCTTGCCGGTCTGGCGCTCGTAGAGGTCACGCGCATCGTCCTGGTCGATGCCGAGCTGTCGCAGGCCGGCGTGGATGGCGGCGATCGCGCTCATTCCGGCATCCTTGACAGTTGGCCCACGATGACGAGCGTGCGCGCCATCGACAGAACCCGCCGCTCGGCATCGAGCAGGTCGAACGCCCATATGTAGATGTCTTCTTCCTCCTCGCCGTGCTGATAGACGGCGGAGAACAGAAACATCTTGCGGCCGTCCTCCAGTTCATGGACGCAATCGGCATCGGGCTCACGTTCCTTGCGAACGGCGGCGAGAGAGAGCACGCTGGTCATACCCCCGCCTCCTCCAGCAACTCGGCCGCGCGTTCGGAAAGCTCCGGGAGGAAGAAGCCGAGCCGGATATCCAGCGGCGATTTGTGACCGCCGACCTCGTCGCGTCCGCGCATCAGCGGCGTGTCGATGATCGCGGCGAGGCATTCCGCCAGACGCTTTTCCAGCGGTTCGATCTCCGGCACGAGCGCCCCCATCTCGGCGTCGATAGCGCGGTCGAGGTCTTCGCCGCCGAGCATCGTGTTCTCCGGCACTTGGCCGGCGAAGACGCCGCCGAGCGCGATATCCACCGGCCGCGTCTGCCGGTTGCGCAGATGGCGATAGCGCGCCGCGTCCTTCAGCAACTGATCGTGCAGGAAGTCCTGACAGCGCGAGCAGAGATCGATGTCGGCCCAGCAGAGCGGCTCGCCGTCGATCTCCATGCCCGGCTCGATATGGGTGATGCCGCACTCGCGGCAGTGACGATCGGTCATGACCCGCCCCCGATCTGCAACGGCGCGGCGCTGCCGCCGACGCCATGCGCCAGCGTCACGTCCTTGCCGGCGATCCAGCCGGCAGCGCGGGCTTCGTTGTGCCGCAACGGAGCGGATAGCGGGGCGACGCTGACGCTCCCGCTATAGCGCTGGTCGCGGGTGGCGATCGCGGTGTCACGCGCCGCCCGGTCCATCACCGGCCTGAAGGTGTCGATCAGCCGGTAGGACAGCCGGTTGACGAAGCCCGCCGAGAAGTCGGCCACAGCCGCCCGCTTCGAGGCGAGGCCGCGCCGCCGCCGGTAGAACTTTCCGGCCTTGAACTCGCGGATCGACCGGTCGAGGGCGCGCTCGCAGACGTCCCTGAGATAGACGGCAATGTCCGGGCCGGGCGTCACGCCGATGAAGCTGACCGTTGTTCCGGTGGCGTCCTCAAGGATGATCGGCGCGGTGTTGGTGCAGGTCGCTATCACCGGCCAGAGTTTCGCCCGGATCGCCTTTCCGGCGCCGGCCCGGCCGGAGCGCTTTTCCTCCATGACGATGTCGGCCTCGGAAAGCCCGTGGTCGTGCATCAACTTTGCAGCCTTCTCGGCCGCCGCCAGCGCCTCGGCCTCCGTGCAGCCGCGCGCAGAGGTCATCTCCCGCAGCTGCCGGATGCGGTCGCGGATTTTCTGCTTGCCCGTCATCACACCAGTCCTTTCTCAAAGGCCAGCTGCTCTGGCATCGTGACGATCTGCGCCCGCCCGACGACCGGTTCCTCCTCGAATTCGACCTGCGACTTGGCGAGCCAGACCGCGCCCTCTCGATTGTCGTCGGCCGAGACCAGCACCGCCTTGTCGGTCTGGTGATGGATCATCAATTCAAGGTCGGTGAGACGCGTTTTGATGGAACGCTTGCTCATGGTTACATCGACCTCCCTACCAACTCGATCGCCGTCACAGGCACGCGGGCAGTCTTCCGGAGAAGGATGAGATCGAGCACCGGATCGATGCCCTCGAAGCTGACCACGACCTTGTTGCTCTTTGGCAGGACCTTCTTGACGATCGCGGGAAAGCGATAGTCGGCCGCGACGATCGCGACCTCGTCGTAGATCTCGACTGGCCAGTCTGTGTCACCGTCATAGAAGAGCTGCATCGCCTCACCCTCCCTTCATCTGTTCGGCGACGGCCATCTGCAGCGCGGCCATGACGGTATCGGCGGAAAAGACCCTGTCTTCCCAGCCGGTCCAGTTGCCGTTGCAGACGATCCGAGCGTTCGGCAGCCCGTTGAAATCCGGGTTGTCGCAGACGAAGGTCACGGTGTTCCCCTCGTTCTCGCGCAGAAGGTCGATCGCGTTGAGGATCACGAGCGCGTCGCCCGGATTGGCGATGCCCATCGGGTGGAGCACGCAGGAGAGATCGGCCATCGCTTCAGCCCTCCCGCGCTTCGATCGGTACCGGCCCGGAGCCGTGCGGGTTGAAGCCGTCGCCACAGCGACCGGCATTCACCGCTTCGACGACGCCGCGCCAGAATTCCCGATCTTCCGGGGTGTCATCGAAATCCTGGACGTTGCATCCATCACGATCGACAACTTCGCGGTCGCCAAGGTGCCAGGGCGCCGGATAGGCGACGGCGAACGGGACAACGGCGCGCGTCATGGCTGCACCGCCTGCAGGGCCGCCCTGCTGATTGCGGCCAGCTTCTCGGCCGTGGCGATGCTGCGCCGCATGTCCTCGACGGCCCTGGCGCGGTCGCGGGCGAAGCGCTCCATCGTCGCCTGGTAGGCGGCCGTCGCGCGCTCGCACCTCTCGTCGATCGCGGCGATCGCCGCGCTGCCCTTTCGTCGCAGCACGGCGATGTTGCGCTCGGCCGTCAGCACCGCGTCCAGGTGCCGTTCTATCGCCGTGGCGACCTCGTCCCGGTTCTCAGCCATTGCGGCGCCGATCGCCGCGTCGAACTCGTCTTCCGTGTCGGTCGCGGCGTCGAAATCGTCGAAGACCCGGTCGCCGAGCACGTCTCTCAACATGGCAGTGTCCATCGCCGCACCCTCACGCCTTCGCCAGATCGATGGTGACGGCGCGCCATTCGCCATCCGGCCGGTCGCGCTCGTAGCAGCGGACATAGAGCTTCGAGCCGACGACGCGCATGGCGTCGCGGATTGCGGACATGGCGCGCTGCCAGCGCTCGTCCTCGATGTCGAGCCTGAGCAGCATGAAGATCGCCGCGCGGTTGATCTGGCCTTCCTTGTCCGTGTTGAAGGCGCGTGTGACGATCGCGCGGATCTCCGGCCGGCTGTCCGCCGCCCACTCGGTCAGGCACTCGTCGATCAGGCCCTTGGCGATCTGCATCTGCGCGCCGAAGTCGATCGCGTCGGCGACCTGCACCTGGATTTTCTGGCAGCCGTCGAAGGTCATGAAGGTCTTGTTGCCCTTCGCGCCGCCCTTCGCCGCGCCGTATTCCTGGGCAAGCAAGGCCTCGAAAGCGCCGAGATCGTCGAAGGTATGCCCTTTGAACCGCGCGACCTGGGCGGAGAGATCGCGGGCATAGGCCATGATCTTACGCACGGTTTCGTCTTCGAGCTTCTCAGCCGGCTTCACCAGCTCGGCCGGCACGAAGCCGCCCTTGGCGTCGGCCATGTAGGGCTTGCCGTTGATCAGCGTGACGCCGGCCTCGGGCCGGTCCTCAAGAATTGCGGTTTCCATCTTCCGTCTCCTGTTTGTTTGTTTCGGTGTTTGTTTCCCCGCGCAGCGCCGCCAGCAGGCGGGCGACCGTGTCGGCCTGTGTCTGGATGGCGTGGTCGCGCAGCGCGAACTGCTCTTCGCTGGTGAAAGTCTCGACCGGCATGGCGAGCGCCCGCACGAGCAGCTCGGCCTCCAGGCAGACCTCCCAAAGCCGCTCGACGGCGTGGGCCATCGCCACCTTGCCGGCGAGGCTGACCATCGCCCGGTCGGGATTGGCGATGATGCGGCCGCAGAGGTCGAGCACGTCGACCGAGGCCACGGCCTGCGAAAAGCGTTCATCGGCCATCGGTCTTCCTCATCTGTTCGCGCAGCCGGAAGACGGCGCGCTCCAGCGCCGCCCTGGCCGGCCTTTCCTGACGGGAATGCATGGCCTGCAGCAGCCGGTCGGTCGCTTTGCCGACCTCCCTGCAGGCGGCCATCATCGCCCGTGTCTCCGCCTCGGCATCCGCCGCACGCCGCTCCGCCGCCGCGATCTCACGCAGGATGAGCGGCTGCAGCTGCTCGACGAGCAGCGTGGTGCGGACCTGTGCGGTGTCGAGGCGCTCGTGCTTCACCGGCGGCCTCCGGCAGGACGGCCGTCATGGAAAGGCCGAGCGATCACTGGAAACAGCCGGACGTTGCTGCCGGGCCGGTAGACCTCCGACAGCACCGCGTCTGTGGCCTGCTCATCGCTGGCGATCTCGTTCCAGTGACGCCGGGACAGCTCGTTTTCGAGGTTGCGGGCTTCCCGGTAGAGCAGCTTGATGCACTCCTTGAAGGCGCGCGCGTCAGCGGGATCGAGGGTGCGGGGCTCGTGGGTGTAGTCGTCGAACAGCGCCGACAGATCGCGGAGGCCGTCCGACAGGGCGAGGGAAAACTTGGCCATCAGCGGAGTTCCTCCCCGCTACGGTTCGACCAGGCCTTCCGGATATGGATGGCCGACAGTCTCTCGTCGGCGCCGACCGCGATCATGTGAGCGAGGCGCAAAACCTTGTCGAGCTGGCCGATGGCGCCGGGCTTGCGGGCGATCGCGTGGCCGAGACGACGGCATTCGGGATCGTCAATCGACCAGCCGTCCAGAAACGCGTCGACGTCGCCTGCGATCGCCTGGCGCTGAAGGATGCGGAGACCGATGCGACGCTGGATCTGTGCGCTGGCATCGTCATGCCGGTCGTCGTGCAGCATGGTGCCGAAGCGGCGATACACCGCCTCGTTGCCGAGCAGGGCGATGCCGCAGCCGAACTCGTCGTTCAGATAGCGCAGCTGGTTGACCGCCTCGTCGCTGAGGTTTTGGGCTTCGTCCAGGATCAGCAGGGTGTGCCGGCCGTTGCGCTTCAGCTTCGCGCCGATCGCGCGGTCGAGCCGGGCCGGGTTGCGCTCGAACACGTCGAGCGAAAGCGCCAGCTCCTGCAGCATGGCGTGCCGTGCCGCCGTGCTCGGACGCATCGTCACGAGATAGGCATGGGGCCGCGTGGCGACGTAGTTGCGCGCCGTCATGGTCTTGCCGACGCCGGCGCCCATAGTGGCGACCGTGAATTCCGGCATGGTCTGCGCATAGAGCAGCGCTTCGGTCAGCCGCTTCGCCGTGGGCGTCTGGATGAAGCCCGGCCCGGTCGGCAGGGACAGCTGGGCGGCCTTCGCCTCCGCATAGGCGTTCAGCCACTTGCGCACCCGCTCGGTGACGTTGGCGTAGACGCCGTTATAGGTGCCGTCGTACCAGGGCGAGAGCGTGCCTAGCGGCACGTCGGCGCGCCGGCTCGCTTCCGAGCGGGTCAGCCCCTCGGCGATCGCCAGCTCCCGCAGATCGGCGGTGGTCTTGCGCCACTCGTCGAGCTGCTCGGCGGAAATCTGGCCGCCGGGCGTCGAGCGCGGCGGCTGCCAGTTGGGTTGTGTGTCGTTGCTCATATGCTACTGTCCTCGCGTTGCTTCGCCCCTTGCGGGGCGGATTTTTCAGGCGGCCTGCGGAGCTCTCACCCTCCGTGGGCCGCACTGCTTCCGGGGCTAGTCGCGCCCCGGAAAGGGGATCACGCCGCGGTCGATCAGGTCGATCGCGCGTGAGAAATCGGAACTCCAATCTTCGATGACGGGCCGCGAGCCGCCGCTGGCGACGAGACGCACGGCGGCAGGGCGAACGGGTTCGGTCTCGGGCGCCGCCGGTTGCGGCATCAGCTCGGCGACCTGCTCGATGGTCAGGCGCCGCTCCATGTCCAGCATGGCCGCGTAGGACTTCATCAGCCGCCGCTTGTCGGCCGCATGACGGCGGGCCGCCTCGGCATCGTTGAAGCCGGTCGCCTCTATGCAGGCGGCCTCGGCAAGAAACCGCCCGTCGACGCTGTAGATGGCGATGCCGGCATGCAGGTCCTGCGGATCGAAACGGGCGACGACGCGCTTGCCGGCAAGCTCCACCAGCGGCTCCGACCAATAGCGGTTGCCGCCGAGCTGGACCTCGCCGGAAGGCTCGCGGCACTTGATGAAGTCCGACGCGAGCATGAACAAGCGCAGTTGCTCGCGACCCGCCCGGCGGATGATCGCCGTCTCGGCCGCGACGCGATACGTCTCGGCGAAGGAGCGGCCCCGGCAATTGGCGGCCGCGCGCCCCGGCTTCGCATTGTGCCGGGCGATTTCGCTGGCCACGAGCGCCTCGAAATCCTCCCAGGCGACCGCGCGAGAGCCGTAATTGTCGGGTTTTGCGTTGGGGTTGTTGCCGGTATAGGCCCCGGCGCACCTGGGGTGCTTGGCGATCTCCTCGCACATGTCCCGAAACGCACGCTCGATCGGCTTCGCCTGGCCGTGATAGGGTGTCGACCAGTGGACATCGATCCCCACCGCCGTCAGCAGACCTTGCTGCTCACCCTCTTTGACCTTGAAACGGTACCGGTTGACGACGCCGCCGGTCAGCCATTTGCTTGTGAACGAGCGGCCATTGTCGAGGAAGGCGAGTTCGGGAATGCCGAACCCTTCCATCATGTCGAGGAAGGCGAGCCGTACGAGCGGCCAGCATTCGGTCTCGCCGAGCCGCCATCCGACGATCATGCCGGAATAGAGGTCCTGGATGGCGAGAAGCACCGGGCGTCCGATTTCGCCGTCCGGCATCCGCACGAACACGTCGAACTTGTGGCCGTCCGCCGTGATCGCCTCCATCGGTGCGAACACCGAGCGGTCGCGCGTCTGGTGCGGAAACAGCCGTTGCGCTTCCGACCGGCCCTTGCGCGCCAGCATGCGGGCGCCACGCGGGATCTCCTTCTCGATCCGGCGCTGCAACGTCTTCGCAGATGGCACCGGCGACCATCGGTTGAGTTTGGCCGCGTCCTGCAGCCGGCCGAAACACGCCGAGAAGCAGGGCTCCTCCGGCCGCAGATAGTCGGCGACGATGAAGTCCCAGGCGCGCGGATCGCAATCCGCCGTCGCCGTCCTGCCCTTGTATCGGGGAGCGAGCGCCGGCAGGCGGTCGGCCTTGGCGACAAACTTCACGGCGCGGAGCCACCCCCGCAGCGTCGATGCCGAAACACCGATCTCGGAGGACACCAGTGCAAGAGCCGCTTCGAGCACGGTGCTGCGCTGCAGGAACTCGACGCGGTCGACCGCCTTGAGCCGGCTTTCAGCCTCGGCCTTCGCCTTTTCCGGCAGGCTGTCATAGGCGATCCATGCCTCGGAAAGCACCTCCGGCCGCGCGGTGGGTTTGGCGGTTTGCGCCGTCAGCGCAGAGCGCACATCTGCCGGGAATAGCGAGATGTGATAGGCGAAGGTGCCGCCAGCATCCCCCCTGCCCGGCTCGATACGAAAACGGCGTGGGTCCTTGCGCCAGTCGTTCCGGTCGGCGAAGGCATTCAATCCCCGGTAGCTGCTCGGCAACGACGGGTGACCCAATGCGAGGAGGTCGTTCATCGTGTAGAATTCGCGCACGCGCTGCCCCCGCCCGCCGGACGACGTGCGTCCGTGCCCCTGATCGGCTCGATTTTGAGCTTCTTCTCGATTTGCTTGATGTGGTCCTGGATGGCCTGGCTCTCCTGGCGGAGCAGCCCGAGCTGCGCGAGTTCCGCCTCGCGCCCGCCCATGACGATCAGGCCTTCGTCCTGCACGATCTCGTCGTAGAGCCACGTCGCGCCGGTCGCGCGCACGAAGGCGATCAGCCGCGTCACCGGGATGTCGTGTTCCGGCTTCGACGGCGCCGTATAGGCGTAGAGCATGTCCACGCTCTGCTCGCGGCCGAGTATGTCGCTCATCCGCGCGGCGATGACGTTGGCGCTGTCCGGGCATTCCTTCAGTGCCCTGCCGAGCGCGGTCTTGATGCGCAGCGAGACGTCGAGCGGGCGGCATGCATCGGCCGGCCGGCGCACCGGAAACAATTGCGAAGGATCGATCCCGGCGAAGAGATCGCCTTGACCGCCCCCAGCTTTTTGTGTCCGGCGCGGCGACATCGTCAGTCTTCGACCTCCGACATCAGGTCGGACAGCGTCGGCATCCGCACGCGGGTCGCTTTCATGCTCGCGCCGATCGCTTGCAGGAACCGGTCGCGGTCCTTTTTGCCCGCCCGCTCCCATGCAGCCACCAACGCTGTGTAGTCGCGATCGGGATCAACAGCGGTCGGCCGGCCTATCGCGTGTTCGAGGACGTAGGACAGCGGCACCGACGCCTTCACGTCGGAGACCACCTTCAGCTGCGTTCCTTCGCCGAGACGAGCAAGCTTTAGGAGAAGGCTTTGGTTCTCAGCTTCGCGAGAGCCACGAAGCGCGCGGCGAAGATCGGGATGGAGATTCTGGCCGAGGAATTGCGCCTTCTCGATCGCGCTTTTCGACAAGCCGAGCTTGTCCGCGACGTGCTGCGCAAAGCCGGTGGCAGCTTCCTGCGCAACCTGATCGAGAGGGCTGCTGCCCAATTCCGTAAACTTTACGGAATTGGGCGAAAGAGAAGGATTGCCACGGGCGACCTTGCCGTATTTCCGCTCCCAGGCTTCGCGATAGCTGATGATGAAGACGGCGCGGTCGAGTGCCGACAGCTCGTTTCGGAACAGATTCTCGGAGACCTCAAGCATGACCGCCTCGTCGTCGTCGGCCTCGACGATGACGGCGTCGATCTCGGCCTCGCCGAGAAGCTCTATGGCACGCAGCCGATGCGCGCCGGCGACCAGCGCATACGCCGTGCCGCCCTCAAGAAGGCGAACCGTGATCGGATTGAGCAGGCCGTGCTGGACGATCGACGCCTGGATGGCCAACGCATGATCGTCTTCGACCGCACGCAGGCGCTCGGGCACCTGTATGTCGGCCAACGGGATGGTTTTGAACTCGGCCACTAAATCTCTCCGTCATAGGTCATGCGGCGCAACTCGCCGACGAGCTGGCCTTCGAGGTAATCGAGGAATTGCGCCGTAGCCGGAGACTCCTCGACGGCATCCAGGACGCGGTAGACGCTGTAGCGGACGCTCTTCCGATCACGGCGCATCAGCCGGCTGCAATCGGCGAGCGTGTGGCCGAGACGGCCCACCATCATGTAGATGACGCATTGGCGGAGCCAGTCGGTGGTCGCCGTACCGGCCCGAGGTCCGCAGATCAGGTATTCGTGGGTCATGGGCGGGCTGACGCCGCGAACGACCGCGACAGTGGCTGCGAAAGCCTTCTCCGGCAGGCGCGCGGCGATCGCCGCATCGTCGTCGAGCGGCAGGCGGTCGGGCCAGCGATGGTTTTGGGGGCGGCGCATCACCACACTCCGAGGATTGCGGCGCCGCCGATTACGAAGGCGACGAGAAGTGAGCCGACGAGCAGGCTGCTGGCGAAGGTCACCGGCATCAACGCCTCCCTGCCGCCGGATCGAGATCGTTCGCTAGCGAGCGCAGGGCAGCGGCGAGAAGACGCCTTGTCTCTGCGCGGATCAGCGAAGGTTCCGCATGCGGGCGCGCATCGACGAGCAGCGGTCGATCCGCCTCTCCAGCGCGAATGCGCAGGAACCAGCGATTGAACGACGAGCTGGAAACGCCCTTCTGACCCCTTGCAGCCAGCAGCCGATTGAGTTGCGACAGGACCTCGCCCTGCGTCATCCGGCCCTCGACGAGCCTATCGAAGGCCCACTGGAGATCCGGAACTGTTTCGGGCGGCAAGAGATCGATGCCCGACCGGCGGACCTGCTTGCGATCCTTCATGGACGCCCCCCTGTCGAAACGGAGTTGCCGTTTCGACTCGACTTGCCGTGTTCGCTCGCGCTACCGTTTTCCGGCGAAGAGGCGGTCCGGTATCGGAACAGGTCTTCGACAGGCACGCCGAGGAAGTCGGCGAGCGCAAGCTCGCCGGCCTTGTTCGGTCTGCGAAGCGCGACGCGCGCGGATGAAGGGGTGAGACCGTATTTGCGGTCGATGCGGTTCAGGGTCGATCCGCGCCGCCAAACTTCCTCGCGGATTGCGTGCCTGTCCCAGACACGTCCGGTGCTCTGCATCCTCGTCTCCGTTTGACCCGCCGCCACGCGGGTTTTTTCGGGGTGTCAAATCACTATGGGGACGGAGGATACGCAATTGCGCAGATTAGTCAACGCAGAAGCGTCACTATACGACGCAATTGCGTAGTCTTATGCCGGAGACTTTTCTAGACCGCCTCAATCAGCTGCGCGGCAAGATGAAGGATGCTGAGTTTTCACGGAAAGTCGGCGTGCCCGTCCAAACACTTGCGCGGTATGAGAAGGGATCGTCGCCCAGCATCGACATCGCCGCCAAGATTGCCGATGTCTACGAGGTGTCGCTTGACTGGCTGTGTGCTCGGTCTGATCGACGAGATGGCGATCTCGTGATCAGCGCTTCGGCGGACGCGATTACGCTGCCGCGTTACGACGTTCGCGCATCAGCTGGCGCCGGCGCGCTGGTCCCGACCGAGGATGTGAGCGAGTACTTCGCTGTAGGTAGGGACTGGTTGCGCAGAAACCTTCCGGGCTGGGCACCGCCCAATGCCATTGTCGGCATCCTGGAGGGCTCCGGCGATTCGATGGAGCCGACGATCCGCGATGGCGATCTCGTGATGATCGTTCAGGAGGTCGAGTGGCGCATCGTCGAGCGTGGAGGCATCTTCGTCTTCTCCCTCGACGACGAGCGCCTTCTGCTGAAGCGCCTCCAAGTGCTCATGAACGGTGACCTCAAGGTGATTTCCGACAATCCGGCCTATGCGCCGGAGACGATCCCCTACGATGACATCCAGCATCGTGTCCGCATCCATGGCATGGTGTTTTTCGCCGGCGGGAAGCCCCGCGCTTTCGGTCGATAAGAATTTTTTCCTCTCCCCGTTGACTCCCGATCACCATGGTGAACAAAATAGGAACATCAGCAACAGGAAGAGCAAAATGTCCGAGAACAAGCGCCTTATCATACTACCTTTCCGGAAGATGCGCGGCCATCTTCAGCCCGACCAGGCTGTCCGCGCGGAGACGCGCGAGAGCGCGGTGCGCCGCGCCAAGCTCATGGCGGCACGCTATGCCGGCGTTGCCACACTCGAGTATCGCTATGACGACGTGACCGGCGAGAGCTTCGACGTTTCGATCGTTCACCAGCTCGGCGAAGTGCCCGCGCTCGACAGCTTGCGCTGAGGAGGTCACTATGGGTCGCTGCCGCCGACGCTGCGGAAACCTTGACAGCTTGGCGGTGGCGCGGTGCCTTGGAAAGGAGAGGGAGAGCAAATGGCGATAGTCTGCGCGAATTGCGAGGGAACAGTCTCGCCCAAGGCGCAGGCTTGCGTCCACTGCGGTAATAGGTTGTCGCTCACCGGGAAAGCTGGAGGCGCGCTACGTCTTTTGAGCGTGCTGTGGTTTCTGCTCGCTCTTTTTGGCGCGCTCGGTGCCTCGCGCGCATGGGGTGGAGGCGTCGCGTTGGTGTTGAGCTTCCTCTCTTGGATAGGTCTTCTCATCGCCTTTCACGTCACTCAAGGTGTCGGCTCTCGGCCCATCTACGGCGCCACAAAAGAGAGCGGGTCGTAGCCTTAGACGGCAAGAGTGTGTGGCGGTGAGTGCGGAAAAGTTGTTCCGCGATCGCGAGCGTTGTCGCTTTCAGCTAGCGCATTGTTTTTTCTAGATAAGCCGCCTGTTTTGGCCTTCGCCGGCGATCGCGGCAATCATTTCCTCGATCAGCAGTTCGCGACCTGGATGATTCAGGCCCTACGCCGGGCAATCGGCCGGCCCTTAAAAGGCGGATTTCTGGGGTTCGAAGGGTTTTTGAAGGACATTTGAACGCCCCGCGCCGCGCCGGCCGGCTGTCAAAATCAAGTGTCCGCCGCGCCGGCCGCTGTCAAAACCAAGTGTCTAAGCCGGCCCTGTGTTTAGACATCACGTACGACCGCCAACGCTTTGTTTTCTCTCGCATTGCGCCCGGTCACGTCCGGCAAGGTCCGGTTAATCCCGTATTTCAGAACCATGTGTCCAACAACACCCATGGCAGCCGCAGGCGGCGCAACCGACCATGCGCTACGAGCAGTTCGTCTTCCGGGGCGTGACGCGCGAATATTTCGGCATCTGGATCGTCAACGTGCTGCTGACGATCGTCACGCTCGGCATCTACTCGGCCTGGGCGAAGGTCCGGCGCCAGCGCTATTTCTACGGCAATACCTATCTCGCCGGCTCGAGCTTCGAATACCATGCCCGGCCCATGCAGATCCTTGTCGGGCGGATCATCGTTCTGGTGCTGATCGGGGGCTACAACCTTATCATCAACATCTTCCCTATTGCCGGCCTGATCGTCATGGTCGGATTGCTCTTCGCCATTCCGTGGTTCGTCATGCGCGGCATGCGCTTCAGCGCGCGCGTGACCAGCTACCGCAACGTGCGCTTCGACTTTACCGGCGGCTATTGGGGCGCGTTCCTCGCCTACATAGTGGGCGGCATGATCATCTATATGAGCGCCGGCATCCTCGCGCCGCTCGCCTCGCAATGGATGTGGAAATACCAGCTCAACAATCTTCGCTTCGGCGACCGGCCGGTCCTTTGCGATCCGCGCGTCGACAGGATCTATACGCAGTGGTGGGCGCCGGCGATCCTGTTCGTCGCGGGCGCCGCCTTCCTGGCCGCGATCGTGGGCGTCGTGGGCTTCTATCTGTTTTACGAGTTGTCCGACAGCTTCATCTCAGACAGCGACAACGATATGTCGATCTTCGTGATCGTCGCGCTGATCTATGCCGGCATGATTCCGTTCATCCTGCTCTATGTCGTCTGCTCGCTCATCTACACTGCCGGGGTCCGCAACATCGTGCTGAACGAGACGCTGCTCGACGGGCGGCATCTGGTCGCCTCGCACATCAGCCGCTGGCGGTACGCGGGCATCTGGATCACCAACACGCTGGCGACAGTGTTCACGCTCGGTCTGGCGCGGCCATGGGCGGCGATCCGCATGGCGCGCTTCCTCGCCGCCGGCACCGGCCTCTACGCCACCACCTCGCTCGACGAGTTCGTCGGCGCGGCGCAGCAGTCCGGCAGTGCCGTCGGTTCCGAGTTCATGGACGTGGAAGGATTCGACTTTGGCTTCTGAGGTCAGCGGCGAATGGCGGCCCCCGGCAACCAGCCGCGCCACGCCCGCGTGTCTGTCGATGCGGGCCGATGGTGTCATCACTGTCACGGCTGCGGACGGTGGACGACCCCTCGCAACGGCGCCGCAGGTCACCGTCGAGGTTTCAGCCCGCGTCGGCCAGATACCCCGCCGCCTGTCCTTTCCCGATGGCGGACAGTTCGAGACCGCCGACAATGACGGCGTCGACGCGCTGCTCGCGCCCTTCCGCCGCAAGGGCGTGGTGCACGGTCTGGAACGCTTCGGCCCTCGCCTGTTCGTCTTCGTCGCGCTGGTCGTGGCCTTCTCCTTCGCGCTCTACCGCTACGCCGTGCCCGTTCTGGTCGAGGTCGCGGTGGCGGTCACGCCGCCGATCGTGTCCGAACTCATGAGCAAGAGCGTTCTCGTTTCGCTGGATCAGGGGGTCTTCGAACCTTCGGCGCTGCCGGCCGAGCGGCAAAAGACGCTGCACGACGGCTTTTCGGAACTCACTTCGCTGACACCGCGCGGAAAACTCAAGGTAACGACCACGGGAAGCCCGGCCTATTCGCTCAATTTCCGCAAGGGCGGTTTCATCGGGCCGAACGCCTTCGCGCTGCCGGACGGCACGGTGGTGCTGACGGACGAACTGGTGGACATGGCAGGCGGCGACGACGAGCTGATCCTTGGCGTGCTCGCCCACGAAATCGGTCATGTCGACCGCGAACACAGCCTGCGACAGCTCTACCGCGCCGCCGGCGTCACCACGCTCATCCTGCTGATCGGCGGCGACATCGGCGCGGGCGCGCAGGATGTGCTGGTGCAGGGGACGGCGGTGCTGGCCTTGTCCTATTCACGCAGCGCCGAACGCGAGGCCGACCGCTACAGCGTCGAACTCATGCACAAGGCGGGCCGCGATCCCGCGGCAATCGCGCGCTTCTTCGAGATCCTGCGCGACAGGCTGGGCGACAAGGGCGGCAATGACATGCTTTCGACGCATCCCGCCACGCCCGAGCGCATCGAGGAAACGCGGCGCTATGCCGAGGAATTGCAGGCCACCGGCGGCTGACACAGCCGGATCAGCGGCGGCGCAGGCCGGACGGACAGTTGCCGGCAAGCCTTGACGCGCTACCCTCTTGCGCGCAGACAGCCCCTCGATGCCCTTTCCGAACGCGGCGCGTCCCCGAATCCGGAAGGGCTTCCCGTCATTCGAGCGTCCCGTTGAACCGCACCGTCCCGCTGATCCTCGCCGTCGCCCTGTTCATGGAAAACATGGATTCGACGGTGATCTCCACCGCCCTGCCCGCGATTGCGGCCGACATCGGCACCAGCCCGATCGCCCTGAAGCTCGCGCTGACCTCCTATTTCGTATCGCTGGCGATCTTCATTCCGGTCAGTTCGTGGTTGGCCGACCGTTACGGCGCAAGAAAAGTGTTCCGTATCGCCATCTGCGTCTTCATGATCGGTTCGGTATTTTGCGCGATCTCGGGCTCGCTGCTGCACTTCGTCTTCGCGCGCTTCCTGCAAGGCATGGGCGGGGCGATGATGACACCCGTCGCACGCCTCATGATCGTGCGCTCCACGGCCAAGAGCCAGCTTGTGTCGGCTATGGCCTGGTTGACCATTCCCGCCCTCGTCGGGCCGCTGGTCGGACCGCCGGTCGGCGGCTTCATCACGACCTATGCCACCTGGCACTGGATCTTCCTCATCAATGTGCCGATCGGCGTGCTGGGCGTGTGGCTCTCCGGCCGGTACCTGCCCCATATCGAACCCGCCGCGACCGCTCCGCTCGACACGGTCGGCTTCGTGCTGCTGGCGCTGGCGGCGGCCGGCATCGTCTTCGGCCTTTCCGTCATCAGCCTTCCGGCGCTTCCGCCGTTCGTCGGCATCGTCACGGCGGCGTTCGGCCTCGTTTTCAGCGCAATCTATCTGCTCCACGCGAAACGCCACCCCAAACCTGTGCTGAACCCGAGGGTTTTCCGCAATGCAACGCTGCGGGCCGCGGTGTTCGGCGGTGCGGTGTTCCGGATCGGCAGCGGAGCCGTTCCGTTCCTGCTGCCGCTGATGTTCCAGCTCGGCTTCGGCCTGACGCCATTCCAGTCCGGCCTGCTCACCTTCGCATCGGCCATCGGCGCACTTGCCATGAAATTCGTCGCACCTTCGACCTTGAGATTCGGAGGATTCCGCACCGTGCTGATCGCGGCGGCCCTGCTCAGCAGCCTGCTGATCGCAGCCAACGCGCTTTTCGTGCCCGCCACGCCGCCCGCCATCATCATCGGCACGCTCATCGGAGCGGGCTTCTTCCGCTCCCTCTTCTTCACCTCTGCCAACACGCTGGTCTTCGCCGATGTCGAGGAGCGCGACGCCAGCCAGGCGACGGCGATCGCCGCCTTCTCGCAGCAGATCAGCATCGCGCTCGGCGTCGCCGTCGCCGGCGGCATTCTGGAAGGCTACGCCTTCGTCACGGGCGAGGCGATCGGCGTCTCCGCCTTCCATTTCGCCTTTCCCGTGGTAGCGTTCATTTCCTGCGCGTCGGTGCTGTGGTTCGTCCGGCTGCCAGACGCTGCGGGCAGCACCGTCTCCGGCCATCGCTCCGGCGAGGCCGGAAGCTGATCGGCCGCTCGCGGCGTCAGGTCGTGCCGTCAGCCTTGCCCTTGAAGCCTTTCGCCAGCAGGTAAAGCTCCACCGACGCATCGCGCGAAGCTGGCGGCTTGACGTGCTGGACGGTGCGGAAGCTGCGCTTCAGGCGGTCGAGCAATGCCGCCTCCGTCCCGCCCTGAAACGTTTTGGCCAGAAAGTGTCCGCCCGGCTTGAGCACCGACATCGCGAAGTCTGCGGCGACCTCGCAAAGATGCATGGTGCGCAGATGGTCCGTCTGCCGGTGGCCGGTGGTCGGCGCGGCCATATCCGACAGCACGACATCAGGCGCGTCACCCAGCGTCTGCAACAGCTTTTCGGGCGCGGAATCCTCAAGGAAATCCATTTGCAGCACGATCGCGCCCGGCACGGGGTCCATGCCGAGATAGTCGATGCCGACGACGGTCGGCGTGGCGTCGGTCGATTTCGTGCGTTCCGCCGCGACCTGGCACCAACCGCCGGGGGCCGCGCCCAAATCGATCACCTTGCCGCCCGGCTTCAAAAGATGGTGCTTGTCGTCGATCTCGATCAGCTTGTAGGCGGCGCGCGATCGATAACCCTCGGCCTTGGAACGCTGGACATAGGGGTCGTTCACGTGGCGCTCGAGCCAGCGCCGGGACGATTCCTTCAGCCGGGAATTCTTGACCCGTGCCTTCAGCGCGCGGCCGGTTCCGCCGGAACCGGGTTTCTTCATGTCCGCGCCTCCGGCCGCCAGTTGCGGCGCCAGACACCTTCGTCGGCCATCAACTCACTCAGAATACCCTCGCGCAGACCCCGGTCGGCCACCCGAAGTCGTTCCGAAGGCCAGACCTGACGGATCGCTTCCAGAATGGCGCAGCCGGCCAGAACCAGATCGGCACGATCCGCTCCGATGCAGGCATTGGCGACGCGCTGCTCGAAATCCCAGCCGAGCAGCTTCTCAACCATGCGATCGACGCTCTCGCGATCCATCCACAACCCGTCGACGCGGCGGCGGTCGTAGCGCGCGAGACCGAGATGGACGCCGGCCAGCGTGGTCACTGTGCCGGAGGTGCCAAGCAGATGGAAATTTTCACCGGCAATAAGGTGCCGGATGCTGTCACGGCCGGCGAATGCCGTCAGATGACGCGACACCTCCTCGATCATCGCCGCAAAAGTCTCGCGCGTCACCTCGCGCCCGCCAAAACGCTCGGCGAGCGACACGACGCCGACCGGCAGGGACGTCCAGGCAACGATATGGCTTGCAAGACGCGGCGTGCGATGCCGCGAAACGTCGATCAGCGCGATCTCGGAAGAGCCTCCGCCTATGTCGAAGAGCACGACGCCATGCGTGTCGCGCTCGACAAGCGGGCCGCAGCCGGACACGGCGAGCCGCGCTTCGGTCTGCCGGTCGATGATCTCAAGGTCGAGGCCCGTCTCGCGGGCGACACGATCGATGAATTCATCGCCATTCTCGGCCGAGCGGCAGGCCTCCGTCGCGATCAGGCGCGACCGCCTCACATCCCGCGTCGACAGCTTGTCGGCGCAGACCTTCAGCGCCTCGACCGCGCGGTCCATCGCCGCCTGGCCGAGGCGGCCGGTCGTCGTCAGGCCCTCGCCGAGGCGCACGATGCGCGAAAAGGCGTCGATGACGCGGAACTGGCCCGGCCGTCCCGGTATCGCCACCAGCAACCGGCAGTTGTTGGTGCCGAGATCAAGCGCGGCGAAGACCGGCAGGTCGTTGCGCTGCTGCCTCGCGCGCGTATTCTCCGTTGCGGAAGGCGTTTCGATCGGCGCGGGCTGTACCGCCACCGGAGCCGGCACGGCCCTGTCGGCGCCCGACAGATGCACGGACGCACCCGCACCGGCCGCGTCTGGCGATTCCGTCTTGGCGAAAACCTTCCGTCCCCGCTTGCGCTTGCGGCGTTTGCGCTTCGGGGCCGACTGCGCCGCAGCGGCAGCCTGACCGGGGCGATGCGCAAGCGGCGTACCTACGAGCGACTCGCCCGACCCGGCCGCGCCGTCGTCCGCCCTCGCCGCTTCCGGCAGAATGCCGGCATCGCGGTCTGTCACCTTGCTATCCTTTCGGGCGCCGCGCGAGCCCAAGGGACGCAGCAGGCACACCAATCTCTTCGTTGAGGAGACAGTAACAGCAGCTCACTCTTTCACCAAGAGGCGCGACGCGGATTCTCGCAATCGCGTGATCGACCTTCGGAGCGGTTGAACGGGTGCCCGTGTTGAGGCATTCCTGAGACGAGCCGGCAACAGATCGCCGCAACCGCATGAAAGGACATCGAATGGCGCACGGCGCATGAAGTGGAAGGACTGGATCTGGCCGGTCATCGGTCTCGCCGCCGTCGCGTTCTCGATTTGGCTGCTGGTCGACGAACTGCGCGGCATTTCACTGCATGAACTCGGAGACGGCCTCGCCGCGATTTCCTGGCGGCAATGGCTTCTGGCGACGCTCGCGGCAATCGCCGCCTATGCCGCGCTGGCGGGCTATGACCGCATCGCGCTCCGTCATATCGGCAAGCATGTGAACTGGCTCTTCGTTGCCGCCTGTTCCTTCTCCACTTACGCGCTGGCGCACAATATCGGGGGATCGGTGATCTCCGGCGCCGTCATCCGCTACCGCGCCTATTCCACCAGGGGCCTGACCCCGCAGGACGTCGGCGTGCTCGTGGCGCTCTGCTCCCTGACATTCGCGCTGGCGACCGTGATGCTCGGCGGATTGCTGCTGGTGCTGCAACCTGCCGTCGTCGAGCGCATCCAGCCGGATCTTCCAGCCTGGATGGGGCTGGCCCTTGGCGCCGGGCTGCTGCTCGTCATCGCAGTTTATGTCTTCGGCAGTTGGCTGCAGTTCAAGCCGTTCCGGATCGCTGGCTTCCAGTTCGAATATCCCCGCCTTCCGATCGTCTTCCGGCAACTCACCATCGGACCGTTCGAAATTCTGGCGGCCGCGACAATCATCTACTTCGCGCTGCCAGCGGCGGGAAATCCCGGCTTCCTCACCGTGGCGGCGGTTTTCGTGGCATCCTTCACCGTCGCGCAACTTTCGCATGCGCCGGGCGGCCTCGGCGTCCTGGAAGTGGTCTTCATCAAGGGCCTGCCGGAGATGGACGAGGTGCATGTGCTTGCAGCACTGCTGGTCTTCCGCCTGCTCTATCTGCTGATCCCCCTGTTCGTGTCGATCATCCTGGTCGTCGTCTTCGAGCGCTCTCAACTCACCACGCGCTGGGCGCGGCCGCTGCCGGTCGGTCCGGGAAGCGAGACCAAGTGAGCGGCTGGCGCGACAGTTCGCGGTGCGACAACGGCACCGGGACGATTGCAGCGCCCTTGAACCACCATCAGGCTTGACTATTTTCCGCTAGCGGCTAGAAGGCGAGCCGCTGATGTCGGCTGGCTGCCGAGCACGGCAGCGCGTTGGGGAATAGGTTAACGGTAGACCCACGGACTCTGACTCCGTTAGTCCTGGTTCGAATCCAGGTTCCCCAGCCAGACTATCTCTTAAGCCATTGAAATCATTGGACTTTCGGCCCTTCCGACTAGGCGCGTTTTGCCTCGAATCGGCCTTCCGCAAGTGGTGCCCACAACTGATGCCCAGAGCTGGTGTCCATCCGCTCGGGGCCGACGGAGCACGGGCGGATGGGATTGCGAAGGCACCAAGTCGAAAATCTCGTCCTCAGGGGACCGATCTTCTACTGGCGGGCGCGCGTCCCGGTCGGCTTCAAGGGTACGAGAACAAATGCAAGGCTTTCACTGAGCCTTAGGCTGTCGGACCGTAAGAAGGCTTCTCTCGTGGCACGGCGTCTGAACGCCATGCTGCTCGAACTGGAAATGGTGCCGAAGGCCAGGATGGCGACAAAGGAACAGCTCGCTAAAATCTTCGCGCTCGAAGCCGAAGCGATGCGCGCCGAAATCGAGGCGCTGGATCTGTCTGCGAAACGGACGGGCACACTGCGCGATCCGGAACACCGCGAGGCAGACCGGCAGGTCGGCTGGGCCTACCGTCTCCTGCACACGTTCGGGTCGGGAGAGGACGTTTCCTTCGACGAGGGCAGCGAGACGCGAGAGGCTCTGATCGAGGCAGGCGCGCAGGCGGACGACCTCCCCTTCATCGAAGCGACCTATCGGGCCGAACGCGAGATCACCAGTTCGGACAGGAAGGGCGTGACGCGCAGCTCGTTTCTTCGAGACGTCCTGCACCGCATGGCGCAGGTGGAACTGGAAGACACGCCGCTGGGCCGGGACGCAGCGATCGAGGAGATTTTTCGCGCACGGGCGGATACGCTGCTCGCTTCGGCGGAAGACACGAGAAAGCCGAAGCTGACCGGAGAACGTCCGTCGGAACGTCAATCAATTCTCGCCAGCGCCGGATTGCCGCCTCTGCCCCCGGCGATTCTCTGGGCAGAAGCCGAGGCGAGACCGCAAGCGGCGCCGGAGCCAACTCTACCGCCACAGCCTGCGGTCACTCACGCGGAGCCGGCGATCGTCGAGCAGCCGGTGCCCCAAGCAAATCCCGCCAAGCCAAAGACAGCGCGGAAGGACCTTCCGCTATCGGGTTTCGACGCAGAACTCGAAAATCTCATCTCGAACAAGAAGAATGAGTGGGAAGAGGATACCGCGTCTGACGTTCGGGTGCTGGTGGGGATTTTTCGCGGCATCCTCGATGAGCATGGGGTGACTCACTCCGGCGAGATCACCCAAGAGCACGTCGCCGCAGCCTGTTGTTTCGACAACATGCAGGTCCGAGCTCACAGATTGCGCCGCTACTCACTTCGGAGCAGCGTTATCCCATTCGCGGTCTCGGTGTGGACCTCCCTATTGGGCAGCCTACGATGCGATAGATGCCCAGCGTTGCCGGGGATCAGTCTGCGAAGTTGGTTGTCTGCAAGAAAGCGATCGCTTCGGGTACAAAAGCGCTACCTTTGCCGGACTGCACGAGACGGTCCAGCGTATCCCCTACCCCGGCTGCAACCATGTCTGCGGCGCCGAGATACTCCGCCAACTGCCGGTAGTAGAAAAGGTCCTTGGCTGCATTCGCGATCGTGAATTTCAGCTGCCCCGTTTCACCATCCGTCACGTACGGCATGAGACGTTCGAGCGCGACGCCGCCGCCGCCACCTTTGGCCAGACATTCGACCAGCGCATTCATCGAGACCCCGCCCTTGCTCGCACAGGCGATCGCCTCGGCAACCAACATCACGGAGCCCAGAGAGACGTAGTTGTGCAGCAGCTTCAACTGATGGCCGGCACCGACGCCGCCCGCCTGGAAGATGTTCTCAGCGAAGGCCGAGAG
Source organism: Rhizobiaceae bacterium (assembly GCA_023953845.1). NCBI lineage: Bacteria > Pseudomonadati > Pseudomonadota > Alphaproteobacteria > Hyphomicrobiales > Rhizobiaceae > Rhizobiaceae bacterium. Next base: position 3,178,474 of record JAMLJC010000001.1, on the reverse strand, counting down.
AAGCGGCATCACCGACTGCACCACTTCTGGTTCTCCGCCTACCAGAAGATTGAGCCGTCCTTCCTCCGCTTCTTTCGGGGTTCGGGTCATGGCCGCATCCACGAACGACGCACCCTTCTCCGCCACTGCGGCAGCGAGTTTGACAGTCGAGGTCGGGTTCGCGGTCGAGCAGTCGACGACGACCATTCCCGGGCGCAGCAGCCGGAGCACGTCGCCTGACCCCAGCAGGACATCCTCGACCTGAGGCGTGCCGCTGACGCACAGTAATATGATGTCAGAGCCGGCCGCCAACTCTTGTGCCGTTTCAAAGGAGCGCGTCCCGGCGGCATCGAGATCGTCCGTCGGCTGATTTCCGGGATGCCGCAGATAGCCGAAGCTCCAACCTTTGCCGACGATGTTCCTGGCGATCCCATGGCCCATCAGGCCTATGCCGATCATCCCAATACGCTGCGCCATATATCTTGTCCCGTTGTGAGAGGGTCTGGCCCGGCAGTCCGGCCGGAAGCGGATCAAGCCAGACGCCGATGCTTGTCTGCACTCGTCATGCGAATGCGATGAACTTCTCGGCGATTTTGTCGTCCATGTCGTGGCCACCCAGCAGAAAGAGCTTTGCCACTATCTGTCCTCGCGAAGATTGTCAGGCGGTACGAATAGCGACCGATGTCACGCTGCTCATCTGGCCGATGCGCTCGGCCAACGTCTGCGACAATTGTCGTTCAGGTTCGAAGACCCGAAGCTCGATGCTCTCAGTCTCGGCTGCCGCCGAGACCGAGTTGAGCCGGATGCCCATGCGACGGACCTGATCGAGCGTTCGGCACAGCACGTCGAACAGATCGGCGCCGCGGATGTCAAAGCACAGTTCGGCAGGCAAGGCAGCCGGCCGGTTGGAACGCGCGTCTTCCTCCATGCGCCTCACTCGAACGGGCGGCGCAGGTGCCAGTCGGTCGCGCTCTGGAAACCGATGCCGGCGTTGACCAGCAGGTCCTCGCGGACGTGCTTGCCAACGAGTTGCAACGAGATCGGTACATTCGCGGAGGAGAAGCCCGCGGGCAGCACGATGGTCGGGTTGCCCGCCAGATCGAACGGGGCGGTGTAGCGGATCATTTGCAGCAGCACGTCGTCATCGGCGCCGAACGCTTCGAGTTCTGGCAGGGTCGGAGTGGGCGTCGTCATGGTCGGGATCAGCATCAGGTCGACATCCTCGAATGCTGCCGCCAGTTGGCCGGAGAATTCGAGGCGGTCGACCCATGCCTTTGCGACTGTCTCGCCGGAGACGGTACGGCCATGTTCGATCAGGCCAGCCATGCCCGAGTGGTAGTCTTGAGCGCGGGAGGGGTAGGTTTCGGCGTGCACCTTGGCGGTTTCCGATCCACAGATGTGGAACCAGCCGCGCAGCGCCTCGTAGGGCGAAGGAAACGAGACGGGGCGGATGCGCGCGCCGAGAGATGCGAGGACCGAACGTGCTGCCTCGACCGCTGCGACAACTTCCGGATGAGTGCGCGTCGACACGAAGCTTTCGTCAAAACCGATGCGCAGGCCGCTCAGGCCTCGTTTCGCGGCCTCGCGATAGTTGGGCACGTCGGCGCGAAGCGCTGTCGGATCGCGATCGTCCGGACCAGCGATCGCCTGCAGGATGAGGGCTGCATCCGCGGCGCTGCGGGCGAACGGGCCGACATGGTCGAGCGAATGCGAGAGCGTAAAACAGCCGTAGCGGCTGACCCGCCCCCAGGTCGGCTTGATACCTGTCACGTTATTGCATGCCGACGGGAAGCGGATAGAGCCGCCCGTGTCGGTCGAAAGTGCTCCGTAGGTCAGGCCAGCGGCAGTCGCGACCCCGGACCCGTTCGACGATGTGCCGGCCCAATAATCCTCGTTCCACGGGTTCAGCGGCACGGGGAAGATCGGATGGTTATTGGTGTAGGCGCCTTCGGTCAATGTCAACTTGCCGAGCAGGATCGCGCCGGCGGCATAGAGCCGCTTAACGACTGTCGCGTCATATTGGGGAACATGATCCTTGTAGATGCTCATGCCCGCGGTGGTCACTGCATCGCGGGTGGCGAAGAGATCCTTCACGGCGAGCGGCACGCCGTGAAGAGGCCCGCGCCACAGGCCACGTGAGAGTTCGTCTTCCGCGATCCGCGCGCGGGCCAGAGCCTGCTCGCGCATGACGGTGATGTAGGAGTGCAGGCGACCGTCATGCACTTCGATGCGGTCGAGCATGGTGCGGACTATCTCGACGGGCGAAATCTCGCCTGTCCGTATCGCTTCGGAGAGCTGTTCAATCGACCAGTAATGCAGTGCGCTCATGCCTTCCCCTCGCTTGGTCGAACTCTCCGGGCTCGACGGCCTTTTCATTAATTTCATTACAGTCTGCCCAAAGCAATAAAATAATTTGACAACTTTGATGACGGCCTCTTACGCTTGGGTATGGTTTGAACGAGCGGCCGCAGCAGACGGACTTCGGCAAGACGCCGAAAGCTCGCCGTTTCAGCCAATCCAGGTGACCGTCAGAGAGGACAGAAATTCATGCTAGGACTGCGGATAGGTATCAAATCGGCGGTGACCGCGCTTGCACTCTTGTCGAGTGTCGCGCTGTCGTCCGCAAAGGACACGCTGACGCTCGGGCTTCCGATCGAGCCGACCGGGCTTGACCCGACGATCTCCGCACCCGTCGCCATTCGCGAGGTGACATGGGGCAACGTCTACGAGGGTCTCGTCACGATCGACAAGGACGGCAAGATCAAGCCGCTGCTCGCAACCGAATGGACGGTCTCCGACGACGGCCTTACCTACACGTTCAAGCTTCGCCCGGACGTCAAGTTCCACAACGGCACGGCCTTCGATTCCTCGATCGTGAAATTCTCGCTCGACCGCGCTCGGGCTCCCGATTCCACAAATGCGCAGAAGCAGTTCTTCGAGCCGATCGAGAACGTTGAAACGCCCGATCCGCTTACCGCGGTCGTCAAGCTCAAGCAGCCGACGGGCCTGTTCGTCTATCATCTTGGATGGGGCGATGCGGTGATGATCGACCCCAAGACGGTCGAGACGAACAAGACGGAACCGGTCGGTACCGGACCCTTCAAGTTCAAGTCCTGGCAGCGTGGCAACCGCGTGGACCTGGTCAAGAACGAAGAGTACTGGGACAAGGGGGTGCCGAAGCTGTCAGCCGTGACGTTCCGCTTCATCGGCGACGCTCCCGCTCAGGCCGCGGCGCTGCGCGCCGGCGACATCGACGGCTTCCCGAACTTCACCGCACCGGAACTGTTCGGCGAGTTCGAGCAGGACGCACGCTTCAAGACCGTCATCGGCGCAACGCCCCGCAAACTTGTCGCTGGATTTAACAACTCCAAGGCGCCGCTGGACAATGTGAAAGTGCGCCAGGCGATGATGAGCGCTATCGACCGCCAGGCCGTAATCGAGGGCGCGTTCTCCGGTTACGGCGTCCCCATAGGCAGCCATTTCGCGCCGACCGATCCGGGCTATATCGACCTCACCGGCACCTGGCCCTACGACCCGGAAAAGGCGAAGCAGATGCTGACGGAAGCAGGTTATCCCGACGGGTTCACCGTCAGCATGAAGTGCCCGCAGATGAGCTACACGACGCGCGCCTGCGAAGTCTTGCAGGCTCTGCTTGGCGAAGTCGGCATCACCATGAACATCGAGGCGAGCGAGTTCCCCGCCAAGTGGATCGACGACGTCTTCATCAAGCACAATTTCGACATGACAATCGTCGACCACGCGGAGCCAATGGACATCGATATCTATTCGCGTCCCACCTACTACTTCCAGTACAAGAACGACGCGTTCAACGACCTCATCGCCAAGGCTTCCGTCAACGCCGACGAGGCGCAGCGCAGCGCACTCTACGGCGATGCGCAGAAAATCCTCGCCGAGGAAGTGCCGGCTCTCTACCTCTTCGACCTGCCGCGTCTTAATATCTGGGACGCCAAGGTCCAGGGCCTCTGGGAGAACGAGCCGATCTCCCAGGTCTACGTTCGTGACGCCTACTGGGCCGAATAGCCGGCAGGTCTACCGTGTCCGCGCGTGGGGCCACGCGCGGACATTCCATTTCATGCGAAGCTGCTGCCAGCCCCGGAACCGCTTCTGATGCCAGCCATATTGCTGCGACGGCTCGGTTCATTCGGGCTTACCTTGATCGTCGCGTCATTGCTCGTCTTCGCCAGCATGGATCTGCTTCCCGGCAACGCCGCGGCGATCCTGCTCGGAACCGCCGCGCGGCCCGACACCATCGCCGCGCTCGAAACGCAACTGGGCCTCGATCAGCCCGCCTATGTCCGCTATTTCACCTGGATCACCGGCGCGTTCACCGGCGATCTCGGCCAGTCGGCATCCTATGGTGTGCCGGTCGGCGGCCTGATCGCCGAGCGGCTGGTCGTCACCATGCCGCTGGCGGCGATGGCGCTGGCCATTGCGGTGGCGATCGGCGTGCCGCTCGGCGTGGCGGCTGCCGCGCGCTGGCGGCAGGGGCCGGACCGGGCGGCGTCGCTGTTCTCCCAGGTCGGCATCGCGGTGCCGGATTTCTGGTTCGGCCTGCTCCTGATCCTGGTGTTCTCGACATCGCTCAACTGGTTCTCGGCCGGCGGATTTCCTGGGTGGTCAGCCCCCCTCGCCGCGCTGAAATCGCTGCTTCTGCCGGCAATCGCCCTGGCGCTGCCGCAGGCGGCGATCCTCACCCGCGTGACGCGCGCGGCGGTGCTCGATGTCTCCGGCGAGGATTTCATCCGGACCGCTCAGGCCAAGGGCCTTGGCGAAGGCCGTATCCTCTGGCGGCACGCCGTGCGCAACGCGCTCGTGCCTATCGTGACCATCATCGGTCTGCAGTTCTCGTTCCTGATCGCCGGCGCGGTTCTCGTCGAGAACGTGTTCAACCTGCCCGGTATAGGGCGGCTCGCCTATCAGGCCCTGTCGCAGCGCGATCTCGTCGTCATCCGCAGCGTCGCCATGTTCTTCGCCGGTCTCGTCATCCTGGTGAATTTCCTCGTAGACCTCTCTTATCTCTGGCTTGACCCCAGACTGCGGGGGCGGCGATGAGTGCCCTGGCCGACGTTCCGGCGCGCCCGTGGTTCGGAGGGCATGTCCGGCTCGTGCTGGGCGCAGCGATCACCGCCGCCGTGGTGGCGATGGCGCTCCTGTCGCTGGTGTGGACGCCTTTTCCAGCGACGCGCATGCGGATCGCCATGAAGCTGAAGCCACCGCTGGAGGCTGGCATTGCAGGCACCGATGCGCTCGGGCGGGACATCTTCTCGCAACTCATGCTCGGCGCCTGGAATTCGCTGTCGATCGCCATCCTCGCCGTCCTGTTCGGCATGATCGTTGGCGTTGCACTCGGCACTGCGGCGGCGGCACGGCGCGGCTTCGTCGAAGAGGCCATCATGCGTTTCGCGGACGTGGTCTTCGCGTTTCCCGCGCTGATTTCGGCGATCATGATCGCCGCGCTGATCGGTTCGGGTGCGAAGACGGCGATCATCGCGATTGCCCTGTTCAATGTGCCGGTCTTCATCCGCGTTTCGCGCGGGCTGGCCCAAAGGGTCTGGGCGAACGACTTCTGCCTCGCCGCTCAGGCCGCGGGCAAAGGCGGCTTCCGCATCACCGTCGATCATATCCTGCCCAACATCGCCGGCGGCGTGGCGATCCAGGCAACGATACAAGTCGGGCTCGCCATTCTGGTCGAGGCCGGTCTGAGCTTCCTCGGCCTCAGTCTCGCACCGCCTGCTCCCTCCTGGGGGCGCATGCTGTCCGACGCGCAGACCTATCTTAGCCAGGCGCCGTGGATGGCGATCGCGCCGGGCCTCACCGTAGCAGTCGCGGTACTCGGCTTCAATCTCCTGGGCGACGGGTTGCGAGATAGATTCGATCCGCGAACGGCAGGTGGCGCATGAACCTCACGGTTGCGCTCGATTCCATCAAGCTCTCGAAATGGCCGGGTACGGGCCAGTCGCTGGTGGAGGACATTTCGTTTTCGCTACCGCAGGGCTCGACGCTCGGCATCGTCGGCGAATCAGGGTCGGGCAAGTCGCTCACCACGCTGGCGATCATGGGATTGCTGCCGCGCGGGCTGAAGGCGAGCGGCCGCATCGATCTCGGCGGGACCGATCTGCTGCGGCTTCCCCCTGCTGCGATGCGCACGGTGCGCGGTGCGAAGATCGGCATGATCTTCCAGGAACCGATGACCGCGCTGAACCCCGCGATGCGCATCGGCGACCAGATCGCCGAAGGAATCATGGCCCACAAGGCCATCTCCTACACCGCTGCCCGAAACGAGGCGCTGAAACTCCTGGACCGGGTGCGAATGCCCGAGGCGCAGCGGCGCATCGACAGCTTCCCGCATGAACTCTCGGGCGGTCAGCGGCAGCGCGTCGGCATCGCCATCGCCGTAAGCCCCGGCCCGTCGATCCTTATCGCCGATGAGCCGACGACCGCGCTCGACGTGACCGTACAGGCTGAGGTTCTGGCGCTGCTCGGCGACCTGATCACCGATCTGAAGATGTCGCTGCTGATGATCAGCCACGATCTCGGCGTCATCGCCAGCATCTGCGAGCGCACGATGGTAATGCGCTCCGGCAGGCATGTCGAAGACGGCGAAACGGAACGCGTGCTGCGCAATCCCGGTCAGGACTACACGCGCCGGCTGATCGCCGCCATACCGCGCAGGGACCAGGACTCCGCAGATGGCCTCGGAGAACGCCCCGGTGAGCCGCCGGTGCTGGAGGTCAGGAATCTCGAGCGCGAGTACCGCTCGCTGTCGGGGCATGTGCTGACCAAGGCGGTCGACGGCGTCAGCTTCAAAGTCGAGAAGGGCACGATTTTCGGCATTGTCGGCGAGAGCGGCTGCGGCAAGTCCACGCTATCGCGTATCGTCATGGGTCTCGACCGGCCGACCAGCGGCGAGGTGCTGTTCGAAGGCACAGGCTTGTTCGAGAAGTCGGCGCGCGACCTGCGGTTGGCGCGGCGCGGCTTCCAGATGGTGTTCCAGGATCCGCAGGGCTCGCTCGATCCACGCCAGCGCGTCGACCAGATCATCACCGAACCGCTCTACCTCGATCCGAACGCACCGCGCGGCGCGGCACGCGCGGCATTGGTGGCGGAAGCGCTTGCAAGCGTCGGCCTGGAGCCCGACGACGCAAAAAAATATCCGCACCAGTTCTCGGGCGGACAGCGCCAGCGCATCGCGATTGCGCGGGCTTTGATCTGCCGGCCAAAACTGGTGGTCGCCGACGAACCGGTGTCGGCGCTCGATCTGTCAGTGCAGGCGCAGGTGCTCGACCTGATCCGCGAATTGCGCGACCGGCAGGGCATCGCCTTCCTGTTTATCAGCCACAGCCTCGCCGTAGTGGAATCCATCTCGGACAGGGTGGGCGTCATGAACAAGGGCCGCTTCGTCGAAACCGGCAGCGCCCGCGAGGTGTTCCGTAACCCGCAGGCTCCGTACACGCGCAGGCTCATCGATGCCGAGCCGCGCATAGACCAGCCGCGCCGCTACGGGCTGCGGCCCGAACCTCAAGCCTGACAGCCGACAGAGGAGAACGAGATGCAGAAAACGGTAGACGGAGAGCCGACCGACCAGTTCATCCGCCGTCACATGGCTGGCGACTTTCTCCTCTGGTCCCCGAACATACAGGGCGAGGCGTTCCTCAACTGGGACCGCATCTGGGCAACGCGCACCATCGCGAAGGGCACGCCTAAGCCGCTCGCCGTCGCCGAAACGCCGCTCGACATCACTTTCGAGAGCAAGGGCAAATCGCTCAGCATCGACGATCTGATGCGGTGGGAGTTCGTCAGCGGCCTGCTGATCGTCAAAGACGGAGAGATCAAACTGGAGCGCTATGCGCAGGGTTTGAATCCGGAACGCTGCTGGCAGTCGTCATCCATGGTTAAGTCGCTTGCGGCTATCCTGATCGGCGCGGCGGTACAGGACGGCGCGATCAAGTCGGTTCACCAGCCGATCACCGACTACCTGCCGGAGTTCAAGGGTTCCGCCTATGACGGCGTCACCATCGAAGACCTGCTGCACATGGCGTCGGGCGTCGAATGGGTCGAGAACACCGACGATCTCAAGACGGACGTCGCCGAGCACTACATCAAGGTGATCGCGGCGCGTAAACCAGACTACATCCTGAATTACCTGAAGACACGCCCGCGCGCGAACCCGCGCGGCACGCAGTTCTACTACAACACCGGCGACACCTTCCTGCTCAGCCATATCCTCAGTCGCGCGACAGGCAAGAACGTCTCCGAATACTGCTCGGAGAAGCTTTGGGCGCCGATGGGTTTCGAGCAGGACGGCTTCTTCATCCTCGATTCCGACGACGGGCACGAAGTCGTCGGCAGTTGCTGCGGCGCCTCCCTGCGCGACTATGCGCGCTGGGGCCTGTTCATGCTCAACGACGGCGTCATCGACGGCAAGCGCGTCGTGCCGGAGGGCTGGGTCAAGGCTTCGACCAGCCCGACCGCGCCGAACTTCGCCTTCGATTTCGGCGGCGAGCGCGGCGTCGCCGGCGGCGCCGATTCGGCCTACAAGGGCTACGGCTATCTGTGGTGGGTGCGGGAAGGCGGCGACTACCAGGCGCTCGGCAGCTACGGCCAGTGGATCTACGTCAGCCCGAAGAACAACACGGTCGCGGTCATCCTCGGAGCCGTGCCGCGGCATGTCTACATGACGCCCGAAGAAGTGGCGTTGCACCGCGATTCATCCCACTGTGGTTCTGAAATGCGCCTCGATTTCATCAAGGCGGCGATGAAGGCGCTGGCGTAAGGGAGCTGAGACATGACAGCACAGACAAACCCGGCTGGGTTGCGACGGACGCTCGACGGCTCGCACCGGCAGATGTTCATTGGGGGACAATGGGTCGATGCGCTTTCCGGCGAGACTTTCGAGACGCGGAACCCGGCAACCGGAGCAGTGCTTGCGACGGTGCCAGCTGCCGCAAAAGCCGATATCGACCGTGCGGTAGCCGCTGCCAGAACCGCATTCGAGGGACCCTGGAGCAGGTTCAAGCCTTATGAACGGCAGGTGCTGCTCCTGAAGATCGCGGATCTCTTCGACAAGCACTGGGACGAGATCAGCCTGTCCGACACGCTCGACATGGGCATGCCGATCGTCCGCACGCGCGCGAACCGCAATCGTGTCGTCGGCATGCTGCGCTTCTATGCAGGCATGGCGACGTCGATCCACGGCGAGACGATCGAAAACTCGCTGCCGGGTGAGATCGTCTCCTACACGCGCAAGGAGCCGGTCGGCGTCGTCGGCGCGATCATCCCCTGGAATGCTCCGACGGCCGCATCGATCTGGAAGATCGGACCGGCGCTGGCTACCGGCTGCACTGTCGTCCTGAAACCGTCCGAAGAAGCTCCGCTGACGCCGCTGCTCATCGCCGAACTGATGACGGAGGCAGGCGTGCCGGACGGCGTGGTGAATGTCGTGACGGGTGCCGGGCGTGAGGCGGGCGCACCTCTGGCAGAGCATCCGGATGTCGACAAGATCGTCTTCACCGGATCGACGGCGACCGGCCAGAGCATCGTCCGGGCATCCGCCGGGAACCTGAAACGCGTCTCGGTGGAACTTGGCGGCAAATCACCGGTCATCGTCTGCGCCGATGCCGATCTGGAACGGGCCGTTCCGGTCGCGGCCATGTCGGTCTTCGCCAATTCCGGACAGATCTGCATCGCCGGCTCGCGGCTTTTCGTGGCGCGGTCGATCCATGACGAGTTCGTCGAGCGGCTCGGCCGCTTCGCCGCTGCCTTGCGGATCGGCAACGGCATCGATCCCCAGACGGAAATCGGTCCGCTGATTTCGCAGCGCCAGCTGGAAAAGGTGACCGGCTTTATGAATTCGGGGCCTACAGAAGGCGCACGTCTGGTCGTCGGCGGCGAACGGCTGCAGGATGGCGCGTTCCTCGACGGCCATTTTGTCGCTCCCACCGTCTTCGCCGATGTGACCGACAAGATGACCATCGCGCGCGAAGAAATCTTCGGGCCGGTCATTTCCGCGATGCCGTTCGACACGCTGGAAGAGGTCGTGAGACGCGCCAACGACACGCCGTATGGTCTCGCAGCCGGCGTCATGACCCGCGACCTGGCGACCGCGCATCGGCTGTCGGCGAGCCTGAAAGCGGGCTCGGTCTGGATCAACACCTATCACGCCATCGACCCAGCCATGCCGTTTGGCGGCTATAAGATGAGCGGATACGGCCGCGAGGGCGGTATCGAGCACTTGCACGAATATCTCAATACGAAGGGCGTATTCATCCGCACGGATTGAGCGCTCCGCGGTATTTCTGTGTTTAGACAAAGCTGAATCGCGAGCCGGGGTTGCGCAAGATGCTCATGTCGGGCGATGCATCCGGTCTTGTGAAGGAAAGTAGCTTGAGACCTGGATGGCCCGCGCCAAAGATATGACATCCGAAACCACCCGCGACGTCGGTCTGTTCGGAACGGATCGGCCCGGCGGTCTGCATGAGCGCGTCTACCGCAGCCTGCTCCACGCGATCGTATCCGGCCGATTTGCGAAGGGCGCGAAACTGCCGTCGGAGCCGGAACTCGCGACGACATACGGCGTGTCGAGGCCCGTCGTGCGCCAGGCGCTCGACAAAATCCGAAGCGACGGCCTGATCGAGTCCATGCGTGGTTCCGGCAGCTATGTAGCCGGTCTCGATCATCTTGTTACTTCAGCCAGAAGCGTGCTGGTCAACTCGCCGGTTCACGCCAAGGCGATGCTGGACGACCTTGAGTTTCGCCTGATCTTCGAACCGCAGGCGGCCTATTTCGCCGCCAAGCGGCGCAGCCCCGACGATCTTGCAAAAATGACTGCCGCCTTGTGTCAGCTAGAAGACGCTTTCGCGTCAGGCCATATCAGCCATCACTACGACTATCTTTTCCACGATGCGATCGCCATTTCCACCACGAACCCAAGGTTCGTAGAGGCCGCACGCGCGGTCGAGTTTTCGCAAGACGACGAACGTCTTTTGATGCGGCAACTCGTGCACTTCCAGCCTGGAGCACAAGGCACTGAGGTCATTCGCGAACACGCGCTGGTACTGGATCTGATACGGCAGCGGGACGCCGGCGCAGCGCGCGATGCAATGGCGCATCACATATCGTCCAGCCGGCAACGACTGACTGACTTTCTCAAAAAGATGAATTGGGAAGGCTCCGCCCAACTTGAGCATACAGGATAACAAAGACCAGACTGCGCCTCGCCCGTCCTGCCATTTCATTGCTCGATCCAGATATCAGGCCGCAGCAGATAGCTTTTAAATCTTTCGACGTATTGGCGTCATTTCGGACCGATGGAGCGTCCTGTCGTCAGATCACGAAGTCGAAGTGCGATCGGCGATAGCGCCTCGACCGGCGCCTTATCACCCTGTCATGCGGATGCTCCCGGGGTCGTAGAGTGGTGCATCCAGAGCACGCGCTGCAAACCTGCGCCCTGCAATCTCGATCTCGTATTGATGCGGCGTCGACACGCCATCGCGTCTGCTGAGCATCGCAAAGGCAATCAATGTGCCGACCGTATGCCCATAGGCTGCCGAAGAAACCATGCCGACATATGTTCCATTCAGAAACACCGGCTCGTCCCCATAAAGCCATTCGTCTTCGGTATCGACTGCGAGTTGCACCAGTTGGCGCGTTGATGCGCCGTGGGACTGGGAGCGTACGGCAGCAGCGCCAATAAAATCCTTCTTGCCGCTGAGCGTGAACGCGAGCCCCGCTTCATGCGGCGTGACGTCTGCGACGACATCGCGCCCCCACGAACGGTAGCCCTTTTCCATGCGCAGGGAGCCCAAGGCATTATATCCCGCGCATCTAAGCCCGAGATCGGCCCCTTCGTCCCAGATGCGTGCGACAACCGACAGGGCAACTTCAGGTGGGATATAGAGTTCCCAGCCGAGTTCGCCGGCATAGGAAATTCTGGATGCCAGCACCCGCGCGCCGCCGATCGAGACCATCCGAGCTGTTCTGAAAGGAAAGGCCGCGTTCGACATTTCCTCGTCGCAGACGCGCGACAGAAGCTCCCGTGATCTCGGCCCCATGACACCGAGGACACCGTAGCTGGACGTCAAGTCCGTAACCGTCGCCCGCAGCGCTGGGTCGATCGCCTGCCTTATCCAATGCATGTCGCGTGTCGCCTGCCCCGCGCCGGTGACGATCAGAAATTCCTGTTCACCGCGCCGGATGACCGTCAGGTCGGACTCGATGCCGCCGCGATCATTGAGCATGGTCGTGTAGACGACGCGGCCGACCGGGACATCCATGTTGCTGGCGAAAATGTTCTGGGCGGCTTCAAGTGCGTCCGCGCCTGACAGCAGAAACTTGGCGAAGGAAGAAAGGTCGAAAAGCGCGACGGCTTCGCGCGCAGCCTTGTGCTCCATGGACGAGCAATCCAGCCACCACGGGCGACCGAACGGGTTCTCCTGAACAGGTTCAGCATCGCCAAACCACAGAGGCCGCTCCCAGCCCATCAGAGAACCGAATTGCGCCCCACGCTCCGCCATGAAGGCGTGGAAGGGCGAGAGACGTTGCGGTCTGCCGGTCGCATAATCCTTTCCCGGCGTCGGAACGGCCATGTGCCTGCCGACGATCTCGGTCACGCGCACGCCCAGCCATCTGGTGTTGTTGTGAATATCGCCGAAACGGCGGATATCGTAGCGGGTCATGTCGACGCTCGGCCCGCCGTCGACGATCCACTCGCTGATCATCCTGCCCATGCCCGCCGACATCGCCACGCCGCCGGAGTTGAATCCCGCGAGCACGTAGAACGAGCGCAGCTCCGGCGCCTCGCCGACAAGCAGATTGCCATCCGGGGTAAAACTCTCCGGGCCGTTCATCAGGTAGCGGATTTCCGCCGTTTCGATCGCAGGTACGCGCTGCATCGCATTCTGCATGTAAGGTCCGACGTGGTCCCAGTCCTCCTCCAGCCGACCGAACGAGAATTCCTCGGGGATCTTTTCGAGCGGCAACGACTTTGCGCCGGGCTCGAAACAACCGACCAGCAGGCCACCGAGGTCTTCCCGCATGTAGACGTTGCCATCGGGATCGTTGAGGATGGGAAGGTTACGGTGGATGCCCTCGATGGGCTTGGTCAGCATGTAGAAATGTTCAGTCGCATGCAGCGGGACATTCACGCCCGCCATTTCTCCGATACGTCGCGACCATAGACCTGCGCAATTGACCACCGTCTCGCATTTGATCGTACCGTGGCTGGTCACCACACCGGCAACCACGCCCTTGTTTTGCTCGATTCCCAGGACGGCGCAGTTTTCGATGATCGTGACGCCGCGGGACCGCGCACCCTTTGCGTAGGCCTGGACAAGGCCCGTCGGGTCCAACCGCCCGCTTCCGGGTTCCCAGACCGCGCCCTTGAGGTCGTCCACGGTCGCTAGCGGCCATATCTCCTTGACGCGTTCGTTGCTGATGACTTCGGCAGCCCCGCCGAGCGCGTTGAAGGTTGAAACGGAGCGCTTGTAGTCCTCGAAGCGGGCCCGCGTCCGTGCGACCTTGATGTAGCCGCAGTTGCGCCAGCCTACGGACTGACCGGTTTCCTCTTCGAGCTGCGCATAGAGTTGGGCGCCATAGCGCACGAGTCCGATCAGCCCCGTAGGCTTCATCAGCGGTATGTCGCCGGCGGAATGCCAGGTCGTACCGGAGCTCAGAAGCCCCTTCTCCAAAAGCACGATGTCCGTCATTCCGCGTTTACTCAGGTGATAGGCGACACTCGTGCCGGCCGCACCGCCGCCGATGATGACTACGCGTGCCGACGATGGAGCGGTCGGCGGCCGCGAGAGATGCGTGGCGGTACTCTCGGGTGAGGAAGCGACCGTCATTCAAGGCTCCGTTACTTTAATGATTTTTGTATACATAAAACGTTGGATGCAGATATTGACGATCCCCAAACGGGTGTCAAGCGGTTATCCGCTGCCGTCTGATGCGAGATATGGCCCGGACATGGGTGGGTAGCTGCTCCGCCGGGGGATCGGCTCAGGCCTGAGGCTGAGCATTCCTGGTAGGAGCGCGTGGTCCTTCGTTCGCAGTGCCGGGGGAGGTTGATCGGCCATACCGTCCGGTCGCATATCGTGCTTCCAGCTTGCGAAGCACCCAGGAGGCCGCGAGACTCAGCACCAGAAAGATCAGGCCGACCAGTGTAAATGGCTCCGTGTACCGGAACGTCTCTGAACCGATCAGCTTTGCCGTTTGCAGGAGCTCGATGATCGCGACGGCGGACAGGAGCGGCGTCTCCTTGAACAGGAAGATCAGATAATTGCCGAGCATCGGAATGATGGGACGGATCGCCTGGGGCAGGACGATCATGAAGAAGGTCTGCCGGCGACGCAGGCCGAGAGAATGTGCGGCTTCCCTTTGGCCCTTGGGTACAGCAGAAAGACCGGCACGATACGTGTCACACATGTAGCAGGCGTAGTGGATTGACAGCGTCAGAATGCCGACAAGCAACGCCGGAAGGGTCAGCCCGATGGCCGGCAGCGAGAAGTAGAGCAGATAAAGCTGGATCAGGATCGGCGTTCCGCGGATGAAATCCACCAGCGCGCGGGCGGGCCATCGGGCGATTGCGCGAGGCGCGTCGCACAGCACGGCGAAGACGATGCCCAGCACCGCGGCCACAGCAAACGACGCAAGCGTCGTGATCAGCGTCCACATCGTGCCCTGGAGAAGGCGGGGCAGGATCTCAAGAGCAAACGCGCTGTTCCAGTCGAGGCCGCTCATGGCTTCACCGCGCCGGGACGCCGCCACGTACCCAGATACCCGTCGAGAAGGCTGGAACTTCCCGCGACCAGCTTCGTCATCAGGTAGTAGATGATCAGCACGGTGCCGAAAATAGGCACGATCTGCATGGAAAGCTGGTTCAACTGGTAGGCGCGGTAGGTAAGGTCGGGGATCGTGATCAAGGAGACGAGCGAAGTCGCCTTGACCAATTGCACGAAAAGCACGCCGAGCGGCTTGATAAGAAAGACGCTCGCTTGCGGAAACACTACGTATCGCAGCGTGGGCAGGCGGCGCAGTCCCAGGGATGACGCCGCCTCCCATTGGCTCTTGTCGATCGCGACAATGGCCCCGCGCACGATGACTGCACCATACGCGCCATAGTTCAACGAGATCGCCGTGACGGCGACAGTGTGCTCGCTGAGGACGATCCCGAACTGGGGAAGCACGAAGTACATCCAGAACAGCTGGACGACGAGCGACGTGCCCCGGAACAACTCGACATAAACAGTGAGCAGAAAGCGGACAAGGCTCCCGCCAAGGGCGGTCGCGGTGCCCACGACGACGGCAATCACCAGACTGCAGACGATAGACCTGGCGGCAATGTCGAGCGTCGTGGCCGCACCGGACAGAATGAGCAGGAAGCTATCCGGATTCATGGCACGCTGCCTGGCTCGGCAAGCCTCCTACTGGCAAAGCTCCGCGGTCTTCTTGTTCGGAATATCGTCCTTGGTCAGCCCATAGGATGTGAGAACGTCAACAAAATCCGGCTCGCCCATCACCTCGGCCAGCGCCTTGTTGAACGCCTCCAGCAAATCCGCGTCATCCTTGCGCATGGCGAAGGCGTCGTAGCCGCGCGCGGGCTTGCCATTGACGACCGGGTCAGGGAACCCTTCGACAAGCGCCACCGAACTCATGCCTTCCATACCGATCAACCGCCTCGCCGCGAGCGCGCTGATGGCAAATACATCGGCGCGACCGGACGTGACGGCAGCAACACTGCCAGTCATATCGGGGTAACTCTGGATTCTCGCTTCCGGGACGCCGAGCGTCTTCAGATTGTTCGCCTGGACGGCCCCGGCCATCACGGCGATCTGGACCTCGCCGCTGACCAGATCGTCATAGCTCTTGATCTGTTTCGGGTTGCCGCTGGCGACGATAAGTCCCTGGCCGACCGAATAGGCCGGTTCAGAGAATGCCACCTCCGCACAGCGCGTCGGATTGACGAACATGGCCAACACCATATCGAACCGGCCCGCCTTCAATCCCGGGATCAGCGAGCTGAATTCCGTGAGCACGCCGTCCATCTGGGGGATTCCCATACGCTCGACGACCCGACGAGCGATATCGGCATCGACGCCGGTAAGCTGGCCCTTGTCGTCCGCGTAGGCGTAAGGCACCTGGTTCGGGAAACCGACACGTATGAAGCCGGCTGCCTTGACCTTTTCCAACGTCGTTTCGGCAGTCGCGTGGCCTATGCCTGCCGACACAATTGCAATTCCGAGCGCGATACGCTTGAGGATGCTCCACATTGTGATCGTTCCCTTGTTGTGAATTTTTCACATTTTTGTATACAAGAGACGACCTGTCAAGCCGATATGATACGCCGCGCACCATCGCACAGATCATGATATTCTAAGAATATCACAATCTATGAGATTTATTAATCGCGCTCAGGAGAGTATTGTTCTCAGGAAGACCCAGGATGCATCAACCATATCCTCGATCATCTTCTTCGCTTTCCGGCTGTCTCCCGATCTGATGGCATCGACAACCGCCTTATGTCCTTGGACGGACGCCTCCATCATCTCAGGCCTCTGCAAATAAGCGAGAAAACGGTATCTGTAGGATTGCTTTCCGATTGCTATGATCAATCTCAGAAGCGTCTTATTGTGCGCTGCGGCATGCACTTTCGCAGAAAGGGCCAGATTCAGGCGAAAGAAGTTACGAGGATTGAGGGTGGCAACCGCACTCTCCAGTTCATTCAGCGCATGAACGATGCCCTCAAGATCTTCTTTCGTGCGCCTTTGCGCCGCGAGTTCGGCGGCAAGGGCTTCGAGTGAGCGCCGGCAAGTGTAGACGTCGTCCAGGCCCTCGAGACTCATTTGCGTAACCCAGACGCCGCGCCGCGACTCCCAAACAGCAAGGCCTTCATGCTCGAGCGATCGAAGCGCTTCGCGAACAAGATGCCTGTGCACGTTATAGCGCTGAGAAATACTTTCTTCCGGAAGATGAGAGCCCGGCGGGATTTCACCAAAGACGATCTTGTCTTCGAGAAATTGGCCAATGTCGTCCACGACTATTGTCGGCTCATTCTTTCTAAATCTCTCGAAGAACGACTCGTCCTCCGATTTGAGAAGCGAATTCTTCAACGTTTTAATGTCCGCCACCGTTCCTGGCCTCCCAATTAACAACGAACCCACTGGCGCGCAAGCAATCGCGGCACCGCGAGAAGACCGCCGCTTGATCGTCGAAGCGATCGGACGAGAGCCGGCCTATTGACGAGCCACCGTTTTGCACTCAGTATACAAAGTGTGATCCAAATCCATGCTCTGGATGGCACTCGGGTTGAAGCCGGAGGACCACCAGTCGAGGTGCGCCAAAAACAACTGGCTGCCGATGGGAGAGAGAACGTCGACGCGGTTTCCAGAAGCCGCTTCGGTCACGAGCAGTCCTGATCGACCACCTAAGATAACCAATGGGGAACTGTATGTTCGGAACGATGTTTACACGCCGCGCGACCTTCATGGCAGGCGTATCGCTTATCGCCGCATCGATGCTCAACCTATCGCCGGTTTACGCGCAATCGACGCTGGAGGACGCACGCAAGCAGGGCTTCATCCGTGTGGGTTTCGCCAACGAAGCGCCCTTCGGTTATGCGACGCCCGAAGGTGTGCTGACAGGCGAGTCCCCGGAGATCGCGAAGATCATTCTCGCCCGGCTCGGGATTCCAAGCGTCGACGGTGTCCTGACGGAATTCGGCGCTCTTATACCCGGACTGAAAGCCCATCGCTTCGACATCATCGCCGCCGGCATGTTCATCACGCCCAAGCGCTGCCAGGAAGTCGCCTTCTCCGAGCCCTCCTACGGCATTGGCGAGGCGATGCTGGTGCAGACGGGCAATCCGAAGGGCGTCAAGGACTATTCTACTTTCGTCGAGAACGCCGATCTGAAGCTCGCGATCATGGCCGGCTCGATCAATGTGGACTACGCGGCGGCGGCAGGTGTGCCGGAGGCACAGCTCCTCGTCCTGCCGGACACGTCGAGCCTGATCGCGGCGGTACAGTCCGGGCGTGCCGACGCGGCTGGCCTCGCGGCGCTCTCGATCGCGGATATGGCGAAGAAAGCGGAAGGCGTCGAATCGACCGCGCCGTTCAGCGAGATCGCCGGCAAGCCGATCAAGGCGCATGGCGGCTTCGCCTTCCGCAAGGAGGATACGAGCCTCGTCGATGCGTTCAACGCCGAACTGAAGAATTTCATCGGAACGCCCGAGCACCTGAAGGTGGTTGAGCAGTTTGGACTGGACGAATCCTATCTTCCGCAGAAGACGACCGCCGAACTGTGCGGCGGGTGACGCGGAGCCCGGCACGCCTGGAACCGACCATCGCTTGTTCCAGCGAGTGAGATGATGGGAGTTCGTGCACTCATCGTCCTGCTGATGGTCACGCTTGTGACCATCAGCGCATTGGCTGCGCAGGAAAAGTACCAGCTTTTCTTTCCCGCGCTTCTCGCGGGAGCGCGATTGACGGCGGAAATAACCGTGCTGGGCTCCGCGCTGGCTGTGGGCATGGCCATCCTCTCCGCGCTCGCCAGAATGTATGGCGGCAGGCCGCTCAGTTGGATCGCGACGGCCTATGTCCAGCTGTTTCGCGGAACGTCCGCTCTGGTGCAGCTGTTCTGGCTTTTCTTCGTCCTGCCGCAGTTTGGCGTCTATCTCGATGCCTTTGCCGTGGCGGTCATAGCGCTCGGCCTGAATATCGGCGCCTATGGTTCCGAGGTCGTCCGTGGTGCGATTCTGGCGGTGCCTCGCGGTCAGTGGGAGGCTGCCACGGCGCTCAACATGGGCCGCCTCCAGATGTTGCGCAGGATCGTACTGCCGCAGGCGTTCATTGCCATGATTCCTCCCTGGGGCAACCTCTTCATCGAATTGCTGAAATCGACCGCCCTCGTTTCGCTGATCACCCTCGCCGATCTGGCCTTCAAGGCGCAGCAGCTCAATCAGGCGACCTTGCAGACATTGCCGATCTTCACGCTCGTGCTCCTCTTCTACCTTGCCATGGCGCTGGTGATCACCATCGGTATGCGCCTCCTGGAAGGCCGGTTTTCACGCGGACTTGCGCGCGGGAGGGTCAGCTAGATGTGGGATTGGAACTTCGCGCTCGAAATCCTCCCGAAGCTCGCGAGCGCGGCGCTGATCACCATCCAGGCAACGCTGATCGGCTTCGCCGTCGCGGCAACGCTCGGGCTGGCGCTTGCGCTTCTCAGGGTGGCCGCGCCGAAAAGCGGATTCGCGATCTCGCTCTTCGTGGAACTGGTGCGCTCAACGCCGCTGCTGATCCAGATTTTCTTCGTCTATTTCGTTTTTCCGAAGTTCGGCGTCGTGCTGGATGCGTTCGCCGCCGGGGTCTTGGCGATCGGCATCCATTACGCGGCATACTGCTCCGAGGTCTACCGGGCAGGCTTTGACAATGTGCCGCGTGGCCAGTGGGAAGCCTCGATCGCCCTCAATCTCTCGCCCTGGACGACGCTGAAGGACGTGATCATACCGCAGGCGATTCCGCCTGTCGTCCCTGCCCTGGGCAACTATCTCGTCGCCTTGTTCAAGGAAACGCCGCTCCTCTCTGCGATAGCCGTCCTGGAACTGATGCAGACGGCGAAGATCATAGGCTCCACGACATTCCGCTACAACGAGCCGATTACAATAGTCGGCGGCTTCTTCCTGATCATGAGCCTCTTCTCCGCGGCGCTGATACTCATGATCGAACGCCTCCTGAAGAGCAGATATCCGCAATGAGCTCGTCGGCCATGATCCGTTTTGAGAATGTTTCCAAGCGCTATGGCCCGCTGGCCGTCCTCGACGGGCTCGATCTCGAGATCTCGCGCGGCGAGAAGGTGTCGATCATCGGCCCTTCCGGTTCGGGAAAGACGACAGTGTTGCGCATGCTGATGACGTTGGAAACGATCAACGACGGCGTCATCTGGGTAGATGGTGAACCGCTTACCCATATGTATCGCGGCGGCGTGCTGGTCCCCGCAAACGCGGCGCATTTGCGACGGGTTCGCGCCAAGATCGGCATGGTATTCCAGTCGTTCAATCTGTTCCCTCACATGACTGCGCTCGGCAACTGCATCGAAGCGCCGATGACGGTGCTCGGCATGAAAAGAGCCGATGCACAGGCGCGCGCCGCCGAATTGCTCGACATGGTCGGCCTCGGTTCGAAAAGGGATCACTATCCGGCCCAGCTTTCGGGCGGACAGCAGCAGCGGGTAGCTATCGCACGGGCGCTCGCCATGCGACCGAAAATCATGCTGTTCGACGAAGTGACGTCCGCACTGGACCCCGAGCTTGTCGGCGAGGTTCTCGCGGTCATCAGAAGGATCGGCCGCGAGCACGAACTGACCATGGTGATGGTCACCCACCAGATGGGTTTTGCCCGGGAATTCTCGGATCGCGTTTGCTTCTTCTATGACGGCAAGATCTGTGAACAGGGTCCGCCGCAAGATCTGTTTGGCGCGCCGAAGAACGAGCGCACGCGCCAGTTTCTGAATGCGGTCCTCGAAGCGGGTTGATCGCTAGGGCGCCCGTCTGTGGTAATCGGCGCCGCGCAGCAGGCGGGAACCGTTATCCGTGGTCGTGGGACCCGAGGCGGTGATGGAGCCGTGCGTCGTGCGTGCTGAAGTGACCGGTGAACCAGAGGTCCAGCCGGTTTGAAAGCAGCTTCGATGCGCCTTCGGGGTTTGCCTCGTAGCCGTCCATGATGTCGCGTATTTCCTCCAGAAGCTCCTCATGCGCCTGCTTGTGCTGGTCGAACTGGTCGTAGCGGTGCGCGCGCATGAACCGCTCCTCGAGCGCGAAATGCGCTGAGATGCCGCGGAAGATCTCCCCGAGGAAGGCGGTCACATCGGGCTTTCCGTTGTCTGTCAGCAGGCTTTCGTGAAGTTCGTTGATGAGGTCGATCAGTTCCCGGTGCTCGTGGTCGACCGCCTTGATGCCGACGCTGTAGCTGTCCTTCCATGTGATCAGGGCCATGCGATATTCCTTCCAGTCAGTGAAAGACAAACCCGCCGGCGCTGGCGCGAAAATCGATGACGCGGTGATCGGCGGGATCGATGTGGATGGTCTGTGTGCCGCGCCAGCTGAACTCCTCGCCGGGACGGTCCCGCATTCGCACGGCGATCCCATAGTCGCCTGCTGGCAGCACGAAACGCTGATGGACGCGGGACGGCCCGTCCCGGCCGATACCGGAGGGAGGCACGTCGGCCGCGAACGCCGGCGCGCCATCTATGTCGAGCTCGACCCTGATCGGCGGCCGTTCGCGCGGACAGATCTCCGGCCGACGCATGTTCGGCGGCAGTTTCTCAAGTTCCTCCGGCGTCGCTGGGCGGCAATTCGCGCTGCGGTCGGCGCCGTGGCCGAATGACAAGGTCAGCACGCCGACGCCTTCGGGGAGGCTGCGGTGGGGCGGCCAGTCCGACAGGGCGGCTGCGCCCATGAAGATCAAGGTCAGAACCGCGAAGCGCGCAAGCATCCACGGGAGCGCGCTCATGACTGATCCTCCGCGTTTTCGCCAGACGCCTCCTGCCGGGCGGCCGTCCGCGAAGGCTTCGTCATTCCCCTCAGGCTTTCGGCGAATGCCGCCTTCCCGGCGTCGTAGCGCGCGGTCTCGAATGGCGACGCCCAGAGGGTGAGAAGCCGCTCCTGAGGCACGCGCTTGCGCAGATAGGGATCGCGCTTGCCGGCGAAGCGCTGCTTCGTCCAGTCGATGCCGAGCCGGTTGTAGGCGGTGCTTTCGCCGCAGCCCGCAACCACGACGCCGTCGGCAAGGTCCTTGCTCAGGATATAGTCGATCAGCGATGGCGGGATCATCGCGACGCAGGGGAAGGTGACGACACCGACCATATCGGCGCCGCCGGCGCCGTGCGCGCAGGCGAGCACCATCGCGCGGCCTTCGCCGCGAAGCTCGGTCGAGGCGGCGGCGACGCTCTCGCGCACCGCGCGCAGGGGCTGCCCCGGGAGGTCTATCCCGGTCTTCAGGTCCTGTTGGCGCCGGAACGGCGTCGAGGACGGGCATGAGCCCATGCAGATGCCGCAGGAAACGCACAGGTCGGGAGAAACCTCGGCCTGATACGGGAACGGTTCGTCGTCGGTGCGCGGCACCAGCCTGATCGCCTCGTAGGGACAATCCTCCACGCAGCGGTTGCAACCATTGCAGTTGGGCAGATCCACTTCAGCGGCGGGCGCCCGGCGCAAGGGCGGCAGCCAGGGCATGGCAGCCAGCATTGTCGAGACGCCGAACAGCAGCGCCCACAGGCCCCATCCACCCCATGCCTCGGCAAGCGGATAAAGCGGTAAAAAGAACCAGTCGAGGCCAACCTCGGCGGGAACTTTCGTCAGATCCGCCGGTCCCTGGCTCACCGCCGGCTTCCAGAGCGCCACCGCCAGCAGCGCGGCAAGCATAAGGACGGCGAGCAGCCGTGGCGGGTTCACCTTCGGCCGCGAGATGCGCTGGATGTGAATCCACATACCGAGCAGCAGGATCAGCGGCACGGCGATGTGCAGGAACACGAGCAGAGTGAAAAACCGGCTGCTCAGATGTTCCGGCGTCAGGAAGTTGCGCGCCAGCGGCTCGCCGAAGATCGGCATCACGTCGAGCAGCGCCGCCGAGACCAGCGCGACGTATTGCGCCAGCTTGTCCCATACCAGCCAGTAGCCGGTGATGCCGGAAATGTAGAGGAACCAGATCAGCGGGATACCGGTGAACCAGGAGAACCAGCGGGTGCCCCGATAGCGGTCGAGAGAGAATTCCCGCAGCAGATGGACGGCCACGGTGACCACCATGAGATCGGAGGCGTAGCGGTGGAAGCTGCGCATCACGCCGGCATGATACCAGTGCGGATCGCTGATCCATTCGACGGACGAATAGGCGTTGACGATGCCGGTGTCGAAAAAGATGAAGAGATAGATGCCGCTGACCGCCACGATCCAGAACAGGAAGAAGGAGAGCGCGCCGATCTGCGCCAGCGGGTTGAGCGCCGGCGTGAACAGCCTCTCGGCCCCGCGCTCCAGAATATCGAAGATGCGGCGCAGGCCGGCCTTGGCATGGCGCAGTGGCGGCCAGTCCTGGGCCGGGTTTCCGGGCTTGCTGGCAGTCACGATCAGGCCCTGCTCAGGCGGGACGGCGGCTGCCGCGCCACATGCGCACGATCATCCACCCCATCAGCGCGAGCGACAGACCCCCGACACCGATCTCGAAGAAGATCGTGTAATCGACCTTGTAGCGGCCGGTCTTGGGGTCGTAGACGGTGCACAGGAAGCGCAGCCTGTCGGCGAATGCGGCCGGCGTGAACGAGGTCGTCGTGACGCCGAACACCAGTTCCTTGAGCGGCTCGACGAGCACCTGCAGCGGATACTGGTCGCCGTAGATCTGGCGGTAGACGCGGCCATCGGCATCGAGGATCGTCGTCTGCGCCACATGCTCGAAGCCGCCGGCGGCCCCGGCATAGGTGAAGCCTACCTCCCCCAGCAGCGCCTTGAGCACGGCCGGGGAGGCGCTCGCCACATGCCAGAGCGGATCGCCGGCGATGTCATGGTCGAGGGCGAACGCCGCCATCCGGCGCGGCGTGTCGTTGCGGGCGTCGAAGCCCAGGGTCAGGACTTCGAACGAGGCCGCGCCCAGCGCCCTGCGCGCCTGCGCGACGGAGGACTTTAGCGTCTCCGTCCCGACCGGGCATACGGTGCTGCAGCTCGTGTAGACCAGGCTGACGATCAGCGGCCGCCCCCTCAGTTCGAACAGGCTCAGCGGCGCGCCGTCCGAGCGGACGAGGCGGTGATCGCCCGTCGCGCTTCCGATCGCGGCCTCGCTCCTTTCCAGCGCCTCCTCCGCGTCGATGCGGGCCGCTGCGGCCGGCGACCCGCCCCAGAGGCAGGCGAGAAGAAGCCCGGCCGCGGCGAGAGAGCGCATCTTCATCGCCGTCATCCGATGAGCGCCGTCAGGAAGATGCCGGCGACGAGCAGCAGGAGTTGAACCAGCGAGGCGAGGAAGTTCGCCATCGCCGCGCGGCGCGACGGCGCGCGGTAGAGGCTCCAGCTCTTCCACAGGAACCAGCCACCGCCGGCCCCGGCGAAGAGGCCGTAGATCCAGCCCATGCCGAACCACAACGGCGTCAGCGATAGGGCGACCAGCGTTGCCGTATAGATCAGGATCGTCAGCGTCCATTCACGCTCGGAAGCGATGACCGGCAGCATCGGTATGCCGGCGGCCGAATAGTCGTCCGCCTTGGCCGCGGCGAGGCTCCAGAAATGCGGCGGCGTCCACAGGAACAGGACGACGGCGAGGATGCTGGAGGCCCATTGCGGCTGGGGATCGACGGCGGCCGCGCCGGCGAGCACGGCGAAGGAGCCCGCCAGCCCGCCGACCACGATGTTGGACGAGGTGCGAGGCTTCAGCCAGACGGTGTAGATGAGGCCGTAGGTGACCGCGCCGAGGAAGACGTAGAGGGCCGAGACCGTGCCGGCCGCCGCCCAGGCGAGCCCGACGGAGGCGGCGAGAAGCGCCGCGAACGTCACCGGCCATATCGGCCCCTCCTTGAGCTGCCCGCTGGCGAAGGGACGCGACGCCGTACGCGCCATCCGCCGGTCGCAGACGCGCTCATGATAGTGGTTGAACGCACCCGCCGCGCCCGATGCGCCGAGGACGGCGAGCCCCAGAGCGGCGATCGCGCCGGCCGTGGGCGTATCGCCGCGCGTGATGGCGAGGCCCGCCAGTGCGCTTGCCGCGATAGCAACGCCGATCCTGAGCTTCAGGAGCGTGATGACGATCTTTGCCGCATCGAGCATGACTGTGCCTCCCGATCGTTCAGCGCAGCAGCCAGATTTCTGACAGGTACTTCCAGTTGACGAAGTAGTAGAGGACGAAGGACACGAAGAAGATCGTGACCAGGATGATCGTCCCCGGCAGCTTGATCGTCGCGTGGCTGCCATACTCGGCGACGACGGCCGCCTTCTTGTGCAGCGGGAACGTCAGCGGCGCGTCGCCCCGATCGAGGCGCTTGCCCCACAGCACGGTGCCGACCGCGATGAGGACGAAGAGGATGCCGCCGATCGAGGCGACGACCGCCGACAACCCGTTGAGGCCCATCATCAGGAACCCGCCAGAAGGCAGCTCGAAGGGATGGATGGCGTCGGTGAGAGAGATGTCCCAGTGGCGGCGCGGAACCCCCAGCGTGCCGGCGCCCATCATGAACAGCGAGATGCCGGCCGCCCCCAGCCCGAACAGGTAGGGCTGCCAGCGCGCCAGCTTCGGCCAGATGATGTCGCGCTGGAAGACCAGCGGCAGCACGTAGTAGGTCATCGCCATGAAGGCGAGCGTGGTGCCGGCCACCACCGTGCCGTGGAAGTGTCCCGGCACGTAGATGGTGTTGTGCATCAGGAGGTTGAGCTGCTCGGTGCCGAGCACGACGCCGGAGATGCCGCCGATGAAGCCGAACATGACCAGCGACAGGAACATGCCCGCGAAGGCCGGATTGCCCCACGGAGCCTTGCGCAGCCACTCGAACGCGCCCTTGGTGTAGCCGTTGCGGCGCTGCGCCGCCTCCAGCGCACCGGGAACCGTAAGTCCGTGGATCAGCGACCCGAGCACGGCCAGGTACAGCATGTAGCTGGTGTTGACGATCTTCCACGTGGCGCTCATACCCGGATCGGCGAGCAGATGGTGCGCCGAGGCGAGTTGCAGGAACAGGATGTAGAGCAGGAAGGCGGTGCGGCTGACCTTCTCCGACAGCGGCTTGGCGCCGATGGTGAGCGCGCCGATCGCATACCAGACCGACACATGCGCGGCCACGTTGATCTGCTGCGAGGAATGGCCCATCCCCCACCAGATGACCTTGTACATCAGCGGGTCGATCTCTGCGATCAGCCCCAGCGACCACAGGAAGGTCGGGATCAGGATGATGGCGCCAGAGGCCAGCGTGAAGACGGCGATGATGGCCGCCGTCAGCGCGCCGAAGGTGACCAGCGGTATCGAGCCCTCATAGGTGCGCTCGGCGTGCGCGACGACCAGCGTGCCGAAGAAGACGAAGACGCCGATGAGCGCCCCGACCGCGAAGACGATCAGGCCGAGATAGAAGTGCGGCGCGGCCTGCATCGGCGGATAGGAGGTGAACATCACGCTCGAATCGCCCTGGAATACCGCCACGTTCGTCATGATCGCTCCCAGCACCATCAGCACGAAGGCGGCCCAGCCGAAACGCGGCGCGGCGAGCCTGGAGCCGAGCAGGACGGCGGAGGCGAAGTAGAGGAGCGCGATCTCGAAGAAAATGATCCAGAACAGAAGCACATTGGCACCGTGCCCCGTGAGGATGAGGTAGAACCACTCCGACGGCAGCAACTGTATCGCCGGCCAACGGGTGAGCGCGACCAGCAGGCCCATCAGGCCGCCGATCGCGAGGAAGACGATCGCCGCCACCGCATTGGCCTTGATGAGGCGCTGCGCGGCGATGTCGACCTTCAGGCCCGTGAAGCGGCAGGTGCGGAAGGCCGCCGCGGATGCCGGCGCGCCGGCGTAGGATGCGTCTATGGCTGTCATGGTCCCCTCCGCCTATTCGACGACGCGGATGCGGCCGGTCATCAGGTGATGTCCGATGCCGCAATATTCGTTGCAGGCGATGCCGAACTCGCCAGCCTCGGTCGGCGTCAGCGTGATGATCTGCTCGTAGCCGGGATGAACGGAGATGTTGATGTTGACCGGCTGCAGCGAGAAGCCGTGCTGCCAGTCCAGCGTCGAAAGATGGATGCGATAGCTCTGCCCCTTCTTGAGCTCGAGGATCGGCCACCATTCCCAGAGCCGCGCAAGCAGGTAGACGTCCTCGCCGGCAGGCGGGCGCACCACCGGCACGCCCACGTCTTCGCCGACCTGGAACTGCTCGGCGAAGGCGAGAACCTTTTCCTCATAAGCCTCCGGCTTGATGCGGTAGGTCTCCGTCGACAGGTTCTGTCCGCCGATGAAATGCCAGGCAATCATGAAGAAGAACATGAACAGCCCCCAGAGGAAGGCGACGACGATCCAGCCGATCTCGACACGCTCGATCGGCTCCTTCCACCAGAGTCTGTTTTCGGGAGGCGAGATGGCCATGTCCGTATCCTCCGGCGGCGATCAGGGAGCGATCGGGATGGACGCGACTTCCATCACGCCCCACACGATGTACAGCACGGTCGGAATGGTGATCCCGATGAAAAGCAGCAGGAACGGATTGTCGAGAAGCTGCTGCATCGCCGGTATTTTCTCCGGCTTCGCCTCCGCTTCCGGGCGATCGCTCATCGTGTCCTCCTGAAGAAACCGATCTGCGTTCTGACGTAACAGAGGCGCTCGCGCGGAACACTTGACCGAAGTCAAGCAGTCCGCCGCGCAGCGGAATCGTTCCGTTGCTTGCGTTTGCGCAAAGTTCCGCGCCGGCGGATGTGGTCGGTTGAAATGGGGAGAACGGAACGATGAACGAGCGATACATCGATCCGCATGACCGCAAGGCGATCCGTACCGCGCCGATGTTTTCAGCGCTGCCGCCGGAGGCGCTCGATGCCCTGCTGGCGCAGTCGGACCTGCAACTGCGGCCGCGGCGCACGACCCTGTTCGAGCAGGACGAGCCGGCGACGGCGTTTTATCTCGTGCTGGACGGCTGGGTGAAACTCTTTCGCATGACGGTGGGAGGCGACGAGGTGGTCGTCGGCGTGTTCGCGCGCGGCGATTGCATTGCCGAAGTGCCCTGCCTGACCGGCGGCGCCTATCCGGTGAGCGGCGAGACGGTAACCGACGCGCGCCTGCTGGCGGTGCCGACGCACGGCATCGTGGAAGTGACGCGATCCAACCCGCAGATCGGCCTGGCAATGCTGGCATCCACGTCACTGCACCTCAAGGGCCTGGTCGACCAGATAGAGGAGTTGAAGGCTCACACCGGCCCGCAGCGGCTCGCCAATTTCCTGATCGGGCTGGCGCCGGTGGCGGAGGGGCCCTGCACCATCGCCCTCCCCTACGAGAAGCTCCTCATCGCAGGCCGGCTCGGCATGAAGCCGGAGAGCCTGTCGCGCTCGTTCCAGCGGTTGCGGGCGGTCGGCGTGCGCATCGAGCAGGGCACCGTCGTGGTGAACGACATGAGCCGGTTGGCCGAGTTTGCCGGACGCGAGCGTCTGATGGCTGTCAGGTGCCCACTGCTTCGCACGGGCTGTCGTCCCGGCTGACTCCGGAGGCGCCGTCTTGCGCAAAGGCGATAGCGGACATTGCCTTTCAGTCGACCGCGGCCACTGCATGCCATCCCGGTCTGGCGCGGGCATAGCCGTCGACCATCTTCCCCGGCAGGTCGAGGCAGGAAAGTATGAAGCGGGCGCTGTCCAGTTCTTCCTGTCCGTCGAGAAGAGCGCGGTAGGTCTTCGACACCTCGATCATGTCGCAACTCTGAGGCGACAGGCGCAGACGGCGGATTCCGTGCCCGGCCAACTCGTCGGGTGACGGACAGAATGCATGCACCTGACTGGAAAGCGTCTGCACGCCGTTGATGGCGAGGAAGGCCTGACCGTCGAGCGTGTCGACGGCCAGCCCGTCCGCGTCCCTCTCGCAGGTGAACTGGCAGGAATCCTTGTGCAGACCGTGGAGCCGGGCGTGATAGCATCGTCCCGAAATGGCCAGCGGCAGCCGGCCAAAGGCGAACATTTCGAACTCGACGCCGGGGCAGGCCCCGGCCATGCCGCCGACGGCGGCGAGCGACAGTTCCACCGGCGGGCAGATGGCGCGCGCGCCCTGCCCCGCCAGGAACCGCGCGGCCGCCTCGTTGTAGACATTGAGGAACGGCCCGGCCACGAAAGGCCTGCCGGAGCGGGCCGGAAGCGCGGTGAAGTCGTTGACTTCCACGAGCCTCCCGTCGCCGCACAGCTCCGCTATGCTGCGGCGCTCGCGCACCGTGGCGGGCGCGGCGAGCGTGGCGAGGACGACCTCCTTGCCGGCGCGCTCCAGACGCTCGATGATTTCGGGCCAGCACGGGTCGGAGAACGGCATGCGCTTGCCGCATACGACCTCGCCGACATGGACCCGTTGGACCGGAGCCTCGTCGGCGATACGGCGGTAGAAATCGGCGAGCCGTTCGGCCGGCCAGTGGAAGAAGACCGGCCCGAGCGTCAGCGCGATCGCGGACATGGACTCACCTCCATGTCTTCTTGTAGGCGCCGGTGGTCTGCCTGCCGCCCTCGGACTGGCCGGCGAGGATGCGATCGATTTCCACCGCGTCGCTTCCCATTTCGACCGCGTCGAGCGCCCTGCGGAAGGCGCGCACCACCTCGCCGACATAGGCCTTGCCGCGCTGGCGCCCCTCGATCTTGAGCGCGGTGACGCCGGCGGCCTTCAGTCCGGCGATCAGCGAACCGGCGTTGAGGCTGACGGGATCTTCGAACAGGTAGCCGGTCTTGTCGCCGGCCCTGAATCGCCCCTTGCAGAGCGTGGGATAGCCGGTCGGCTCGCCCTGCGCGTAGCGGTCGATCGTGAAGCCGGAAAGCCTCGCCGCCACGCCGTGGCGATCCTCGTCGTAGCTCACCGCCTCGGGCGGCGAGCAGACGCCGTTGAGGTTGGGCGACCTTCCAGTGGCATAGGAGGAGAGATGGCAGCGCCCTTCGATCATGACACAGAGGCCGCCGAACACGAACGCCTCCGTTTCGACGTCGACGTTCCTGTTCAGCGCTGCGATTTCCTGCACGGAGAGCACACGCGGCAGCACGACGCGCCGCACGCCGAAGGTCTTCGCGTAGAACCCGATCGCCTCGGGCGTCGCAGCGGCAGCTTGCACCGACAGATGGAGGTTAACTTCCGGATGGTTGCTGGCGACATGGTCGAGTACGGCGACGTCGCTGGCGATGATGGCGTCAGCGCCGCACGCCGCCGCCGCGTCGACCGCCCCCAGCCAGAGGTCGACCTCCCCGACGCGCGCGAAGGTGTTGATGGCGACCAGCACCCTGGCGCCGTGAGCGTGGGCGAAGCGGACGCCTTCGGCCATTTCGGCGACTGAAAAGTTGAGGCCGGGGAAGTTCCTTGCATTTGTCCCGTCGCGGAAGCCGCAATAGACGGCGCCGGCGCCCGCCTGAACGGCCGCCCGCAGCGCCACCGGCGTGCCGGCGGGGCAGACGAGTTCCATAGGCGATCCGCCGGTCACGACTCTCGCCTCGCAGGCGCCGAGGCCGCGAAACGGCGCGCCGTGTCGAGCCCGCCGAGTATGCCGGCATCAAGCAGCCGCGCCAGTGTCCCGCGGACTCCGACGAGATCGGACGGACGCAACTCGGCGTCCTCGATGGCGTTGCGCAGCGCCAGCACAGCCTCGGTGCGGCCGCTGATCGAGATGACCCGGTTGAAGAACAGCGCGTCGCCGTCGAACGTGCCATCCAGCAGCGCCAGCAGGGTGAGCAGCGGACCGCGGATGACGACGCCGCAGGTGGACGCCTCGCTCTTGCGGGCGGCCTGCACAATCGCCTGTTCCCCGTCGGGGACGACCGTGAAGGCGAAGGCGAGATCGACGGGATCGATGAAGTAACGTTCGCGGCGGTGCTCGCCCAGCCGTTCGAACAGAGCCGGCCGGCGCCTTGCCAGGGCGCGCAGCGAGAGCGTCAGCATCGGGCCGAGCGGCAGTCCCGCGAATGCAGGGAGCAGGCGGTTGACGAAATCCGGCAACCTGGCCTCCACAAAGCCCGCCGTCATTTCGCGCCCGCCCGGCCGGCCGCGAGCAGTGGCAACCGTGCTGTGCCAAGTCCGATGGTTTTGCCGATCATCCGTACCGACACCGCCTCCCTGCATCGTCATATTTTTAACGCACCCCGAAACGCGCCTCTTTGCGATTTCGCAAAGAACTCTCCGCAGCGCCGTGCCATCGATTTTGCGTTCCGGGCCGTTTTATGCACCAGCGTCGTCTGCCACTCTTTCCCGATCTCGGCTCGTTTCTCTCCCACCTCAAGAAGGAGGGAATGATCCATGAGATCGGCGCCCCGGTGTCGATGCGGCTGGAGATCACCGAGCTCCATCGGCGGGTCATTGCCGCACGGGGACCCGTGCTGCGCCTGTCGAGACCGCTCGATGACCGGGGCGGGGCGGCGCGCTTTCCTGTCGTTGCCAATCTTTTCGGCACGGCGGAGCGCGTCGCCCGTGGTCTCGGCACCGACATGGACGGGCTGAAGTCGCTCGGCGAACTGCTCGCGTGGATGCGGTCGCCTCGCCCGCCGCAGACCTTGCGCGAGGCGCGGTCGCTGCTACCGGCCGCGCGCGGCGCGCTGCTGGCGCGGCCGGGAATCGCGGGGCGGCCGCGCAGATGGGGCGAGGCCGACCCGGACTTCTCCATCCTTCCCGTGCAGCGCTGCTGGCCGGGCGATGCCGGACCGCTGATCACCTGGCCGGTGGTGGTCACCCGCCCGCCGGGCGAGGATGACCCCGCCGGCTACAATCTCGGCGTCTATCGTATGCAGGTGATCGGCCGCGACCAGGCGATCGTGCGCTGGCTGCCGATGCGCGGCGGCGCGGCGCATCATCGCCAGTGGCAGGCGCGAAACGAGGAAATGCCCGTCGCGGTCGTCGTCGGGGCCGACCCGGCCACGCTGCTCGCGGCGGTGATGCCTGCGCCCGAAAGCGTCACGGAACTGGCGCTGGCGGGAATGATCGGCGGCAGGCGCGCAGCGCTCGCGCCCTGCGCGAGCATTCCCCTTCACGTGCCGGCCAGCGCGGAGATCGTGCTCGAGGGCACGGTGTCGCCGCACGAGACCGCCATCGAAGGCCCGTTCGGGGACCATACCGGCTACTATAACGCGCCCGCGCCGTACCCGGTCTTCACGCTGAAGCGCATCTTCATCCGCGAGGATGCGCACTATCTGACGACCTTCACCGCCCGTGCGCCGGACGAGCCCTCGGTTCTGGGAGAGGTTCTGACGACGCTGTTCAGCCCCCTGCTGCGCCAGCAACTGCCCGAGGTCGTCGACATATGGCTGCCGCCGGAAGCGTGCTCCTATCGTATCGCCGTGATCGCAATCGCCAAACGCTATGCCGGGCAGGCAAGGCGGGTGATGATGGGTTTCTGGTCGCTGCTGCCGCAATTCTCGATGACCAAGCTCGTGGTCGTGGTCGACGCCGACATCGACATTCGCTCCTGGCCTGACGTGGCATGGGCGCTCGCTACGCGCATGGACCCCTCCCGCGACCTGATGCTCCTCGAGCGCACCCCGGTCGACCAACTCGACTTCGCTTCGCCGCTGCCCGGGTTGGGCGGCAAGGTCGGCTTCGACGCCACCCGTAAGATCGGGAGCGAGACCGACCGGGAGTGGGGCGCCGAGCTGAAGATGACGGACGAGATCAAGCGGCAAGTTTCGCGCCGCTGGCATGAGTTCTTTCCAACGGCGGGTGCGGAGCGGGGATGAAGCGATGAGCCGTCTGATCGTAGGCGTGACGGGGGCTTCGGGCTCCGCGCTGGCTCTGGAGGTTCTGCGTCAGCTTTCCGACGCGGCCGTCGAGACCCACCTCGTCGTCTCACGCGGGGCTCACGCCAGCATCCGCCACGAACTGGGCGAGACCGGTCTCTCTCTTCTTGAGGCAGCGGCTGCGCGCGTCCACGCGCCGGACAATCTTGCCGCGCCGATCGCCAGCGGCTCATTTTCCGCCGGTGGCATGATCGTGGTTCCCTGCTCCATGCGTTCGCTGGCGGCGATCGCGCATGGGCTGGGCGACAATCTGCTCACCCGCGCCGCCGACGTCACGCTGAAGGAGAAACGCCGGCTGGTGGTCGCGCCACGCGAGGCGCCGCTGCACGAGGGCCATCTCGACGCCATGCTCAGGCTGGCGCGGATGGGCGCGGTGATCGCGCCGCCGGTGCCGCCCTTCTACACGCGCCCCGCGACAATCGAGGCGATGATCGGCGAGATCGCGGCACGGTTGGTCAACTGGGCCGGCATCGATCCTGGCGAACACATGACGCGTTGGGGAGAGACGCCGCCGCCTCTCCGCTAAACAGGTCGCGAGATTTGCAGTTGGCTATCGCAGCGATGTCCTGAACCGCCACAGCGACAGGGAGAAGAAGGCCGTGCCGATCACGGCCAGCGCAAGGATCTGCGGCCATATGGTATCGATCCCGGCGCCCCGGAAAAGAACCGCACGGGCGAGCGCCACGAAATGGGTGTCGGGCGCGGCCGTCATGAACGTCCTGATGAAGCCGGGCATGTTTTCGACAGGCGTCGTTCCGCCCGCCAGCACCTGCAGGGGGAAGAGGACGAGCATCAGGAGCAGGCCGAACTGCGGCATGGAGCCTGCGATCGTGGCCAGCAGGATGCCGAGCGAGGTGGTGGCGAAGAGCTGGAGAAGGAGACCCAGCATCAGCAGCCAGAGCGAACCCGCCACCGGTATCGCCAGCCAGATTTGCACCACGACGGTGATGGCGAAGATCGCGGCGGCGAAAACGACCAGCGCCGTCGGCCAGATCTTGCCGATCACGATCTCGGCCGGCGTTACCGGCATGACGAGCAGATGCTCGATCGTGCCGCGTTCGCGCTCGCGGATGAGGAAAGCGCCGGCCAGGATGACCGAAAGCAGCGAGACGTTGTTGATCACCTCCATCATCGCCCCGTACCAGCCGGGATCAAGCCCCGGATTGAACCGGGCGCGCAGGACGAGATTGATCGGTGTGGCCTCGGCCGTCCGGTAGCGCTGTGTGAACTCGCCAACCTCGCCCGACACGATCGCCTGAACGTAGCCGGCGCCGGTGAAGGCCTGGGTCATGCGCGTCGCGTCGACGTTGAGCTGCATGGCCGGCGCGCTTCCGGCCAGAAGGTCGCGCTGGAAATTCGCCGGGATGACGAGCGCGAAGGTATCGATGCCGGCGTCCATGCGCCGGTCCATCTCGGACAGCGAGATGGTCTGCGGTGGGTTGAAATGAGGTCGATAGAAGGCTGACGCGATGCGGGCCGACAGGGGCGAGACGTCCTCGTCGACGATGGAGATCGGCGCCTTGTTGAGCGTTTCGGGCATGGCCGTCGCAGCCGCGTAGATCTGCACGGAGAAGGCTGCCACGATCAGCGCCAGCAAGGCCGGGCTGCGTATGAGACCCCACAGCTCCTTGATGCCCAGCCGCCAGATATTGGAAATATGCATGGTCAGCTGGCCTGCTTCTTCAGGAAGAACACGCTGAGGCCGAGAAAGACGGGTCCGGCGATCAGCAGAGGCAGGAAGGATGCCTGCAATTCCTCGAAACCGAGCGCCTTGGAGAAGGTGCCGCGCGCGATCGTGATGAAATGGGTCGCGGGATTGACGGCGCCGATCACTGCGGCCGACCCCTCCATCGAGGCGACCGGATCGAGCATTCCGGAATATTGCACTGCAAGCAGCATGGTGACGAGGGTCGTCAGAAAGATCGCCGCGATCTGGCTGTTCATGAAGCTGGATATGAGCAGCCCAAGCCCGGTCGCCGCGATCGCGTAGAGCAGACCGCCGGTTGCGAAGGCGATCAGACTGCCGGTGAACGGCACGCCCTGCACGAGGATCGCAAACACCGTCAGCGTGACGAAATTCGCCATGGAAAGCGCCACATACGGCAGCTGCTTGCCGAGCAGGAATTCGAGCCGCGAGACCGGCGTGACGTAGAGATTGACGATCGAGCCGAGGTCCTTTTCCCGCACGATCGAGAGCGTCGCGAGCATGGTCGGGATGAAAAGCAACACCATGGCGATGACCGCCGGCACCATGGCGACAAGACTTTCGAGCGTCGGATTGTAACGGAAGCGTGTCTCGATCTGGAAATCACCGGCCAGCGCCTGCCCGCCAATCGTCTCGCGCGCCCGCTGCATCAGCCAGTGCGCATGCAGCCCCTCGACATAGCCCCTTGCCGTTTCGGCGCGCGACGGCATGGCGCCGTCGATCCAGGCGCCGATTTCCACGTTCCGTCCGGCCGCCGCCTCGCGCGCGAAACCGGGCGGTATCTCGATGGCGAGACTCAGCTCGCCGCTTCGCATCCGTCGATCCAGTTCCGTTGCACTGAGGATCGGCGGCTGCTCGGAGAAGAAGCGCGATCCGGAGATATCGAGCGTGTAGTCGCGGCTGAACGTGGTCTGGTCGTGGTCGAGCACCGCGTAGGGCAGGTCCTCGACATCCATGTTTATGCCATAGCCGATGACGAACAGCAGGAGGAGGCTGCCGATGAAGGCGAAAGAGGCGCGGATCGGATCGCGGCGCAGCTCCAGAGCCTCGCGTCTTGTGTAGCTTGCGATGCGGCGGGGATCGAGAAAACGCCTGCGCCGCCCGACTTGATGGTGCGAGGCGATGGCCTGCATCATGCCGGGAGCGGGCAGTCCTGCTTGCGGCCCCGGGGCCTGCGTGCCCTCCTCGTCCGCGATCGCTTCCTCCAGATAGCTGACAAAGGCCTCTTCCAGATCGGCGCTGCCGCGCTTCTCGACGATCGCAGCCGGCGTATCGCTGACGAGCACCTTGCCGGCGTGCATCAGCGAGATGCGGTCGCAGCGCTCAGCCTCATTCATGAAATGCGTGGATATGAAGATGGTGACGCCGTCCTTGCGCGACAGATCGGCGAAGCTCTGCCACAGCGCATCGCGTGCGATCGGATCGACGCCGGAAGTCGGCTCGTCGAGGATCAGCATTTCCGGCGCATGGATCATCGCCACAGCGAGCGACAGGCGCTGGGTGACGCCGAGCGGCAGCGAATCCGGCAGCGTGTCCATGACGCCGGCGAGACCGAAACGCTGCGCCATCTCATCGATGCGCGCCGGGATTTTGTCGGCCGGCAGATGAAAAAGGCGGGCATGCAGGTCGAGGTTCTGCCGCACGGTGAGTTCTGAATAGAGCGAGAAGGACTGCGACATGTAGCCGACACGCCGCCGCGTGCCGATGTCGTGCGGATTCACCTCGTGTCCGAACAGGCGCGCCACGCCTTCGCTCGCAGGCAGAAGCCCGGCCAGCATCTTCATGGTCGTGGTCTTGCCGCAGCCGTTGGAGCCGAGGAAGCCGAAGATCTCGCCGCGCGGGATGCGGAAGCTCACATTGTCCACGGCGGTGAAATCGCCGAAACGTATGGTCAGACCCTCCGCCTCGATCGCTGCATCGCCGTCGCCATCAGGGGGACGCGGCAAGATCTCGACGGCGCGATATTGCCGGCGCTTCTCCTCGGGCATCAAAGCAATGAAGGCCTCGTCGAGGGACGCCGCTCCGGTCTGTTCAAGAAGCTCGCTAGGCGTGCCCGTGGCAAGCACGCGGCCTGCATCCATCGCGACCAGCCAGTCGAAGCCCGCCGCCTCTTCCATGTAGGCGGTGGCGACGATGACGCCCATTTCCGGCCGGTTCTTGCGGATCGCATTGATCAGATCCCAGAACTGGCGTCGCGCTAGCGGATCGACGCCGGTGGTCGGCTCATCGAGAATCAGGAGGTCCGGATCGTGGATCAGCGCGCAGCAGAGGCCGAGCTTCTGCTTCATGCCGCCAGACAGTTTTCCGGCGGGCCGGTCGGGAAAGGGATCGAGACCGGTTGCGACGAGCAGTTCGTGAATGCGCCGCTCGCGCTCGTCGCGGGCATGGCCGAAAAGGCGGCCGAAGAAGTCCACATTCTCGAACACCGAAAGCGTCGGATAGAGGTTCTTGCCGAGACCTTGCGGCATGTAGGCGATGCGCGGGCCGACCTTGCTGCGTTGACGCTGATCGCGCATGTCGGCGCCCAGCGCCTCGACCTCGCCATGCTGCAGCTTGCGCGCGCCGGCGATGATGGAAAGCAGCGTCGACTTCCCCACTCCGTCAGGTCCGATGAGACCGAGCATGCGGCCCGCCGGAAAGTCGAGCGTGACGTCATCGAGCGCGCGGGTCTTCCTGAAAACATGGCTGACGTTGCGGACGCGCGCGGCGAACGGCCTGGAATCGTTTAGGACCTCTCCCTTCATTCCAGCAGTCCGGTCCGCAGGCTCTCCGGCCACTCCGTCGTCGGATCGATCCTGACATAGGCGACGCCCGGCAGGCCCGGTTTCACATATTCGGAGTGCCGTTGCAGGAGATCGATCGGCACCCTCACGCGAATGCGAAACATCAGGCCCTGCCGCTCGTCGGTCGTTTCCACCGTACGCGGGGTGAACTGCGCGACGTCGGAGATGAACGACACTTCCGCCGGGACCACGACGCCCGGCGCGGTATCCAGCACGATGCGCGCTTCGGCGCCCATCGCGACGCGGCCGGCCTCCATGGTCGGCAGGAAGAAGGTCATGTAGACGTCGTTGAGATCTATCAGGTTGAGGACCCGGCCGCCGCCGGCAACGACCTCGCCCGGCTGCGCCACGAGATACTGCACCCGTCCGTCGCGTGGCGAGCGGAGCGCGCTGTCGTCGATATCCGCCTGGATGCGCTCGATGGTGGCCTCGGCCGCCTCGATGATGGCCTCCGCGTCGATGATCTGCGCCCGGGCTGTCGCGATCCCGGCGGTGACCGCAGCGACTTGCGCCCGCGCGGCATCAAGCGCGGCGCGTGCCCCGTCGACACGGGAACGGTCGTCGTCCAGCACCTGCTGCGAGATGGCGTTGTTGCGGGCGAGCTGCTCCGAGCGTCCGAGCCTGCGCTCCGCCGCGTCGAGCTCGGTCTGCCGCTGGGCGGCGACGGCAAGTGCCGCGGAATGCTCGGCCTCGGCCTGCGCCACGCCGCTTTCGGCGACATCCCTGCCGATGCGGCCCCGCTGCAACTGCGCACGCGCCTCGCGCAGTTGCGCTTCGAGCTGCTGCGTATCCATCCGGGCGAGGACCTGTCCGAGCGACACCATCTCGCCCTCATGCACGATGATGTCCCTTACCCGCCCGCCCGTGCGCGCAGATATGTCGATCGACACGGCCTCGATGCGGCCATTGCCGGAGGCGATCCCCTCGGGCACGGCGGGTTTGGCCAGTCGCTGCGTCAGATACCAGCCGAGAACGGCAACCGCGACAACGGCCAGTATCCAGAACCACCGGCTGCCGAACAGTGCTTTCAGCCGGTCAGACATGGCCGACACTTCGCGGCAACCGGCAACGATGACGGTCGTGGAACAAACTGCAATCCTTCCGTCCTGATCGAATCTTCAAGGCGTCGACGCTACGCGAACCAGCATCGTATCCGACTCGCCAAAGCGCACGTCAGACATTCGGGCCGCATACTGTCGAGGATGTGTCGAGCCAGCCTTGATCTTGCTCAATAATGCCGGACGGGTCGAGTGCCTTCGGACAGACAAGGCTGGGCCGGCGGCCAGGCTGCATCTGCCGCGATCGGCGCGGCGATTGTCAGGGCTATCGAATCAAACGCTTTTATCGGCGATGCCGCCTGATCTGATCGGAAACTTTTTCGCCGATCATGATGCACACGGCGTTCGGGTTGCCAGAGATCAGTGTCGGCATGATCGACGCATCCGCGACCCGCAGCCCGTCCACCCCACGCACCCGCAGTTCGGGATCGACGACCGCCATCTCGTCCGATCCCATCCGGCACGTGCCGGATGGATGCAGCGCCGCATGTGCATCCCTCTGGCAGAAAGCGCGGAATTCGGCGCGCGATATGGTTTTGCCGAAGGGGACGTGGCGTCTTTCGATATAGCGGCTGATCGGCGCCTGTTCCATGATCTCCATGGCGAGCATGCCTCCGTCTGTCACCGTTTCCAGATCGTAGGGGTCACTGAAATAGCGCGGGACGATACGGGGAAAGGCGGCGGGATCGTTGCTCGCCAGCCGTACTTCGCCACGCGAGCGCGGACGGATCTGGCCGAGATTCAGCGTGCAGCCATTGCCGCCCGGCACGGCTTCGATTCCTTCTTCGATGCCCGCGCCGACCACGAAGATATACTGCATGTCGGGCGTCACCTCGCCCCTGTTGCCCCACCAGAAGGCGCCCCCCTCGATAAGGTTGGAGGAGGCGGGGCCGCCCCTGAAGAGCGCATAGTTGAGACCGGCCGCCGCCTTCCAGTGCAGCTTCTTGTACTTGTCGTAGCTGTGCGGACCGTTCAGCTGATAGATCAGCGAAATTTCTATGTGATCCTGCAGGTTCCGCCCGACGCCGCGAAGGTCCGCCACGGCCTTGATACCATGCCCGGCCAGTTCGTCGGCGGCACCGATGCCGGACAGCATCAGCAGCTTGGGCGAATTGATCGCGCCCGCCGAAAGGATCACTTCGCGGGTGGCGCGCAGCATATGGCTCCTGCCTCCGCTCACATATTCGACGCCGACCGCCCTGCCCTTCTCGATCACGATCCGCGTCGCGCGCGCGCCCGTCGCGACGCGGAGGTTCCGCCGCTTGCGCGCGGGCTTTATGTAGGCGACGGCAGCGCTGCTGCGCCGGTTGTCGCGGGCAGTGATCTGGTAAAGGCCGCACCCCGCCTGATTGCCGGAATTGAAGTCCGGATTGTATGGCAGGCCCGCCTGCTGGCATGCCTTCAGCCAGGCCCTCGTCAGCGGGTGGATGTGGTCGATGTCCGAGACGCCAAGCGGCCCGTCGACCGCATGAGCCTCGTTGCAGAAGCGATTGTTGTCCTCTGCCTTACGGAAATAGGGCAGCACGTCGTCATAGCCCCAACCCGCCGCTCCGAGTTCTTCCCAGCTCGCATAGTCCTGCGGATTGCCGCGGATGTAGAT
This sequence comes from Rhizobiaceae bacterium, assembly GCA_023953845.1. NCBI lineage: Bacteria > Pseudomonadati > Pseudomonadota > Alphaproteobacteria > Hyphomicrobiales > Rhizobiaceae > Rhizobiaceae bacterium. The sequence continues at coordinate 3,138,891 of JAMLJC010000001.1, read as the reverse complement.
CATCGCATTCACGGAGCTGCCGCCGCCAAGCACGCTTGCCTGCACCATGGTCGGCGTCTCGTTCCGCTCCTGCTCGGAAGTCGGCTCCCACGGCATGCGCTTCAGCAGCGGCCCCTGCGCCGTCTTGTAATAGGCTCCCGGAATATGGATGTAGGGATTGCGATCACGCGGCCCCTCCTCGAGCAGCACGACCGATACGTCGGCATCCTCGGACAGGCGCGAGGCGATGACGCAACCGGTCGAGCCGCCGCCGACGACGATGTAATCCGCAGTATCCATCTTGCCGATCTCCATGCGCGGAAAGCCGGCGCGGCAAAGCGCGGGCGCAGCCGGAAGGCCTTCGCTCCAGCATGCCGGCCGGCCGGCGACTCCGGGACGGTAAAGTCCGGAATTCCGGCCCATCGTGCAATTTCGCAGGCCACACGTGCGCGAAGCAGGTCGAAGCGGCTTGCGCTGAAGAGTGCGCCAGATTGCATGAGTGGAGGGTGGCAGGGCGACAGGCCCTTTGTCGTCAGCCGACGCGGATCATGTCCGAACCGTCGCCGAGATACTGCAACGCCTCGCGCGGGATCGAAGGATCGTTGCGATCCATCACGGTAATGGTCTCGAGGTGCTCGCGCTTCAGCAGCCCCGGTCCGCGATAGTGCAGCGCGACCTTGGTCGCGTAAGGCTGACGGAACATAGTCGCGGCAATGCCGCTTGCGATGCCGAACATGAACTTCTTCGAGTTGCGCCGGACCTGCGCGAAGACGCCGAATGTCAGTTCGTTGCGCTGGATGCCCTCGAAATCAGCGGTGAACAGGCGGTCCGCGACAGGAAAGCAGAAGCCGTAATATTTGAAGACATATTCGGTCTTCTTGGGATCGTCGTAGCTCGGAAAGCGCTCGACGTAATAGTGCTGCAGGAACTCCCTGTTCCGGTAGATGCAAAGGGCGGAGCGCAGCACGAAACCCTTGTAGATGGAAGAGAACTGATAGCGGTCGTAGACGCCGACGATTTCGCTCTCCTGGGCATCGTTGCCGACAATGACGCTTGAGATGAAAGCGGACAATTCGGGCAGCTGCTTGGCGGTCGTCATCGCATGGAAGAAATTGCCGTCGACAAGCGTCCGGAATTCGTCCGGGTCGGAGAAAAGGATCGGTACGCTCAGGCCGAAGTGATTTGCGATCATCCTCAGATTCGAGGATGATGGGACGTGCGCGCCTGACAGATATTTATTGAACTGCTGGCGATTCACGTTGATCTTGCGGCAGAGACCGGCGATGGAGCCCTGCTGGTCGCACAGGGTGCGCAAATTGGCCGCGAAGGCCGCGTTGCTGCCTGTGTGCTGATCCATTGGCTCCGCCCGACTATTGCGCGTTGTGGCGCGAAATCTACTTCATATTGCGAAAGCCTTCAACTGGCTGCGAAATTGTCGGCACGCCAGCGATCGTCGAAGATCGCGGTCAAATCGGCGACGAGATACGCATGCCTCCGGATACGGTAAAGAAAAGCGGTTGGGCCGTCATGGGCACAGGCACCGTGGCCGCCGAGCAGATGGTTTCGGCCATTCGCGCGCTTGGCCATTCGCCGCTCTGGGTGGCGAGCCGCAGCGAGACCCGCGCCAACCACTTCGCCCGGGATGCCGATATTCCGCGGTCGACCACCGATCCTCACCGGGCGATCGACGATCCCCATGTCGCCTTCGTCTACATCGCCGCGGCTGTCGAACGGCGGCCCTTTTACATCCGAGCCGCAGCATCGGCAGGAAAACACATCGTCTGCGACGGCCCGATCGCCGCGACGGCAAGGACGGCGGCCGAGCTGGCGCGAATATGCGAAGCCGCCGGCGTGGTGCTGGCGATAAGCCAGCGTGCCCGCGCCTCTGCGGTGCATCAGACGATGGAGCGCCTTGTCGCCGATGGCGCCATCGGCGCGTTGCGGTCGCTCACCATTCTTCGCGGCGGACCTTATCACCCGGAACCGACACGGTGGAGCAGCCGGCCGGTCGATCGCCCTGACATCTTTCTCGAAATGTGCGTCGAGGACATCGACCTCGCCCGCTTCCTGACCGGAGAGGAACCCGGAGAAGCGCTCGCCATCGCCGACCGCAACCCGACCCAGGGTATGCCTGACCATCTGGCCTATGTGCTGCGGATGGGCGAAACGCTCTTCCAGGCGCATGAGAGCTATTCCACCGCCGACATGGAGAGCATCGTGGTCGCCGCCGGTTCGGACGGTATCCTCATCGCCAGCGGCACGCTTGGACATCGCGGCTCCGGCACTCTGGTGCGGCGCCTCGAAGGCCGCAACGAGTTTATCCCGATCCGCGAGCGCGACGCATATCTCGCGACGCTCGAACAGTTCATCGACGCGGTCGAGGGCAGATCGCCGCCGCTCGCGAATGGCGCGGACGGTTATGCGGCGCTGGCCGCCGCCGAGGCGGTGATGAAATCGGCAAAGAGGGGCCGCGTCGTCGCGACCTGAACCGCCGAGACGGTCTTGCCGGCCATCACCGGCGGCCATCCGAGACTATGAACCCAACGGAGAGTTTCCTCGATGCAAGAAAAACAGAGACTGATCCTCCACTCGCTGGTCGCCAAGTTCCAGCCGCTGGTCATGGACCTGGAGCTTGCCAGAACGGTGGGTTTCGACGGCATCGAGGCGTCTAAGCTGAAGCTCAAGGCCTTTCTCGAGGCGGGCTTCACCGAGGCTGAACTGCGCGATCGCCTGCGCGGCTTCGATATTCCCGGCCTCGGTTTTCTGGTCGACATCGAACGCACCGGCGCCGACGAGCCTGCGCTGATGGCCGACGCGGAAGAATTCTTCCATCTCGCGAAGCTTGTCGGCGCGAAGGCGGTGCAGGTGCTCACCGGCCCGGCAAACGTACAGGCGCTGATCGACTACACCAGTTCCGGAAGCACCTCCCTCTACAAGGGCGTGCTCGGCCTGCCGCGCGACGAGCAGATCAGGATCACGGCGAAGAACCTCGCAAAACTGGCCGATCGCGCCGCGGAAGAGGGCCTTCTGCTTTATCTGGAAGCGCTCGGCTGGACACCGCTAAACACGCTCGCCGACCAGCTCGAAATCATCGACCGCGCCGGCCGCGACAATGTCAGGCTGCTCATCGACTACTGGCACTGCTATGTGGCCGGAGATACGCCGGACGTCGTGGCAAAAATCGACAAGAACATCCTCTACGGCGTGCATTTCTGCGATTCGCTGCGGCATGACGGCGGCGTTCCCGTTGAGGCCGTGCTGCGCGACGTTCCGACCGGCAGCGGCGTGATCGATCTCAAGGCGTGGACCGACGCCGTGAAGGCGACCGGCTATGTCGGCTGGTGGAGCTGCGAGATGTTCTCGCGCAAGCAGCATCAGGAGAACAGCTACGAGGTCGCCCGGGGAATCCACGATCTGATGAACCGGCTGATCAACGGCTGACACCGACGAGGACGCAACGAAAAGCCGCCCTTTGCATTCGCGGGGGCGGCTTTTTTCGTTGGCAGCAGCGCTCTCCGTGTTGAACGCGGCAGAACCGGGACCGCGCTCGAACCGACCCCGGTCAGAGGGCGATGCCGGCTTTTTCCAGAGCCTCGCGGGTCGAGCGAGCCGATACGTCCGCCACTTCTTCCGCGCTCATCGTGGCGAGCATCGGCGAAAAGACCTCTGGTCCGACCTGGTTCAATCCTCCGCTCCGCGCGAGCACGGAGATGATTTCCGTGTTGGGGAACTCGCCGTCTCCGGGGAACTTGCGGTCGTAGCAATCGTCCTTGATGGACACGCCCTGCGGGAGCTCCAGCGGCCCGTCATTCAGCTGCACGCAATGGATCATCTCGCCGGGAATAGTCTTCAACACCTCGATGTCGGAGTGGCTTCTGACAAAATGCCATACGTCGAAGACGAGACCGCCGTTCTTCGCGCCTGCGCCGGACACGATCTCCCATGCCATCGAAAGCGTCGGCACGCCCCAGAGCGGAATGAATTCCAGGTCGCAGAACATGCCGTGCTCGGCCGCGCGCTTGCAGATATTGGCGTAGTGCTCGGTGATCTCGCCGATGGACATGGAATTCAGCGGGAACGTTGCGTTGAGGCTGGCATAGGTGCACCCCAGCGCCGCGCAGAGCTCGAAGAAGCGATCAGGCTCCGTGTTGACGCTGGCGATATAGACTTCGTCCATATTGTCCGGCCGCCAGATGCGCGGCCAGGTGTTCAGCGGATCGAGGCGCGTGATCTCCACGCCTGCGTCGGACGCCCGCGCGGAGATATCCTTCGCGCTCAGGCCCGAGGCGAGCAGCTTTTCAACCTCAAGCGGCATCAGCGAAAGCTGCGAGAAGCCCGCGAGCCTCGTGGCGCGCAGCTTCTCGTCGAGCGGCAGATGCGCCACATTGGAAAATGGCATCATGGTGCTGTTGACGCGACCGGCCATTTTTCGCCTCCTCGTTTTCCGTCTTACGCCTGCGGGTGCAGTTCGATTGCCAGCCAGATGGAATCCGTGTCCGCGTAATATCGATGCCACGGATATTCCCACTGGTTCTTGCCGGCGACGCGGCAGAACGGATCATGCGTATAGCCGACCGGCATCAGCACATCCTCGTAGACGGTCGCCTCGTCGCGCTGCCGGAACTTCTGCATGCGACCCAGTCCGTGGATCTGCGTGTGGACCTCGAGAAACGGATGCTCGTTGTGAATGAAGCAGTCCGTCTCGCCTGGCGACCACCACAGATTGAGCTTCAGCGTGAAACGCTGGCGGGCCTCGCCGGCCGGGCTCTCGTTGGTGAAGGCCAGCGGATCGACTTCCACCTCGCCGACCGTGTCCTGCGACGAGATGTAGAGCGGCGTGTCGCGCGGGAAGCTGCGGATGCGATTGCCGAGCCAATCCCAGCCGCGCAGGCCGACACCACCCAGATTGGTGATCTTCTTCATCGTCAGGACCGCCACCCTCTCTGCGCTGGTGACGACCCCGCCGCGCAATGCCGTCGACTTCCAAGGCAGGACGATGCCCGGGACGTCGCCGCCGACGATCATGCGCTGCGGCGACAGGTTGACGACGACTCCGTTGTCGACCGTGAGATCGCGGACATTCTCGACCAGTACGGCTTCGATGAAATCGTCCGCGAAGGACAGGCGACGGCTGGTGTTGTGGGTGGCGGCCATGTCGGTTGATCCTGTTGTCAAATCGTCACGAAATTCGGTGCGGCCCGGATGGTTGATGTGATCCGCGCGTTCATGCTGACAGTTCACGCTTCAATCGGCCTGCTGCCCGCAGCACCACGGCGGCCACCGTCAGCGCGGGATTGACCGCAGCCGAGGTCGGCAGCACGCTGGCGTCCATGATGTAGAGGTTGCCGACGTCATGCGCCCGGCAGAACGGATCGACGACCGACGTTGCAGCGTCGGCGCCAAGCCGTGCGGTGCCGCATTGATGGGAGGGAGTGCGGCGGTCGAAGGCGCGTGACAGCACGATCGGGAATCCCGCCGCCTTGAACACTTCCTTCGTCCTCTCCGACAGCGCGCGGTGGCAGGCGAGGTTCGACCGCTGCCAGTCGAGCCGGATCATGCCGTCGTTCACGGTCACGCGGCTGTCGGGATCGGGCAGGTCCTCGCTCATCACGTACCAGTCGAAAGAGTAGCGGGCGAGCAGCGCAGTCGCGAACTCCGGCGCGTATTTCATGTTGGCCTTGAAGATCGGCCCGGTGATCTTGCCAAGCAGCTGCACATTGCCGAGCGGGTATCCGCTGCGGTCGTCGCGCAGATAGAAATCGTTGAATCCGAACGTCTTCTGGTGGACCGACGTGTTGCGCATGAGCGGATCGATCGCGATCATCGCGCTGCAATTGTGGTTCATGAAATTGCGGCCGACCTGATCGGAGCCGTTGGCGAGCCCTTTCTTGTGCGCGCCGCCGGCCGAGCGCAGCAGCAACGCGGCAGAGTTCACCGCACCCGCGGCGAGGATGAAGCGGCCGGCGGCGATGCGGACCTCCGCGCCGTCCTTGCGAACCACGGCGTGCGTTATCGTCTTGCCGGCTCCATCAGTTTCCAGCCGCAGAACTTCCGCACCCGTCATCAGGGAGACGTTCTTGTGCCTGAGCGCCAGCGTCAGCGGTCCCGTCTCGGCATCGATCTTGCCTGTAAAAGTGTCCGGAAAGGCGTCCCAGGTCGTCCTGGCGCGCTTCAGCCAGGCGACATGATCGATGGCGATCGGCAGCGAGCTGGCGTGTATGCCGGTCTTGAGGATGCGCTCGCGCAAGTGTGCGACCGACGGCTCGTCGGGAACGGCACGATAGGCATAGGGCTTCGAATGCTGCGGCTCCGTCGGGTCCTCGCCGATTGCGCCGCGCACCTGAAAAAGCTGCTCGGCTTCCGAATACCAGGGCTCCATCTCCTCATAGGTGATCGGCCAGCCCGGCGTCGTGCCTTCCATGTGTTCGATCGGCGAAAAATCCTCGGCGCGATAGCGGTACATGATCGCGCCGTAGAATTTCGAGTTGCCGCCGACATTGTAGAAATTGCCGGGATTGAACGGCACGCCCGCGCCGTCCTGCCAGAGTTCCTTCGTCCGGTAGAAGCCGCGCTGGAAGATGGCGCGGTCATCGCGCGCCTCCGGCGAATCGACCAGCCGCTCGCCGCGCTCGATGATCAGGATGCGCGCTCCGGTGGGCGCCAGCACATAGGCCGCGGTGGCGCCGCCTATGCCTGAACCGATGATGACGATGTCTGCAGTCTGGTCCATGGCGTGTTCCGAGGGGTCCAGGAATGCCTGCCCGTCAAAGCGGCTCGACCGCCTGAGCATAGTCGACATTGCGATGCGCGTAACGGCGCACCCGCACGTTCGCCTGCTCGGCATGTCCGGCGAAACCTTCCATGATGCAGAGCCGCGAGCAGTGCTCCCCGATGGCGGCGGAGGCCTCGTCGGTCAGGATGCGCTGGTAGGTGCAGGTTTTCAGGAACTTGCCCACCCACAGGCCGCCCGTATAGCGGGCCGCACGCTTGGTCGGCAGCGTATGGTTGGTGCCGATGACCTTGTCCCCATACGCGACCGTGGTCCGCGCACCGAGGAAGAGCGCGCCATAATTGGTCATCCGCTCCAGGAAATAGTCGGGATCGGCCGTCATGACATGGACGTGCTCCGACGCGACCCGGTCGGCTTCGGCGACCATCTCGTCGAGCGTGTCGCACAGGATGATCTCGCCGCACTCTTCCCATGCCTTGCCGGCGATAGCCGCCGTCGGCAGGATCTTGAGCAGGCGCTCGATCTCGCGCTGCGTGTCCTTCGCCAGCTTTTCGGAGTTGGTGATCAGGACGGCCGGCGAATTGACGCCGTGCTCGGCCTGACCGAGCAGGTCGGTGGCGCAAAGTTCGCCGTCCACCGAGTCGTCGGCGATGAGGAGCGTTTCCGTCGGTCCGGCGAAGAGGTCGATGCCGACCTTGCCGAACAGGAGGCGCTTGGCTTCCGCCACATAGGCGTTGCCCGGACCTGCCACCATGTCGACGGGCTGGATCGTCTCCGTCCCGTAGGCCATTGCCGCGATCGCCTGCACGCCGCCGAGGCAGTAGATCTCGTCGGCGCCGGCAAGATGCTGCGCCGCGACGATCAGCGGCGCGAGCCCCCCCTTGAAGGGCGGCGCGCAGGTGATCACCCGGCCGCAGCCCGCCACCCTGGCGGTCAGGACCGACATATGCGCCGAGGCAAGCAGCGGATACTGCCCGCCCGGAACGTAGCAGCCGACATTGGCGACGGGGATGTTGCGGTGGCCCAGAACGACTCCGGGCAGCGTCTCCACCTCGATATCGAGCAACGCTGCCTTCTGTGCCTGTGCGAAATTGCGCACCTGCTCCTGCGCGAACTCGATATCGGCCCGCTGCTGTTTCGTCAGCCTGTCCAGGCAGGCCTGGATTTCCTGAGGCGTCAGCAGGTACGATTCGCGGTCGAGCTTGTCGAACTTGATCGAAAGTTCGCGCACGACGCGATCACCGCCCTTTTCCACCGCCGAAAGCAGATCGGTCACCGCATTGCTGAGGGATTGATTCTGGGAAATGCCTGCCGCCGGCTTCGCGGTCTTCAGATGCCTAATCATGCTCGCGAACCTCGCCGCTTCGGCCTGCCATCAGGGCAGGCCGCCTTTTCTACGGACTGGATGATGATCTCGAAGTGGAACTACATATGCTGTTCGAGCTTGCGCCCCTCGGCATATTCGGCCTGTTCCTTCTCGTAATAGGCCGGCGACGGGAAGTCCCACCAGCCGGTAACGAAAGGCCCTGCCGCGTCGCGGGACGTGGTGACCTCGACAAGAGCCGGGGCCTTGCTGTCGAGCGCCGCCTTCAGCGTTTTCTCGAGATCGGCGGAGTCCTCCACCTTCCACGATTCCATGCCGAAATTCTTCGCGACCTCCGAGATGTTGGCCGTGTAGGGTTCGCCATTCCCCTTGTGGTGGTTGAATTCCGAGGCGATATGCCGGCCCATGAACTTGCGCTGGCCGCCGCGGATCGACATGTAGCCGCGATTGTTCTGCACGAGGAAGACCGCCGGTATGTCGTTCATGACAGCCGTGCCCATCTCCGGCAGGCTCATCATGAAATCGCCGTCGCCCACGACGGCGACAACCTGACGGTCCGGCTGCGCGAGCTTGGCGCCGAGGGCGGCCGGCACCGCCCAGCCCATCGGCGAGAACGATCCGGACGTGATGTGCGTGCGCGGCTCGTAGACCGGAAAGGTCTGCTTGACAGCGCCTTGCGTGTTGCCGGAGCCGGCAAGGATGATGCCGCTGCGGTCCATCATCTTGCGCAGGGCGCCAAGCGGCCGCTGCGAGGTGAACGGGCTTTCATGACTGTCGCGGCGCGGCGCCAGCATCGCCTCCCATTCCTCCTTGGCGGCGCGAACGTCGGCGTGGAAGCGGTCGCGCCTGGCGAGCGCGCGGGCCGACTGCTGATCGGAGATCAGGGCCAGCATCGCCTCCAGCGTCGCGCGGGCGTCGGCGACGATGCCGACCTCGGTCGGATAGTTCTTGCCGATCTCGTGGTGGTCGAGATCGATATGGATCAGCTTGCCGGGCGGGATCGAGAAGCTCGCACCCTTGCGGTAGCTCGATGCCGACCAGTCGGTGAAGCGGCAGCCGACGGACATCACCACATCGGCCGATGCAGTGACCTTGTTGCCGCAGGAGGTGCCGGTCTGGCCGACGGCGCCGATGGACAGTGGATGGTCCTCGGAGATCGCGCCCTTGCCGTTCCAGGTGGAGGACACCGCCGCGCCCACCTTCTCGGCAAGGGCGGTGAGCGCCTCCGACGCATTGGCGGTGATGGCGCCGCCGCCGGCGATGATGACCGGGCGCTCCGCGTTGAGAAGCAGCGCGACGGCCTTCTCGACGGCGACCGGGTCCGGATAGGCGACGCCGACCGCCATGCGCGAGGCCAGCGGGTGGATGGTCACGTCGGCGGCCTCGGTCTGCAGATCCATCGGCACCTCGACATGCACCGGCCCCGGACGACCCGAGAGCATGGTGTTGAAGGCGCGGTGCATGATGAACGGCAGCTCGTCGACGCGGCCGACCTTGTAGGCGCGCTTCGTCACCTGTTCGGTGATGCGCGGGAAGGCATTCTCCTGCTGGCGCTCCAGCTCCTGCATAACGCCATGGCCCTTCATGTGCGTCGCCGGCCCGCCGGAAACGTAGAAGGCCGGGATGGAGTCGGTGTAGCAGGTGGCGAGGCCGATGATCGTGTTGGTGGCGCCGGGTCCGATGGAGGTCGAGCACGCCATCGGCTTGCCGCTGGCGCGGAAATAGCCGTCGGCCATGTGCACGGCGCTCTGTTCGTGCATCACCTGTATGAACGGGATTTCCGACCCCTTTTCGAGAAAGGCATCGAACAGCGACCATATGCCATGTCCCGGGACGCCGGCGACATATTCGACGCCATATTCCTTCAGCGCGCGCGCAACGATCTGCCCACCGGTCAACTTCATGATCCGACTCTCCTCAAATTGCGATTGCTCACCGCCGATCCACGGGCCGGTGTGCCGATGCCCAAATCTTCACAAGAGAGCAGCCCTCGCGACAATTGCGCAGCATGTTGAATGCTGACGCAGAATGACGCATGGCATGCGAACATTCACGCAGAAGCCGAGAACGGATACCGTTGGCTGCCGGGTTTTTTCGCCGGTCTTTTCTACAAATGCCTGCAAAATGCTGACGGCCGATGCAGGCACAAGCGCAAGGCGCATTTGTTCGCCAGCCCACTATCGCGCGAAAATCTGACGCAGACCTTCGCATGCAATGCGCAATGTCGCTTCGTGAAACTGTGCGCTGCGCAATTGAGCGTCCACAGCTTTCATAGATAGTTTCGGGTCGAGCATGCAAGGGTCCAAGACACGTTTCGAACGTGCTGAAGGGAACAATCCACCGATCGACGGTGTGCCGAACCTCGCATCGTTTCGCTGACCGGGCGCTGGCTTCAGCGCCTCGTTCGACGGCCCGCTCGGGCCGCCGTCCGGCGAAGCTTTGACCGGGCGCTGCGCCAGCATCTTTCGATCGGCTCAACAGTGGAGCGAACCGATGACACGGTCGAAAACGGTGACTGGCGGACTGCTTGCCGCTCCGGCCGTCGTCTATATGACGATCTTCTTCATCGTGCCGGCGCTGACCCTGTTCGTCTACTCGTTCTGGACATCGGCTTCCTACAGGATCGTGCCCGACTTCGTGTTCACGAACTACATCGGTTCGATCACGTCGCCTGTGTTCCTGAAGGTGACGCTGAACGCGATCACCATCGGCCTGTCGACAGCGGTGATCACGCTCATACTGGCGATCCCGGTCGGCTACTATCTCGTTTATGTCAGTCGCTCGCAGACCATCCTCTATCTGATCCTGATCACCTGGTTCTCCAGCTACCTCGTCCGCATCTACGCGTGGCGCACGCTGCTCGGCACCAACGGCGTGCTGAACACCGTGCTCCTGCAGCTCGGCATCATCGACCATCCGGTCGGCGCGTTTCTCTTCAGTCCCTTCGCGGTGACGATCACGCTGGTGCACATCTATCTGCCGTTCTGCATCCTGCTGGTCGTCTCCGCGCTTGCCGAGATCAAGCGCGAGCTGATCGACGCGTCCCGGGACCTCGGCACGTCGGCGGTGGGCGCCTTCTTCAAGGTGATCGCGCCGAACGCCGCGAACGGTCTGGTCGGCGCCTTCATGCTGACCTTCATCCTGGTCGCCGGCGATTATGTGACGCCCCAGATGCTGGGCGGCTCGTCCGGCCAGACGACCGGCCTGCTCATTGCCGACCAGTTCCGCAAGACCGGAAACTGGCCCCTCGGCGCGGCGCAGGCCTTCATCATGTTCGCGGTGTCGCTCGCCATCTATCTCGCCGTCATCGGCGTCGGACGGGCGACGGGCCTCGTGCCGAAGCGTCGCAAAGCCAAGAAAGCGGAGGTTTAGGTCATGCTGTTGCGCATCGCCGTCTGGATGATCCTTGCCTTCCTCGTCATGCCGCTCGTGATCATCGTGCTGTTCAGCTTCCACGCGTCGACGTCCCTCACCTTCCCCTTCGCCGGCTTCAGCCTGCGCTGGTACGCGGAGATCTTCTCCAACGCACAGCTCGGGGCGGCCGTTCTGAAGAGCGTATGGATCGCCTTGTTCACCGCGATCGCGACGCTGCTGCTCGGCGCGGCGGTGGCGCTCGCCTGGCTGCGGCTGGAATCGCTCGGGCGCGGCATCATCGAGGCCGTCTGCCTGACGCCAATCGCCCTCCCCGGTCTCTTCGTCGGCGTATCGCTGCTCACGCTCTTTGCGCAGGCAGGCGTCCAGCTTTCCACCGTGACGATCGTCATCGCGCATGTCGTTCTGGCCATTCCGATCCTCGTGGTGGCGATGCGCGCGCGCCTCGCGCTATTCGACCCATCGCTCGAGGAAGCCGCGCGCGATCTCGGCGCCTCGCAGTTGCAGACGTTCCGGCGGGTGACCCTGCCGCTGATCATGCCGACGCTGATCGCGTCCGCGATCCTCGCCTTCACCGTTTCCTTCGACGAATTCGTCGTGACGTCCTTCGTGGCTGGCACCGAAACGACATTGCCGATGTACATCTGGTCGATGATGCGCCGCACGGTGACACCGCTGGTGAACGCCATCTCGACGCTCGCCCTCTTCTTCTCCGTCGCGATCCTGATCGGTGCCTGGATCGTCGGTCAGGCCCGCCGCCGCTCTGCGGTCGCGAACCGCACGCCATCCTAGGAGCCGCCCCATGGACACACACACGACCCACGGCCAGACCGCTTCGGGCAAGCCCATCATCGAGATAAGCGGCGGCCGGAAGACTTTCGGCACCTTCACCGCGCTGAACGATATCGACCTGTCGATCCGGGAAGGCGAGATCGTGACGCTGCTCGGGCCTTCCGGGTGCGGCAAGACGACCCTGATGCGGCTCATCGCCGGCTTCGAGACGCTGACCGCCGGCACGGTGCGCATCGACGGCGCCGACGTCGCCGGCCTGCCGCCGGAAAAGCGCCCGGTCAATATGGTGTTCCAGCGCTACGCCCTGTTTCCGCATCTCGACGTCTTCGAGAATGTCGCCTTCGGCCTCAAGGTGAAGGGCATGAGGCGCGACGAGATCAAGCAGCGCGTCAACCGGATGCTGCACATCGTCCAGCTCGACAGCTTCGCCAATCGCTACATCGACGAATTGTCGGGCGGGCAAAGCCAGCGCGTGGCGCTGGCGCGCGCGCTGGTGAACGAGCCGAAGGTCCTTCTGCTGGACGAGCCGCTGGCCGCACTCGATCTCAAAATCCGCCAGCACATGCTCTCGGAGATGAAGCGCATCCATGTGGAGACGGGCGCGACCTTCGTCTACGTCACGCACGATCAGGACGAAGCCATGATCCTGTCGGATCGCGTGGTGCTGATGGAAAAGGGCCACATCGTCCAGATTGACCGGCCGGAAGACATGTACGCGAAGCCGCGCACACTGTTCGCCGCGAAATTCCTCGGTGAAACCAACCTGTTTGAAGGGGTCGTCGGCGAGACCGGCGCCGCCGGAACCGTGGTCGTCACGTCGTCGGGCCAGCGCTTCGCCAGCAGCGAGCGCGTCGCCAACCGGCAAGGCGACAAGGTCGTCGTTTCCATCCGCCCGGAGTCCTTCTCCTTCCATGAGAGCAGTGACGCCCCTTCGCAATCCGCGAGGGCGCGGGTGGACGATGTCGTCTTCATCGGCAGCCGTTCCTTCTACAGCCTCACCATGGCGGATGGCGCGAAGGCCCGGATTCAGGTCCAGCGCAACGCACGCGCCGCGCTGCCCCACACCGGAGAGGAAACGCAGCTTTTCTGGGAGGCCGACAATGTCGTCGTCCTGCCCTCCGCCTGACGCACCGAAGCGCACCCTTCGCAAGGTGACGCACACCTAACATCCGCCCGCGCCGTCAATTCATACGATGCGAAATTGTAACCACAGCCCTCCCGTCGAAAATCACCGATGCAAGACGGGGCAAACTCATAAAGGGAACTCTGCCATGAAAAAGATCTGGTCCACCGACGAAATCCTCAATGCGATGACGATGAGTCGCCGCTCCTTCCTGGCCGGCTCCACGGCGGCTGCCGCAGCCGGGGTGTTTTCAGCGCCCTTCCTCCCGAACACCGCCCGCGCTGCGGTCGGCGGCGACATACAGATCATGGCCTGGGAGGGCTGGGAACTCGTCGACGAACTGAAGGAGTGGCGCGAGAAGAACGGCGTCAACATCGAGGTCAGCGCCATGGGCAACCAGGACGACGTGACCACCAAGTTCAACACGCCGAGCCCGCCGCCGTTCGACGCGGCCGAATACAATCAGGGCTACGCGGATCTCTATATCGACGTGCTCAAGATCACCAAGCCGCTCGATCTGGCCAAGCTGCCGAACTACAACAAGGACAACCTGTTCGACGTGTTCTTCGACAAGCCGACCTGGTTCCGCAACGGTCAGTTGCACGGCGTTCCGTATGCCTGGGGCCTGAACACCATCGTCTACAATCCGAAGATGATGGAGAAGCCGACCTCCTATACCGACCTGCTCAAGCCCGAGCTCAAGGGGAAGATCGTGCTCGTCGACGACACGCTGGTCACCTGGCCGGTCGCCGCCACGCTCGCCGGCTTCAACACCTTCCCGAATCTCACCAAGGAAGAGATGGCGCAGACCTTCGAGCATCTGAAGCTCTACCGCGACCAGGCCCGGCTCATCAGCCTTACCTATGGCGACGTGGTGTCGCTGATGGTGTCGGGCGAGGTAGCCGCCTGCTTTGCCGGCTGGACGGGCATCCCGACCGAGACGGCCAAGCAAGGCGTCGAGACGATCTACACCATCCCGAAGGAAGGCGCGGCGACGTGGAGCGATGCGTGGTTCATGCCAAACGGCGTCGACAACGAGGACACCGCCTACGAGTTCATGAACATGGCGATCTCGCCCGAGGTTCAAGCCGCCGTCATCACCCGCAACGCGGCCGGTGTCGTCTCTTCCAAGGCGGTTGATCTCCTCCCGGCCGAGACCAAGGCGCTGTTCAACTATGCGGACGTGGAAGGCATCTTCAAGGCGGCTCCGCTGCTCGGCATCCCGCCGCTCGAATCGACGGAGTTCGCGACCTATGCGGACTGGGTCGCGGCCTGGAACGAGTTCAAGGCCGGCTGAGGCTGAACAACCCTGACCCTGGCGGCGGCAGCACATCCTCCGGCTGCTGCCGTCCTCTTGCGAAGGTGCCACCATGCCGGATTACATCATCATAGGCGGTGGGTCCGCCGGTTGTGTCGTCGCCTCGCGCCTGTCGGAAGATTCCGGCGTTTCCGTGCTCCTTCTCGAGGAAGGCCCGCGCGACAGCAGCATCGCGATCCACCTGCCGGTGATGGTCTACAAGACCGCGACGGGAAATCTCCTGCAACGCTTCGAGCAGGAGCCGACGCCCGGCATCCCCAAGCCGAAGCCGCCGGTCATGGTGCAGGCGCGCGTGCTCGGCGGCGGCAGCTCCGTCAACGCCATGCTCTATGTTCGCGGCATCCCGGCCGACTACGACGGCTGGGCCGAGGCCGGCGCGGAGGGTTGGGCCTACCGGGACGTGCTGCCATTCTTCAAGCGCGCCGAGGACAATGACACTCTGTCTGGCGAGGCGCATGGGACCGGCGGACCGCTGCGCGTTTCCAGCCCCGAACATATCAGCCCGCTGACGAAGACATGGCTGAAGGCCGCGCAGGAAGCCGGCCTCCCCTACGTCACCGATTTCAACGCCGGCGACCAGTCCGGCTGCGGCTACTACCAGATGACGCTCCGCGACGGCAGGCGCTCGAGCGCCGCCGTCTGCTATCTGAAGCCCGCCAGACGGCGGAAGAACCTGACGGTCATGACCGGCTGCCGCGTCGTGCGCATTCTGGTCGAGAACGGACGTGCCGCAGGCGTCGAATACCTGCGCGACGGCAAGCTTGTCACCGTCCGGGCCGAGCGCGAAATCGTCGTCTCGGCTGGCGCCATCAACTCGCCGCGCCTTCTGATGCTGTCCGGCATCGGCCCTGCCGATCATCTGAGAAAGGTCGGCTTCCCCGTCGTGCACGACCTGCCCGGCGTCGGCCGGAATCTGCAGGACCACATGGACGTCTATCTCGTCTACGAGCTTGCAGGTCCCCATGGCTATGATCGTTACAAGGCGCTTCGCTGGAAAGCCTGGGCCGGCGTGCAATATGCGCTGTTCCGCAGCGGACCGGTCTGCTCCAACGTCATCGAGGCGGGCGCATTCTGGCGCGCCAACGGCGGCGATCCCAATCCCGACATCCAGTATGCATTTCTTGCGGGATCCGGCGTCGAGGAAGGCGTGACGCCGGTTCCGAGCGGTTTCGGCTGCACGCTGAACGCCTGCCAGACCCGTCCGCGCTCGCGCGGCTATGTGGAGCTTCGCTCGGCCGATCCTGCGGCGCCGCCGCGCATCGTACCCAACTATCTTGCGGAGCAGTACGATCTCGACACGATGGCCGAGGGCGTGCGGTTCGGACAGGAGATCATGTCCCAGCCGGCGCTGCGGCCGCTGATAAGACGGGAGCACCTCCCCGGCCGGCCGTTGAAGACGAAGGACGACTACCGCGACTATGTGCGCCAGGAAGCGCAAGGCGCGATACATCCGATCGGGACGTGCCGCATCGGCAATGACGACATGGCCGTCGTCGACAGCCAGCTTCGCGTCCACGGACTTTCCGGCCTGCGCGTCGCCGACGCGTCGATCATGCCGTCGCTGCCGTCCGGAAACACCAACGCGCCGGCCATCATGGTCGGCGAGCGGGCGGCCGACTTCATCCGCTCGCGCCGCAACGACTAGCCCGACCGAGAGAAGCGGCGCTTGATATAGGGTCAGCCGCGAAGAGAGGCGCTTCGGGCGGCACCATTCCCGTCTCGCGTTCCGCGCAACCGATCCGTCAGAGAATCTTGTCCAGCGCGACATAGGCGGCGTCGATATCCGCCCTGAGAGCGGTTGTCAGGCCCTGCTTGTCCCGTTTGATCAACGCCTCCAGCATCTTCCTGTGCCATTCGTTCGACGTCGTGTAGTTGCCGGAGCCGTGGAGCATGTTGAAATAAGGGCTGATCTGAAGCCACAGATTCTCGATGATGCCGAGAATGTTCTTCGAGCGGGCGGCACGATATACCGCGAAGTGAAAGGCGTAGTTGGCCTTCACATAGCCTTTGCTGTCACCGCGAAGCTCGGCGTCGTGAAGGCGCTGTAGCGCTGCCGAACAGATTTCTATGTCTTCCTGTTCACGGCGATCCGCCGCCCATGCCGCGGCGATCGGCTCTATCTCGTAGCGGACGTTGCGGAGGTCGACGAGACGGTCCCGGGTCAGCGGCGGAATGCCGATGGATCTTCCTGAAACCACAGTCAGGGCGTTTGCGGCGGACAGGCGGCGCAACGCCTCGCGCACCGGCATCGCGCTAACGCCGAACACGTTCGCCAGGCTCTGCACGGTGACCATCTGGCCCGGCACGATGCTGCCGTCGAGTATGAGCTCACGGACGTGATTGTAGACGCGCTCCTGCAGCGTGTCCTTCGACAGCGCGAGAGCAGCGAGGTCTTCAGCCTTGAATGCGCCCCCCGCCATGCAACCTGTCTCCTCGCTCCGAACCCTCTGTGCCCGCTCAGGAAATGACGCGTCGAATTCCTCCCGTCAATCAACGCGACGTGGGAAATTCTATTGATCTTTGATCAAAAGTGTGCAGGTTTCAATCGTGAGCGTGGCGACGGCCTCCGTGGTGGGCGCCGTCGTCATGCGTCGACAGGATGTCTGGGAGGACTCTCATGAAATTTACGCAGACGATTCGGAAGCTGTCTTTGCTTGCCGGAGTTTTTGCCTGCGGCCTCGGAATGGGCTCGATCGCAGAAGCGGCTGAAAAGCATAAGATTTTCCTGAGCATGAGTTACATCGGCAATGATTGGCAGGCCGAGGCCGCCAACATGATCAAGGCGATGGCCGCGCATAAGGATTTCGCCGACAAGGTCGATCTTCAGGTGCAGGTCGCCGGACCGAACGCGCAGCGGCAGATCCAGCAGATCAACGCGATGGTTCAGGGCGGCGCCGACGCCATCGTCGTCTATCCGATCTCGCCGACCGCGCTCAATCAGGTGGTGAAGAGCGCGTGCGACAAGGGCGTGAAGGTGTTCGCCTACGACGCCGAGATCACGGAGCCCTGTGCCTACAATGTGCATATCGATCAGGAGGAAGCCGGCCGTGTGACCGCCGAGTGGCTGGTCGAGAAACTCGGCGGCAAGGGTGACATCGTGGCGATCACGGGCGTCCCCGGCACGTCCGTCGACGACCAGCGCACCAAGGCCGCCAAGGAGGTATTCGCCAAGCATCCCGACATCAAGATCGTCGGAGAGGCGGTCGGCATGTGGAGCCAGGCGGTGGCGCGCACCGAACTGTCGAAGATCCTCGGCACCCGCTCGTGGGACGAGATCGACGGCCTCTGGATGCAAGTCGGCTGCTTCACCGCCAACTCCATGCAGCTGGAAGCTGGCAAGAAGACCAGCGAACTCCTGCCCTGCGCCGGCGAAGGCTCGAATGGCGGACGCATCCAGATGCTGCCCGAAGGAACCGACGTCGAGGGCGCTGCCTCGCCCTATGCGCCGATGGGCGCGCCGCGCATCTCCTACGCCTCGCCGCCCTATTCCGGCGCGCTGGCGCTCAAGCTCGCGGTCGAGGCGCTCGAAGGCAAGGAAGTGTCGAAACTGACCGTCCTGCCCCTGCCTGTCGTCACCAACGAAACCATCAAGCTCTGCGAGGAAGGCACCTGGGACGAGATGAAGGCCGGCTGCAACGCCTTCAAGCCGGCTCTGGTCAGCAACCCCGGCTGGTTCGCCTCCATCTTCTCGGAGAAGACTCCCGAGGTCGGCCTGAACGCGGCGCTCGTCGGCCAGCCTGAAGACTGAGCCAGCAGGCTTTCGTCACGGCGCGCGGAGCCTTCCGCGCGCCGCATTCCGCACGAAACCGAAAGCGCCTGCCACAATGAGCGTCACCTCTTCGGCACCAGCCGTCGCGATCGAGGGCATCCGCAAGGCTTACGGGCCGACCGTTGCCCTTGACGACGTCACCTTTTCGATCGCGGGCGGCAGTGTCCACGCGCTGCTCGGCGAGAACGGCGCCGGCAAGTCGACGCTGGTCAAGCTGATGTCGGGTCTGGTGCATCCGAGCGCCGGGAGCATTTCCATCTTCGGCCGTCCGGCCAGCCTCGGCAGCCCTCGCGCCGCCCATGCGCTCGGCATCCAGACCGCGTTTCAGGAAATGACGCTCGTCCCGGATCTCACCGTCCTCGACAACATGCTTCTGCCTTACGCGCCTATTGGACCGACGGGGCTGATCAGCAAGCGTGACGCGCGACGCAGCGTCGAGGCGCATATCGCCGATCTCGGCTTCAGCGTCGACCTCGATGCAATCATCTCCAATCTCGAGCTTTCCGTGCGCCAGAAGATCGAGATCGCGCGCGCCGTCTATCGCAAGCCGCGCATCCTGCTGCTGGACGAGCCGACCTCGACGCTCGCGGGTCGCGACATCGACTGGCTGGGCAACATCATCGCGCGCGAGAAGGCGCGCGGCACGACGGTGGTCTTCATCACCCACCGCATGCGCGAGGTCCGCGCCTTTTGCGACACGCTGACCATCCTGCGCAACGGCCGCCATATCGTCACCGGGGCGGTCGACGGGATTTCCGACGGCGAGGTGATCGAGAAGATCATCGGCCGCTCGCTCGAACAGACATTTCCGGCGCGGCCGGAATCGGCGACCGCCTTCGGCGCTCCGGTGCTCGGCGTGCGCAACCTGAAGGTCGGGCGCAAGGTGGAGAATGTCAGCTTCGACCTGAGGCAAGGCGAAATCCTCGGCATCGCGGGATTGCAGGGCATGGGCCAGCAGGACGTCTTTCTCGCCTGCTTCGGCATGACCGAGATCGAGCGCGGCGGCATACTGGTCGACGGCCGCGAGGTCTGGCTGGGTTCGCCGGCCGACGCGCTGCGGCCCAATATGGCGATCGGGCTGCTGCCGGAGGACCGCAAGGCGGAAGGACTGTTCCTGAAGCTCTCCGGACGCCAGAACGCATCGATCCCGGTCGTATCCCGTTTCACGCGCGGCGGCTTCATAGACGGCGCGACGGAACGGCAGGCCGTCGGCGAGGCTTTTGCAACCGTCGAGGTCGACGAGCGCGCCATGTGGACGCGCGCCGGCGCATTTTCCGGAGGCAACCAGCAGAAGATCGCCATCGCCAAGTGGCTGGTCGCGCAAAGCCGCATCCTCCTGCTCTTCGACCCCACGCGCGGCATCGACGTCGGCACCAAGCACGAGCTCTATGTGATGATGCGCAACTATGTGGCGGCCGGCGGCTCCATCCTCTTCCATTCGACCGAAATCCCGGAGCTCGTCCACATGAGCGACAGGGTGCTGGTCCTCTATGACGGCCGGGTCGCCGCCGAGCTGACCGGTGACGAGATCACCGAACCGGCTATCATGCGGCCTGCACTCGGCCATGGTCCGGCGCGCGACGAGGTGGCGGCATGAGCGTCTCCGCCTATCCGGCCGCGGGCGGCGGCGTTGCAATGCGCCGTTTCCTCTCGCGCAACAGAGGGACGCTGATCGCCGGCGCCGTGTTCCTGCTGCTGTTTCTTCTGATCGACTGGGTGAGCGCGGGTCCCCTCACCTATTTCGACGTCTCCTTCCTGTCGTCCGGCGGCGCCACGTCGGCGCTCGCGGCCGTCGGCCAGACGATCGTGATCCTTTCGGGCGGCTTCGACCTTTCGGCAGGGGCGGTCATCTCGCTGGTCAATGTGGTGCTTGCCTCCAGCATGGACCCGGCGGCGCCGACGGCGAGCATCGTCGCATGGACCCTCGCGGGCATCGCGATCGGCATGGGCGTCGGTGCCTTCAACGGCTTCTTCATCGCCGTGCTGCGCATGCAGCCGATCGTGGTGACGCTGTCCACCATGTTCATCCTGCAGGGCGTGACGCTGCTCGTCATGGACAAGCCCGGCGGCTATGTCGGCGCCGATCTCGGCAACTTCTATCTCGGCGACGCCATTCCCGGCTGGCTGCCGATGCCAATCGTCGTCATAATCGCCGTGCTGCTGCTCTGGCTGTGGCTCAAGGGAACGCGCTTCGGCACCGCCATCTACGCGGTCGGCAGCGACCCGGAATCGGCGGCCGCCGTCGGAGTCAACGTCGTTCTCACCCGCTTCCTCGTCTATGTGATCGCCGGTGGATGCTACGGCCTCGCCGGCGTCTTCATCAGCGCCCAGACCGGCAGCGGCGATCCGTTGGTCGGCAATCCGCTGCTGCTGTCGATGTTCGCCGCCGTCGTGGTCGGCGGAACGCGCCTCGGCGGCGGTCAGGGCGGGCCGGTCGGAACCGTTTTCGGCGCCTACATTCTGATGATGGTCGTCAACATCCTCCTGGTCCTCAACGTCTCGGCCTACTATTCGACCATCGCCGAGGGCGTGATCCTCGTGCTGGCCGTACTGGCCGGCTCGATGTCACGCGATTCCATCCTCGCCACGCAGTTGCGCGCAGCCCGCGCCCGCTTCTCCGCCTGGCGGGCCGGCATGCTGCCGTCGCAACTCGACCGCCAGGACCGCCGGCTGCGCATCGCGTCACCCATCCGCGAGCGCGGCGGGGTGCAACGCCCGCCGTTCCACATCCGCCACGCCGAAACGCTGCGCTATGCCATACCGGCCTATATCTGCCTCGTTGCGGTCGTCGTCGTGACACAGTTCTGGCTCGGCCGGGCGATCTTCAATCCCGGCTACTGGAATTCCCTGCTCGTGCTCTCGTCGTTCCTCGCTGTGCTTGCGCTCGGCCAGGGCACGGTGATCCTCACCGGCGGGCTTGACCTCTCCGTGCCGTGGACGATCGGCATCTGCGGCATCATCCTTGCCGGCACGGTCAACGGCTCCGACGCCGCGCTCGCCTATGCCCTGCCGCTCGTGCTCCTGATGGCGCTGGCGATCGGCTTCTTCAATGGCGTCGGCATCGTCTATCTCGGCATTTCCCCGATCGTCATGACGCTCGCCATGAACGGCATCCTGCAGGGCTTCGCGCTGCTCTA
Organism: Rhizobiaceae bacterium; assembly: GCA_023953845.1. NCBI lineage: Bacteria > Pseudomonadati > Pseudomonadota > Alphaproteobacteria > Hyphomicrobiales > Rhizobiaceae > Rhizobiaceae bacterium. The sequence continues at coordinate 3,117,347 of JAMLJC010000001.1, read as the reverse complement.
TTCGCAGGGAACGCCGGCCGGCTTCTCCTCGCCCCTGCTGCGCTGGTTCATGACCGGCAGGATTGCCGGCATCACGCCGGTCGTCTTCTTCCTCGTCGCTTTCGTGGGGCTGGCCGTGCTGCTGCTCGGATGCACGGCATTCGGACGACGCGTCTACGGCATCGGCAACGGCATGCGTGCGGCCCGGCTCTCCGGCATCGCCGTCGAGAAGACGCTGATCCTCGTCTACATGCTGTCGGCCTTCTGCGCCGGACTGGTGGGTGTCATGCTCACAGGCTTCTCGGGCCAGGCGAGTCTCGGCATGGGCGACGACTACCTGCTTCCCTCGATCGCAGTTGTGGTGGTCGGCGGCGCCCTCATCACCGGCGGACGCGGACACTATCTCGGCATGCTCGGCGGCGTCCTGCTGCTCACGGCGCTGCAGATGCTGCTCGCAGGCACCACGCTTCCCTACGCAACCCGCGCCATCCTCTATGGACTTGTCGTGCTGGGCGCCGTCATGGCGCTACGCGAGCGACGCATACACTAGAGCAATGTTCGTTCAGATTGAATCATTCTGTTTCTCGTTTGGCGAGGCGATCCACCAGGAGGGCGGCGCGGTCCCGATGTGGTGCATCGGGCAAGCCGTCCGACGCCGTGGGCGCCCGCCAAACGGAAACCCGGAGGGCCGGGCTGGTTTGAGGCAAATCCTTCGGCCTTCGTCTCGTCCGCACCACCAGTGCGAACCTTCGCCGAAGCCCTCGACCTTGTCTCAAACCATCGCCGGCAGAATGTTTCAATCTGATCGGACATTGCTCTAAGGAGTTTCCAATGAGTTCACGAGCACCCATCTCGGCCGAAGACTTCCTCGGCGGACTGAAAGGCCAACGCGTCATCGTCACGGCGGGCGCGGCCGGTATCGGCTTTTCCATTGCGGACACGCTTGCCGCGCTCGGAGCGAGGCTGGTGATCTGCGACATCTCCGAGGAGGCGCTCGCCGCCGCCAGCGGAAAGCTCAAGGTCGAAGCGGCGATCAAGGCGGACGTCTCCATCGAGGAGGACGTCGACCGGCTCTTCGATGTGGCGAAGACTACGCTGGGAGGCCTCGACGCGCTGATCAACAATGCCGGCATCGCCGGGCCGACAGGCGGTGTCGAGGAGATTTCGCCGGCCGATTGGCGGCGCTGCCTCGATGTCGGCCTGACCGGCCAGTTCCTTTGCGCAAGACGGGCCGTGCCGCTGCTCAAGGAGGCCGGCGGAGGCTCGATCGTTTCGATGTCATCGGCGGCGGGCCGGCACGGCTACGCCTATCGCACGCCCTATTCTGCAATGAAGTTCGGCGTGATTGGCTTCACGCAGAGCCTCGCCAAGGAACTCGGCCCGTCCGGCATACGCGTCAACGCCATCCTGCCCGGCATCATCGAAGGCCCGCGCATCGAAGGCGTCATCGGCGCCCGCGCGAAACAGATCGGCGTCAGCCATGACGAAATGAAACAGCGCTATCTGCAGAACATTTCGCTCCGGCGCATGACCAGCCCCTATGACGTGGCGTCGATGGTCGCGTTCCTCCTCTCCGATGCCGGCTACAACATTTCCGGCCAGTCGCTCGGCGTCGACGGCAATGTCGAGACGCTGTAGCGCACGCGCGGTGGCGATCTTGTCATCAAGAAAAGGCCCAGGGGCCTCAGACTTTTCCGGGAGCACATTCCAATGCCCAAGGTAGCCATCGTCGGAAGCGGGTTCATCGGACGCGGCTGGGCGATCAGTTTCGCGCGTGCCGGCCATGAGGTCGCCATGTGGGACCACCTGCCCGAAGCGACGGCAGGTGCCCGCGACTATATTGCGGGCGTGCTCGGCGACCTCGCCGACAATGATCTGCTGCGCGGGCAGAAACCCGAGGACGTGCTCGCGCGCATCTCGACCACACCTGATCTCGCGCAAGCCCTCAATGGGGTCGTCTACGTACAGGAGAACACGCCGGAGAACCGGGATATCAAGCGCGACATCTTCGCCCGCATCGATGGCCTTGTGCCCGCCGATGCCGTGATTGCAAGCTCCACGTCGGCGTTGCTGCCGTCCACCTTCACCGATCACGTGACGGGCCGGCATCGCTGCATCGTCGTGCACCCGATCAACCCGCCCTACCTCATTCCGGCCGCCGAAGTCGTGCCGGCGCCATGGACGTCGCCCGAGACGGTGGAACGGACCCGCGAATTCCTGATCTCGGCCGGCCATGCTCCGCTCGTCATGAAGCGGGAGCTGGACGGCTTCATCATGAACCGCATGCAGGGCGCGCTGCTCGAGGAAGCATTCCGCCTCGTCGCGGACGGGTATGCCACCGTTGAGGACGTGGACGCCGGCATCCGCGAAGGCCTCGCTCTGCGCTGGTCCTTCATGGGTCCGTTCGAGACCATCGATCTCAACGCGCCGGGCGGCGTGCGCGACTATGTCGACCGCTACCAGTCGATCTATTCCAACATCTTTCCGCAGATGCTGCGCCGGGTGGACTGGGGCGGCGAGGTATTGGACACGGTCGAGGCGGACCGGCGCCGGGCGGTGCCCAGGGAGAAACTGGTGGACCGGCAGGTATGGCGGGACCGCCGGCTGATGGCGCTCGCCGCGCACAAGAAAAAATCTGACGAGGAGTTCGGAAAATGAGCGAGACCACCCGCAAGTCGAGCGGTTCGACCGCGAAGGGCAAGGTCATCATCACCTGCGCGGTCACCGGCGCAATTCACACGCCGACCATGTCGCCCTATCTGCCGATCACGCCGGACCAGATCGCGGCGGAGGCGATAGCGGCGGCCGAGGCCGGGGCCGCGATCCTGCATCTCCATGCCCGCGACCCCGAGACCGGCAAGCCCGACCAGACGCCCGAGGCGTTCGCCCGCTTCCTGCCGCGCATCAAGCAGTCGACGGCCGCCGCGATCAACATCACCACCGGCGGCAGTCCCTACATGCGCGTCGAGGAACGCGTGAGGCCCGCCGCGCAGTTCAAGCCGGAAGTCGCTTCGCTCAATATGGGTTCGATCAATTTCGGCCTCTACCATCTCGCCGACAAGTACGAGACCTTCAAGTTCGACTGGGAGAAGCCGCATCTCGAGGCGACCCGCGACCTCGTCTTCCGCAACTCGTTCAAGGATATCGAGTACATTCTCGCCACCTGCTACGACAACGGAACGCGCTTCGAGTTCGAGTGCTACGACATCGCTCATCTCTACAATCTCGCGCATTTCGCCGATCGTGGTCTGGTCAAGCCGCCCTTCTTCGTCCAGTCGGTGTTCGGCCTGCTCGGCGGCATCGGCACCCATCCCGAGGACGTGATCCATATGAAGCGCACGGCCGACCGGCTGCTGGGCGACAGCTTCCGCTGGTCCGTGCTCGGCGCGGGCGCCGCCCAGTTGCGCATCGCCGCCCAGGCCGCCGCGATGGGCGGCAACGTCCGTGTCGGGCTCGAGGACTCGCTCTGGGCCGGCAAGGGCAGGCTCGCCCGGTCCAACGCCGAGCAGGTGCAGCTTGCCCGCAAGATCATAGAGGGACTCGGTCTCGAGGTCGCCACACCGCAGGACGCCCGCGCCATCCTCGAATTGAAGGGCGGCGATCAGGTCGCCTTCTGAAGGCACACGGGAGAAGACCATGCTGCGCATCGAGGTGTTGAGCGACCGGCCCGACCAACTCGGCGAAGGCCCGCTGTGGGACGTACGCGAGCAGCGGCTCTACTGGATCGATTCCTACGGCCCGAAGATCCACTCCTGCAATGCGGACGGCGGCGACCGCAGAAGCTGGGACATGCCGGAGCCCATCGGCTCCATGGCGCTCCGCGAGCGCGGCGGCGCGATCCTTTCGCTCCGCGACGGCTTCTACAGCTTCGACTTCGGCACGGGTCAGGCAGCGCGCATCGCCGAAACGCAGCCGGGAGAACTCCGGCCGCGCATGAACGACGGCAAGGTCGACCGTCAGGGGCGCTTCGTCGCCGGCTCGATGGACTTCGAGGAAAGCGAGCCTGTGGGCAAGCTCTTCCGCCTCGATCCGGACCTTTCGGTGCATACGCTCGACACCGGCATCATCTGCTCGAACGGCCCATGCTGGAGTCCCGACGGCAGGACCTTCTATTTCGCCGACACCGGCAAGAAGCTCATCTGGGCTTATGACTACGACACGGCTACCGGCGACGTTCGCTCGCGCCGCGTCTTCACCTCCTTCGCGGATCAACGCGGCCTGCCCGACGGCGCGACGGTCGATTCCGAAGGCTTCGTGTGGAGTTGCGAGGTCTATTCCGGCCGCCTGATCCGCTTCGATCCGCGCGGCGTCGTGGACCGTATCGTCGGCCTGCCCGTCAACTCCACCACGAGCCTGATCTTCGGCGGCCCGGACCTCGACATCGCCTACGTCACGTCGATGGCGCGTCCCCATGGCTACCGCTACCATCACGAGCGCGAGGCCGGCTTCGTGTTCGCCATCCACGGCCTAGGCGTGCGCGGGATCGAGGAGCCGCGCTTCAGGGGATGAGCAGTTTCCGGAACGTCGGCAGACAGACGGCCGCAATCCGCAACTTCGGAGGAAAGACATGAAGATCGAAGTCGTCATCGACGTCAAAACCACGCTTGGCGAGGGACCGCTCTGGGATGTCGAGCAGCAGCGCCTCTACTGGATAGACAGTTTCGACGGTCGCGTTTTCCGCGCCACGCATGACGGGCGCGAGGTGCGATCATGGGACGTGCCGATGAAGATCGGTTCCATGGCGTTGCGCAAGGACGGCAACGGCGCGATCGTCAGTCTCGCGCGCGGCTTCCACCTTCTCGACTTCAAGACCGGAGACGTCGAGCTGATCCACGATCCGGAGCCGGGCAAGGATGCAAACCGCATCAATGACGGCAAGGTCGACAAGCAGGGCCGGTTCGTCGCCGGCTCGATGGACACGCAGGAAAGCGGCCCGAACGGCGCACTCTACCGCGTCGATCCCGACCTGTCCGTCCACAAGCTCGACGACGGCATCATCGTCTCCAACGGTCCTTGCTGGAGTCCCGACGGGAGCATCTTCTACTTCGCCGATTCCTGGTCCGGCGAGATCTGGGCCTACGACTACGACCAGAAGACGGGCAGCGTTTCCAACCGACGCACCTTCACAAAGATCGATACGTCGCGCGGCGGCGCAGCCGACGGCTCGACCGTGGATGCTGAGGGCTGCCTGTGGAACGCGCAGGTCTATGACGGCAAGGTCATCCGCTACACGCCGGACGGCAAGGTCGAGCGCGTCATAGAGATGCCGGTGAAGAAAGTGACCAGTGTCATGTTCGGTGGCCCGAACCTCGACATCCTCTACGTCACCTCCATGGCCAAGCCACCGCTGCCGCGCTTCCCCGGCGACGGGGTGCTGCGCGGCGCGCTGTTCGCCATCCATGGACTGGGCATCAAGGGCGTCCCTGAGCCGCGCTTCGCCGGCTGACCTCCGGATTTGCCCGACGAGTCTGCTCCTACAGATGCAGGAGCTTCTCGTTGCGAAGATAGGAAAGCGCCTCTTCCATCCTGCTCCGTGTCTCAGGCGTTGCCGGCCTGAGCGGCAGCCTCGGCTCGCCCGCGTCATAGCCAAGAAGCGCGAGCGCCTGCTTCAGAGGCGCAGGATTGGTTTCGCGATATATGGCGTCGAAAAGCGGCCAGAGACGCTTCTGTTCCGCCAGCGCGTCGTGCAGACGACCTTCGGTCACCAGCGCTATGATCTTCTTCCAGTGCTGAGGCACCAGCGTCGCCGATGCGAGCACGCCGCCCGTCGCGCCGAGCGTCATGTGTAGCGGACACAGACGATCCTCGCCGCTCAGGAGCGACATGCGATCACCGACGAGATGCGCTAGGCGCATGAAATGGTTGAAATCCGTGTTGCAGGCCTTGATGCCGTTGACCGTGCCGTCTTCGACCATCTGCGCGATGGTGTCTGCTTCGACATAGGTGTTGGTGAAACGGGGAATATCGTAAAGGATGATGGGCAGGTCGATCTTGTCGCGATAGGCTTTGAAATACTCTCGAATGCCTTGCTGCGTGGGTGTCGCGTAGAAAGGCGCAATCACCATCAAACCGGCGGCGCCCCGGCGCATGAACTCCAATCCTGTCTCGACAGCCTCGCCGAAGCCCGGGCTGAGAACGCCGGGCACCACCGGTACGTCGCCTGCCGCGGCGATCGCCGTCTCGACGGCCTGAACGCGGGCCTTCGGCGCAAGCGCAGTATATTCGCCCGTCCCGCCCATCGGCACGAGGCCGTCAGCGCCAGCTTCCACCTGAATGCGAACCAGACGCGCCAGCACGTCCGTCGCAACCGAGCCGTCAGCCTTGGTCGGGGTCGGCAGAGCGGTCAGAAGACCGCTGAATTTTAGGTAGGAAGGCATGCGTTCTCCTGATCTCGCTCTCGTATCCTGATCCATTTTAGGCTGCACTTTTGAAAATACAATATACAGAAACGGGATATTGAGGCGCTCGTTTACGGTCTATAGACCCGAAAACCTAAAGAAACTCGGTGGTTCCCGCATATCGTCGCTTGCTGAAGCCCGACTATCGTATACAAATACGGTGCGTGCTTGGGTCTGCCCTAACACATTGCAGATATCGCAGAGACGCATGACGCATCGCCAACCGGGGTCCCGTTAAAGATGTCAGCTGTCGTTCAAGCTCTTGTCGACCGCCTCGGACGCGACGCGGTCTTGACCGACGCGCAGGACATGGCTCCTCACGAGCAGGACTGGCGCGGTCGATATCGCGGCGACGCTGTCTGCGTCGTGCTGCCGCGAACCACGCAGGACGTCAGCGAGATCGTATCGATCTGCAGCCGATACGGACACGCGATCGTGCCTCAGGGCGGCAATACCGGCCTGAGCGGAGGCTCGATTCCCGCCACCGGAAGCACGGTCGTCGTCTCGACGCGAAGAATGAACCGCATCCTTTCGATCGACGCTCTCGAAGGCTCGATCGTGGTTGAGGCCGGCTGCGTGCTGGCCGAAATCCACGCGGCGGCGGAGGCCGCGGGCTGGCAGTTTCCGTTGCGCCTCGGCGCGGAGGGGTCGTGCCAGATCGGCGGCAACATATCGACCAATGCCGGCGGCACCTCCGTCGTGCGCTACGGCAATTGCCGTGATCTGGTTCTCGGGCTGGAAGTCGTGTTGCCGGATGGAGATGTCTGGGACGGACTGAGGTCGCTTCGGAAAAACAATTCGGGATACGATCTGAAGCATCTCTTCATCGGCGCAGAGGGCACGCTCGGCATAGTGACCAAGGCGGCGCTGAAGCTGTTCCCCCGTCCGGCGGAAACAGCGGCCGCCTGGGTGGCCGTCGCATCCGCCGAACACGCCGTCCGCCTCGCCTCGCGAGCACGTGCGCGACTCGACACCGCGATCACGGCCGTCGAACTCATGAACGCCGAGCAGGTGCGGCTGGTGCTGAAGCACGTGGCCAATACGCGCCGGATCATCGACGCCGATCATCCCTTCTTCGTGTTGCTGGAAGTCTCATCCATGCAGGCGGACGGATCGGCAGCCAGGAATCTCGAGCAGTTCCTCGCCGACTGTTTCGCTGCGGAGATGATCGAGGATGCCGTGCAGGCCGCGAGCCTTGCCCAGGCTGCGGCTTTCTGGGAGGTCCGCCACGGCGTTGCTCACGCAAATCGTTCGGAGGGGATGGGCATCACCATGGATGCGTCCGTGCCCGTGGGCAGGGTTTCGGCTTTTGTTGACGAGGCCGATGCCGCGGTTCGCCAGCACTTCCCCGAGGCCCGGCCCGTGATCGTCTCGCATCTTGGCGACGGAAACGTCCACTACATCGTAATGGTATCGGCCGACATCTGGTCAGGCATGGAGGACAAGGCCGGCTATGCCTTCAAGGTGCGACAGAGCATCAACGACATCGCCGTGCGCCATCACGGCGGAAGCTTCAGCGCCGAGCATGGCGTCGGGCAGACACTGATACCGGAAGTCGGCCGTTACAAGTCGCGGACCGAACTCAAGCTTCTGCACGCCGTCAAGAATCTGTTCGATCCGGAAGGGCTGTTCAACCCGGGCAAGCTGTTGCCGCCGGCCTGACGAGGCGGATCGACAGACGCTGCGTGCGGCTCCACCACGCATGCACCAGCCTCACGGCACACGCGGATTCTGATTAGCAGAGCGCCGCAGGGAGCCGGAATTCCACGCCACGAGGCGGGCTCTCGGCCGCCCCGTCAGAAACAGAATCGCCCGCAGCGAATAACGGTCGAAAATTGCGACGGGCGAGAAAGTCCCGCGCTTTCAGATCTCGACCTTGTAGGTGAGCTTGATCTCGTCGCCCGGTTCGCCCATGAGGCCCCACGCGTGCCGCGGCTGCTCCGTGATGATCACATCGAGATCCCGCGGCTCTATGCCGATCGCCGAGGGGACGCGCTTGTAGATTTCGCGCACGAGTCCCTTCAGCACTTCCGCGCTCCGCCCCTGAAACGTGCTGATTTCTATGATCGTGTAGCGCTCCGTCCGCTCATGCGGCGGATAGATGAAGTCTTCGCGCGCCATCGGGAAGAAACGCTGAAGCCGCCGCTCGCGCGGAAATTGCAGACCGATGGAGATCGCTTCGTTCAGTGCATCCGACAATGCGTCGCGGCATCCGTCGATATGCTCGCGAATCCCGAAAACTTTTGCTTGGGGCATCAATTGCTCCTCTATGCTTCAATCGATTTCGTATACAATACACAAAAAAAATCGAGGTTCAAGCGCTTGCAGGCGCGATTTTTTGCGATGGTAGCGCACCTTTCGCCGCAAATATTCGCTCGCGCCGTGGGAGTTGTGACATGTAGCAGGCTGTGCTAACGCAAATTTCTGGGCCGCTTTGTACTTGGTATCCGAACACTTCACGAAGCGTATGCTTCTCGCCCGGTGAAGGAGCGAAATGGCCGATATAGACAAGAGAGAGGGGACCGAGTTCCGGGTTCCCGATATCATTGCCAAGGACCTGGCTCGCCACATCGAAGACCAGATAATCTTCGGCGACCTCCAGCCCAATACGCGCCTCGTGGAAGAGGAGATCGTGCAGCGCTACAATGTCAGCCGATCGCCGGTCCGCGAGGCCCTGCGCGCGCTTGAACAGGAAGGGTTGGCTATCCGGGAATCGCGACGCGGAGTCTGGGTCAGTCCGCTGGCGCTGGAAGATCTCGAAGAAGTCTACACTTGCCGTATCGTCCTTGAAGGACTGGCAACAGAACTGGCCGCGCAAAACCATTCCGAGCGGGATCTTGAGGCGATCAAGTCGACCTTCGCGACGCTTGAAACGACACGGAATGCCAATGACATGCGCGAGTTCTTCCGCACGAACCTGGCGCTTTCGGGCCGCATCCATTCGGCGGCGAACAACAAGACGCTGAAGCGTCTGCTGGGCAGTGTCGGAAAGCAATCCCTGCGGTATCGCTATCTTGCCTATTCCCATGCGCCGGAGATGATGAGCGCTTCGGTCGAAGGCAACCGCGAGATAATCGCCGCGATCGAAAAGCGGAATGCGCGTCATGCGCGCATCCTGATGGAAGATCTGATTCAGCGTTCCTGGACGGTGATCCGGCAGTTATTCACCGACAATCCGAACGCCGGCGGAGCTTGACGCAAGCCTCTCGCCGCTGCGCCAACGATTTCCACAGCCTGCATGTCGTCTGCCGCGTCGCGTCGCTCGCGGTTGACCGCATTCACGCATATAGTATACAAAGTCCGCTACTAGAGCTCATTGTGTTGCCAAGGATCACGTCATGAATACGCACGCCGTCTCGACGACGCTGACGCGCTTCGATCATCATGTTGGCGGCCGCAGCATGAAGCCGTCGGGCGGGGAGTATTTCTTCACCGAGAACCCCTGCACCGGGCAACGCTGGGCGGAAATAGCGCGGGGTTCCGCAGAGGATGTGCTGGCGGCGGTGGATGCCGCGAAGGCAGGGCTGGCGCGCTGGACCGCCATGAAGGGCGCGGCCAGGGCGCGCCTCATGCATCGGCTCGCCGATCTCGTCGAGCGGGATTCCGATAAACTGGCGACGATGGAAGTTCGGGACAACGGCAAGCTCTACGCCGAGATGCGCCCGCAAATGTCATACATAGCGGAATGGTTCCGCTATTTCGCCGGTCTTTGCGACAAGATCGAAGGCAGCGTGATCGCCACCGACAAGGACAATATCTTCAATTACACCCGCTACGAGCCGATCGGCATCGTGGGTATGATCACGCCCTGGAACTCCCCTCTTCTCCTGCTCACATGGAAGCTGGCGCCTGCCCTGGCCGCCGGAAATGTCGCCGTGATCAAGCCGTCGGAATTTACCTCGGCCTCCAGCATCGAGTTTGCCCGCCTTTTCACCGAGGCCGGCTTTCCGGACGGCGTGGTGAATGTTGTGACGGGCTTCGGCGCGGAGGCGGGTTCCGCGCTCGTCGACCATCCGGATGTCGCAAAGATCGCCTTCACTGGCTCGGACATTGCAGGCGAGAAGATCTACGGCGCCTCCGCCAGATCGCTCAAGCAACTCACCCTGGAGCTCGGCGGCAAGTCTCCCAACATCGTGTTCGAGGATGCGGAGCTCGAGGCCGCCGTGATGGGCGTCATCTCAGGCATATTTGCAGCGAGCGGCCAGACCTGCATTGCAGGCTCGCGACTGCTTCTGCAACGCTCCATTCACGACCGCTTCATGGAGCGGCTTCTCGAGGTCGCCGGCCGCGCCCGCATCGGCGATCCGATGGAAAAAACCACGAATGTCGGGCCCATTGCGACAAAGCCCCAATACGACAAGGTGCTGAGCTACATCGAAATCGCAAAATCCGAAGGCGCGACCTGCGTGCTTGGCGGGCGGCCCTACACGAAGGGTGTGACCGGCGGCCAGTTCGTCGAACCGACGATCTTCACCGGAGTCTCGAACAAGATGCGCATCGCGCAGGAAGAGGTCTTCGGACCAGTCCTGGCAGTGATTCCGTTCGATTCGGAAGAGGAAGCCTACGAGATTGCGAACGATACGGCCTATGGGCTCGGTGCGGGCGTCTGGACCAGGGATATTGCACGGGCCTTTCGCGCTACGGAAGCGATCAGGGCCGGCACGGTATGGGTGAACACCTATCGCGCCCTGAGCTATTCCTCGCCCTTCGGCGGCTTCAAGCGCAGCGGCCTCGGTCGGGAAGGCGGCGTGGACGCCGTAAAATCCTTCATGGAAGTGAAGTCGGTCTGGATCTGCACGAAGTCGGATGTCGCCGACCCGTTCATCATGCGCTGATGGTCGGGCCGGCGGAGTTCATCAGCAAGGCCCGGGACAAATCGATCGGGGCGCCGGTTTGCGCCCTTATCTCATCAGGCGCGCGATATATCTCGCGGGCAAACAGACCGTCGGCGGTGACGTCAATAACCGCCAGTTCCGTGTAGATTCGCGTCACCCGCCGCATGACCGTTACAGGCAGCGTCAGTTCCGGAACGATGCGTGGGCGGCCCTGCCGATCGGTGTGGCTCATCAGGACCCAAAGATTGCGGGAGCCGGCCGCGAGATCCATAGCGCCGCCGACGCCGGGCGGCACCCCTTCCCGGCCGAGCGTCCAGTTGGCCAGCGAACCGTCCGCGCTCACCTGATAGGCTCCCATGAGAGCCAGATCGATATGGCCGCCTCTCATCATCGCGAAGGCTGTCAGGCTGTCACAGACAGAAGCGCCCGCGAGCAGCGTGACAGGGTCCTTGCTCGCATTGATGACATCGGGATCTTCCTGCCCCTTCGCCGGAGCGGGACCAAGCCCGATCAGTCCGTTTTCGCTGTGATAGATCACTTCACGGTCGCGTGGTACGAAGTCGGCGACGAGCGTCGGTATGCCGATGCCGAGATTGACCACCATCCCGTCCTCGACATCCTGCGCCGCCCGCCAGGCTATGAAATGTCTTGCCGCGTCCGTTTCCATCAGCCCCGATCCTGGCAAACGACGCGGTCGACAAAGACGCCCGGCGTATGCACCGCATCCGCATCGATGGCTCCGAGCGGAACGATTTCGTCGACTTCGGCAATTGTCGTGCCCGCCGCAGCCACCATCACGGTCGCGAAATTGCGCATGGCGCGCCGGTAGACCAGATTGCCCCAGCGATCTGCCTTGTGGGCCCTTACAAGCGCGACATCCCCGCGTATCGGCAGTTCGAGGACGTGCAGCCGGCCGTCAAATTCACGGGTTTCCTTGTTTTCCGCGAGCAGCGTGCCCACGGAAGTCGGCGTATAGAAGCCGCCAATGCCCGCGCCGCCGGCGCGCAGCCGCTCGACCAGGGTCCCCTGCGGCACCAGTTCGAGTTCGATGCGGCCGGCCCTGTACAATTCCTCAAAGGCGACAGATCCGCGTGAGCGCGGATAGGAGCATACGATCCGCCTCACACAGCCTACCGCCAGCAGCGCGCCCAGTCCTGCGGTGGTGCTTCCCGCATTGTTGGAAACGAGCACGAGCTCGCGGGGCCTGCGATCGACCAGGGCCTCGATCAGCCGGTTCGGCACGCCGGATTCGCCGAAGCCGCCAACCAGCAGCGTTTGCCCATCGCCGACGCAGGAAACCGCGTCGGCGATATCGGCAAAGACCTTGTCGATCATGAACCCGCCATCAGAGCTTGATGCCGATGTTTCGTACCTGCTGATAGTTGGCCATCGCCTCGACACCCTTTTCGCGGCCGTAGCCCGACTTCTTGAAGCCGCCGAACGGCGTCTCGTTACCGCCGACGAACCACTGGTTGACGAAGACTGTGCCTGCCTCCAGCCGGTCCGCCGTCCAGTGAGCCCGGGAAAGGTCCTTCGTGTAGACGCCCGCCGCAAGGCCGTATTCGGTGCCGTTGGCGATCGCCAGCGCCTCTTCCGGCTCCGAGAACCTGGTCACGGAAAGCACGGGACCGAACACCTCCCGCTGGTTGATCTCCATATCCGGCGTCACGTCCGTCAGGATGGTAGGCTGCATGAAATAGCCCTCGCGATCGGCGCGGCGACCGCCGGCCGCCACCGTGGCGCCGGCCTGGACGGCCGTCATCGCAAAACGTTCGGCCTTGTCGCGCTGCGCTTCCGAGATCAGCGGCGTGAAGAAGTGATCTTCCTCGCCCGGCCCCATCGTCTTGCTCTTGATCCAGGACTGCATCTCCTCGACGACGGCGTCGTGGATCGAGTGGTGCACGATGAGGCGGGAGCCAGCGGAGCACACCTGCCCGCCATGCGCGAAGATGCCGATAGCAGCGCTGCTGGCGACGGCTGCCGGATCGGCATCCGGATAAACGATGCCTGCCGACTTGCCGCCGAGTTCCACGACGCAAGGCACGATCCGCTGCGCGGCGTTGATGAGGATGCGGCGGCCCGTCTCCACCGATCCCGTGAAGACGACCTGATCCACGCCTTCGTGATTGACGAGCGCCTCGCCCGCCTCGTTGCCGTAGCCGTTGATCAGATTGAAGTAGCCCTTCGGGACGCCTGCGCGTTCACAGGCGGTTGCGAGGAAACACATATTGAGCGGCGACAGTTCGGGCGACTTGGTGATCACCGCATTGCCGCAGGCAAGCGCCGGAGCGATCGAACGCGCGGCGATCTCAAGCGGGAAGTTCCACGGGACGATCTGCGCGCTGACGCCGAAGGGCACGAGCTGCGTATAGTCGACAAAGCCGCCGCCGAGCGGGATCGACTTGCCATGAACCTTGTCGGCGATGCCGCCATAATACTCGAAATACTGCGCGGCGCACTCGATCTCGTCCTTCGCGAAGCCGACGCTCTTGCCGTTCTCGTGAACAAGCACAGGAACGATCTCGTCCGCCATCGCACGGATTTCGGCCGCGATACGGAAAAGCAGCAACATGCGCGCGTGAGGATGCATCTCATAGAGCGCACGCGTCTTGAAGGCCGCGCGGGCCGCTTCGACAGCCGCATCGACATCGGCCGCCGAGGCGGCGCCAACGGTCTTGTAGGTTCCGCCGGTGGCAGGGTCCTTGACGACGATGTCCTTCGCGCCGGTCGGCTTGCGCCATTCACCGCCGATGTAGTTCTCCCAACGGGTGCCGCTCTTCGTCATATCAAATGCTCCAGTGATAAGTTTAGAACCTTGAAGGATGCCCCATCAGACATCCGGGTGTGGTGATGCCCGCAGAGCTTGCGCACGCCGCGTCAGCAGGCTCGTCGTCGCCATGAGGACCACAGAGAAGGCAACCATCAGGGTCGAGGCGGCAAGCACGGTCGGACTTATGTTTTCCCGCACCCCCGCGAACATCTGTCTCGGCAGCGTCACCTGTTCGGGGCCGCTGAGATACATAGCTATCACCACGTCGTCGAACGACACGGCAAACGCGAACAGTCCGCCGGTCAGCACGCCGGGCAGGATGATCGGCATGACAACCCTGATGAAAGCACGATGCGGCGGTGCGCCGAGACTAGCCGCGGCCTTGGCGAGATCCGGGTTAAGCCCCGCAAGCGCTGCGCGCACGCTGATGACCACGAAGGGCACCGCCATGGTGGTGTGGGCCAGGATAAGTCCGGCAAACGAGCCGGCCAGACCGAGACGCGCATAGAAGTAGAAGAACGCAACACCCGCGACGACCACCGGGATCGCCATCGGCAGGATGATCAATGCGGAAATGACGGACTGGATCTTCGTCGGCAGCCGATAAAGCCCGAGCGCGCCGAGCGTGCCGATCACGGTTGCGAGGATCGTCACCGCGAAGCCGACGATCATGCTGTTGCGGAAGGAAAGCAGCCACTCCGACCGGGTAAAGAAGTCCTCGTACCAGCGCAGCGAGTAGGCCGGCACCGGATAGACCAGTTCCACGCCCGCCGTGAACGACAGCGGGATTATCGCGACGATCGGCAGGGCGAGAAACAACAGCACGAGCAGGCCGAAACCACGGAAAAGGAGGCCGCCGGCTCGATAGAGGGAGGAGGAATCCATCATCTGGCCTCCGCCCCGACACGGGCAAAACGGCTGAAGACGACATAGAAAAGCGCAGTCGCGAACAGCAGCAGCGTGCCGAGCGCCGATGCAAGGCCCCAGTTCAGCGATTCGTTCGTATAGAGCGCGATGAAATAGCTGACCATCTGGTCGCGCGGTCCGCCGACCAAGGCTGGCGTGACGTAGTAGCCGAGGGCGAGGATGAAGACCAGCAGCACGCCAGCCGCAATGCCGGCATAGGTCTGCGGAAGATACACGCGGAAGAATGCACGAACGGGGTTCGCGCCGAGACTCCCCGCCGCGCGGACAAGATCAGGCGGCACAGCCTTCATCGCCCCATAGAGCGGCATGATCATGTATGGCAGCAGCACGTGCGTCATGGCGACGAGGACGGCGAACCGATTGGCGAAAAGGGGCAGCGGGGCATCGACTATCCCGATCCCTTGCAGAATGCGGTTTATCAACCCTTCGTTCTGCAGCAGCACGATCCAGGCGGTGCTCCGAACGAGCGTCGAGGTCCAGAACGGCAGCAGCAGCAGCACGAGCAACACGCCCAGCCACCGCCGCGGAGCCAGCGCCAGCAGATACGCGGCCGGATATCCCAGCAGCAGACACAGAACCGTCACAGACACGCTGATGACGAAAGTGCGAATGAACAGGTCGACGAATATCCGCTGGTCGGGCTGAACCGTGACGACATCGCCGTCAGCCGACCGCTTGCGGTCGAGAGCCGCGAGAAAATAGGAATCGGTCCAGCGGCCGGACTCCAGCCGAAGCAATTGCCAGACCTCCGGCTCGCCCCAACGCTTGTCGATGGAGATCAGTGCCGGCCTCGACTCCGGCACATCCCCCTTCAGCTGCGTGCCGGTCTTCATTACCAGGGTGCGGTAGCCCGGCACCATGAAATTCATGCGCCGGGCGAGCTCGCCAAGGCTGCCGCTCCCCGCCGCATGCCGTAGGTCGGACGCCAGATCGGCATAGACCTCATCCGGCGGAAGACCTTCGCCGTTCCAGGCCGTCAGGCTCGTCAATGTCCGGGGCAAAGCATTGACGATTTCCGCGTTGGAGACGCCTCGAACGAGAAACATCGCCAAGGGAACGATCAGACAGACCACTGCGGCGAGCACGGCGGGCGTGAGCAGCCAGGCGGCAGCGATGCCGGATCGCGTGATCCGGGGCATCAGCCTGCCAGGCCTGGCCGAAGCACCATGTGTTCCGATCCGAAGTGCAGCTCCCGCCATTGTGGATGACCGGGCGCCGGATTACTGGGCAGCCCAGACGTTGAAACGCTGCGTCAGCTCATCGTTGTGGTCGAGCCAGAATTGATCGTTTCGGAAAGTCGAAGCATCCAGGCGCTCCTGCGTAGGCAACTCGGCGACGATAGCAGCATCCATGCCTTCGAAGGCCGCCAGATTGGTGGGGCCGTAGCCGACATGCTTCGGGAATTCCCGCTGGGCATCCGCGCCAAGGGCGAAGGCAATGAATTTTTCCGCGGCTTCCTTGTTCTCGCTGCCCTTCAATATCGCGAAATAGTCCATGAAATAGATCGAGCCGGCGTTCCATACCATATCGAACTCGCGCTTCTCGCCGCGGTTGGCGGCGACGATACGGCCGTTGAAGGATGCCGTCATCGCCACTTCGCCGGATGCGAGCTGCTGGATGCTTTCCGCACCGAGCTTCCACCAGGTGATGTTCGGCTTGAGCTGATCGAGCTTGGCAAAGGCGCGATCGACGCCTGCGGGGTCCTCAAGCGTCTTGTAGACATCCGCCGCGGGAACGCCGTCCGCCATCAAGGCAATCTCGAGCGTCCCTTTCGGCGTGAAGCGCAGCCCCCGCTTTCCGGGAAACTTGTTGACGTCCCAGAAATCGGCCCAGGTCTGCGGACCTTCCGCCAGCTTGGCCTTGTCGTAGGACAGGACCATTGCGCCCGTCAGGAAGCCCACGCCGCAGGGCGAGGTATCCTTGGCGGCCGGCAGGAATTTGCTCGTGTCGCCAAGGCTCGACCAGTTGATCTCCTCGAACACGCCCTCCTGGCAGCCCTGGATCAGCTGGTTCGATTCGACGTCAACGACATCCCACTTCGCAGCACCCGTTTCCACCTGCGCGCTGATCTTGGAGAGGGCGCCGTCATAGGTGTCCTCGACGATCTTCGTACCGCTCGACGCGGTGAAAGGCTCGATGAACGCCGCGCGTATGGCATCCTGCAGCGCCCCGCCGAACGATACGACGGTCAGGTCGCGCGCATCAGCGGCGCTTGCCGCTCCCACAAGGGCGAAGGCCAGGCCAAGCGTTTTAAAGCGAACGGCTCCCATGTCATTTCTCCGATATGAATTTGGTTCCCACATTTTGTATACTAAGTTCATCAAGCCGTCTCTGTCTATGCTCATCACGTCAATAAAGTGCGTTTTTTGCGCCTTGGCCAAGGTATCGACCTTGCAGCTACCCATAAGCTGTGTTTTGTATCCAGAAGGAGACACATAATGATCATCGATTTTGGCAGCCGTCCGCCCCTTCCGGCGTTCAATCCTTCCAATGCGCATCACATGGCGAATTATGACCGCGTATACAGCGCCAGCAGCGAATCCGCACGGGCCGATATTGTCGGAGAGGACAAAACAAAGGCGCTGGACGCCTATCTGAAGGCGTATGACGACAATGATGTCCGCTACGTCGTCATCCACGCCAAGGATGTCGAGACAACCTTCGGCGTCAAGATCAGCAACGAGGATGTCGCCTCCTTCTGCAGGGAGCATGGCAAACGCTTCCTCGGCTTTGCGGGAGTCGACCCTCACAAGGGCTTCAAGGCGATCGAAGATCTGAAGCGCGCCGTAAACGATCTCGGCCTTCGCGGCCTCAACCTGCAATGCTTCGAGCACTGCATTCCGATCAACGACAAGAAGTTCTATCCGCTCTACGCCAAATGCATCGAGCTCGACATTCCGGTCGGCATTCACGCCAGCATCAACTTCAGCACCAGGACGCTGATGGAATATGGCCGTCCTCTCGCTCTGGACGAAGTCATGGTGCACTTTCCCGAACTCAAGGCCGTCGCGATTCCGCCCGGCTGGCCGTGGGTGCAGGAGCTCATCGGCGTCGCCTGGCGTCACAAGAACGTGCATATAGGGCTGACGCCCGTCCGGCCGAAATATCTGGAAGTCCCCGAATCGGGCTATGGACCGCTCGTCCAGTATGGCAACAGCGTCCTTCAGGACCGCATGATCTTCGGCACCTCCTATCCGCTCCAGCCGATCCAGAGAACGATAGAAGAGACGAAGGCACTTTCGCTGAAGCCCGAGGTGCAGCACAAATGGATGTACGCGAACGCGGCACGTCTTCTGGGGCTGGACGGTTGATGGCCGACGTTAAACGCGCAACGGAGCACGAATGGACCAGGGCCTGACCATGGAACACCCTCCTGTTTCGAAGCGCGACGTCCATAGATCGCTCACGCTCGAGCTTCGAAACGTTTCGAAGTCGTACGGCTCGGTCAACGCCGTCGATGACATCTCGCTGTCGCTGGCGAAGGGCGAGTTCCTGACCCTGCTTGGTCCGAGCGGCTGCGGCAAGACCACGCTGCTCAACATGATCGCGGGGTTCTTTCCGCCGACCGCGGGCAGCATCCTGATTGAGGGGCGGGATGTGACCCGCCTGATGCCCCATCAGCGGAACACAGGCATCGTATTCCAGAATTACGCGCTGTTTCCCCACATGAACGTGGCCCAGAACATCGCTTTCGGGCTGGAGGAGCGGCGGCTGCCCAAGGAACAGATCCGTCAGCGTGTCAGCCGGATGATGGCGATGGTCAATCTTCCCGGCTTTGAAGACCGCAAACCGTCGCAGCTGTCGGGCGGCCAGCAGCAGCGTGTCGCGCTGGCCCGGGCCCTCGTTACCGAGCCGCAGGTCCTGCTGCTCGATGAGCCGTTCTCGGCGCTGGACAAGAGTCTTCGGACCAAGATGCAGATCGAGATCAAGCAGATCCAGAAGAAAGCCCAGGTCGCCACGGTCTTCGTGACGCACGATCAGAGCGAAGCGCTCAGCATGTCGGACCGCATAGCCGTCATGAACAAGGGGAACATCGAGCAGATCGGCGCTCCGCAGGATATCTATCGCCATCCGCAGTCGCGCTTCGTGGCCTCGTTCGTCGGCGAGATCAACCGGATACCGGTAAGGAATCTCGGCACGTCGGGTGATGCGATGCAGCTTGAAGGGCCGGGAGGTCTTCGGCTGCTGTTTCGGGGACGATCCGACGGAATTGCTGTCGGCGGCGAGGCCGAACTCTACGTACGGCCGGAAGACGTCATGCTTCTCGCAGGCCATTCGACAGGGGCGGACGAGTTGAAGGCCACCGTCGTCGCTTGCAGCTATCAGGGCAGCTTCACGCATGTAGTGCTCGCTGCGCCGGGTCTCGACGCTCTTCTCGTCGCCGCGCCCGCCGGTCCCTCCACGGATACGCTGGTCGTGAGAGACGAGGTCACGCTGAGCTTCGATCTCGCGCGGGCTTCGCTTCTTCCCGTCTGATTCCGATCTGAACGCGAAAACCATCCGCAGCATCGCCCCGGCATGCAACCCGCCCTTCAGTCCGGGGCGCCCCGCACATTCCCGGTCGGCGGCGACATACACGAGACGTATCGCATGAACTCCATTTCGAGACTTTTGCAGCCCCGCAGCGTCGCCTTCGTCGGCGCTTCGGAGTCTCCGGTCAAAGTCGGAGGGCGGCGGTGGCTGAGCATGATCGGAGCCGGCTTTTCCGGCCCGCTCTATCCGGTCCATCCAAGCCGCAAGTCGATCGCGGGCGTCGACGCCGTGCGCTCGGTCGCGGCGATCGAGGGCGACGTCGATCTCGTCGTCGTCGCCATTCCGCCGAATGCGGTTTCGGAGGTGATCGAAGATTGCGCCAGGAAGCGCGTCGCCGGCGTGGTCGTCATCACAGGGGGCTTCGGCGAACATTCGCAGGAAGGCCGCGCGCTCGAACGGGATTTCGCGTCGCGCCTCGCCACTGTCGGCGCGCGGATGATCGGACCGAATTGCGCGGGCATCTTTTCCGCATCCGGCGCCGTCAATGTCACCGGCATGGTGCTGCCGAAGGGGCCGATCGGACTCATTACCCAAAGCGGAAACATCCTGCTCGACACGGCGCACAAGGCACGTTCGGTCGGTATCGGCTTCAGTCATGCAATCAGCACCGGCAACGGCGTTGACGTCAGGCCGCCTGAACTTCTTTCCTTCATGCTGGAGGACGACAGCACCAGAGCCGTCATCGTCTATGTCGAGGGATGGATCGAAGGCGAGGCCCGCCGGTTCTGCGACGTGGTGCGCAAAAGCGGCCCACGCAAGCCTGTCATCGTGGTGAAGCCCGGCGAAACCGAGGCAGGCATTCGTGCCGTCATGTCGCATACGGGATCGCTTGCCGGCGAAATGCGCGTCGCCGACGGCGCGTTCGACCAGGCGGGCATCATCAAAGCGGCCTCGATCGACGAAGCGTGGGACGTGGCGCTGGCGCTCTATGGCACACCGCTCCTGCGCAAGCCGGCAATCGCGGTGGCGTCGGACGGGGGTGGCCATGCGACGCTGGGCTGCGATGCGGCGGCGCTCGCAGGCCTCGAGATCGCAACCTTCACGGAGCCCCTGAAAGACACATTGCGCGGCTTGCTGCCGGAGCGCTGCCCGGTTTCCAATCCGGTGGATTATGCAGGCTTCGCGGAAGAGGAGCCTGCAGTGGTCGCCTCGTCGCTGGAAGCCTGCCTTGCGGCGTCTGAAGTGGGCGGCGCGCTTCTGGCGGGGCATTTCGGCGGTTATCACCATCTCGCCGGCGCAAGCGTAAGAGAAGCCGAGATCGCGGCCGCTCACGCCATGGGCGAAGCCATGCACAGATTGGGCAAGCCGATCGTCGTTCACTCGGTCTATGCGCATGCGCCGGAGCCGGCGGTCGAAGCCATGCGCTCGCATGGCATCCCGGTCGTGCGGACGCTTCCCGAAGCGGCCCGCGTTTTGCAAGGCATGGCGCGCTTCGGAGAGACCGTGGCCCGAGCCGGGCACGTCGCGGAATACGATCTTCCGGGCAAAGTCTCCTGTGGAAAAATCCTCGGGCGCGCCACCGGCGACGGCTTCCTGCTGGAGCCGGACGCACGCGAGGCGATGCGCGCCTACGGCTTGCCCGTCCTGGCCGGGGCCGTGGTCGCGACTGCGGCGGAGTGCGCATCTGCGGTCGCAGAACTGGGCGAACCTGCGGCACTGAAGATCGTAACGCCACGGGTCGTGCACAAGAGCGACGTCGGTGGCGTTCTGCTGAACATCGGCCCGGACGATGCGGCCGATGCTTTCGAACGCCTCGCCGGGATCGGCAGGAAAGCAGGCGATACGGACAGCCGGGTCATCGTCTCGCCGATGGTCGGGCGCGGCGTCGAACTCGTCATGGGCGGCTTCCGCGATCCGAATTTCGGGCCTGTGGTGATGCTGGGGATCGGCGGCGTATTGGTAGAAGTTCTGGGCGATGTGACTTTCGGCCTTGCGCCGCTTTCCCGCGAAGATGCGCTTCGGATGGTCGGGCGTCTGCGCTCGCAGACCCTGCTTGACGGCTACCGCGGCGCGGCGAAAGTCGACCGCGACACGCTCGCCGACGCCTTGGCGCGCCTGTCGCACATGATGGCGTCAGAGCCGGAAATCGCCGAGATCGATGTGAACCCGCTCATCGCCAACAGCGACGGGCTCATCATCGTCGATGCGCGCATCATCACGAAGGGCAGCCGGTAAAATCCCGGCTTCCGAAGCCGCCTTCGGTCAGCGTGCCGCGATGGCGTCCACTTCCACAAGGTATTTCGGATTGGCCAGTGCGGGCACGACGAGCACCGTCGTCGCTGGTCGGGCGCTGCCCAGAAAACGGTTGCGCACCGCGTTCATGATCGGAAGATATTCCGGCGACGTCGCATAGACGCCGGTCCTGACGATATGCTTCGGTTCCATGCCGGCGGCGGCGAGGACCGCGTCGAGATTGGCCCAGACCAGTTCGGCCTGTGCTTCGGCCCCTTCCGGAATGACGCCATCGGCGCCGATGGCGACCTGTCCCGTGACGAACAGCATTTCCTTGCCGGCATCGATGCGCAGCCCGTGCGACCACGGACCCGTCGGCGTCATAAGCTGTGCCGGATTGATGGATTCGTAGTCGCTCATCGGTCTGCTCTCATTTGTCCCCCGGGGAAGAGATTCCCTCCCCGGCGACGTATCTTTTCGGTTCCCGTCAGCTCAGGGCCTTGAAGCCGTGGCAGGCGCGGTCCATCGCCTCGAACGTGTCCTCCAGATCACCGTCGGTATGACGGATCGAGATGAAGCGGCGGTTCTGCGGCAGAACGAACAGACCTTGCTTGATGATCTGCGCTTCCATGGCGCTTAGCTTCTTCAGGTCCGAGGCGATGTATTCACGCCAGTTGGTGGGAACCCGATCGGTGAACAGCATGTGCCACATCGGCCCTTCGCCGAAGACGGTGATTCCCATGCTGTTGCGATCGAACACGTCCTGAAGGCCGGCGCGCAGCCTGTCGGCCATGGCGAAGACGCGGTCATAAAGGCCCGGTTCCTCAAGGATGTCGAGAGTAGCCAGACCGGCGGCGCAGCCCAGAGGATGCCCCTGCAACGTCCCGTTCTGGTAGACATAGCCGGGCGTACCCTTCTTCGAGGGGTCGGCCTGATCCATGATATCCGCGCGACCGGCCACCGCGCCCATCGGCAATCCGCCGCCAAAGATCTTGCCATAGGTGGCGAGATCGGGAACGACGTCGAAATATGCCTGCGCACCGCCGAGGCCGTAGCGGAAGCCGGTGACGACCTCGTCGAGGATCATGACGATGTTATGCTTGCGGGTGATCTCGCGCACCGCTTGCAGGAAGCCCGGCTTCGGCGAGATGATGCGCTGGATCGGCTCGATGATGACGGCCGCCACTTCATGCGCGTGCTCCTTACAGAGCGCAGCGAAGGTGTCGATGTCGTTGAACGGCGAAACCAGCATCAAATCGCGGACGGCTTCCGGAATGCCCGCCGTGTCGGGCTGCGGCGCCGGGAAATTGTTGAGCGTCTTGGGAGCCGTGCTGAGCTGGGCATAATCGTGAACGCCGTGATAGCCGCCCTCGAACTTGATGATCTTCTCACGGCCGGTAAAACCGCGCGCCAGCCGTATCGCATGGAAGGTGGAATCCGATCCCGCCGTCGTGAAACGGATGCGCTCGGCGCAACGGATGTGCGGCATGGCGCGGTGGGCCAGCTTCACCGCCGGCTCGTTGAGATAGGCGAAGAAATGCGTGCCGCGCCCAGCCTGGTCCGCGACGGCGTCCCGGATCTTCGGATGGGCATGCCCGACGAAGAGCGTGCCGGACCCCAGCACGTAGTCGATATATTCGTTGCCGCTCACATCCCAGAAGCGCGAGCCATCGCCATGGCTGAACACGAAGCCAGTGCCTTCCGGCAGCGCATTGCCACCCAAGGCTCCGCCAGGGAAGAATCGCTTGGCCTCCGCTATTTCGGCGAGTTCGGCGTCCGAGAAATTTCCATGGCGACCCAGCACGTGAGCAGCGGGATTGGGGGTTGAGGCAATGTTCACGATTTCCACCCTAGGCAAAGCGCCTTTCATGTTGAAGAACACTGTATTCAATATTCCAAAGATATAGGGTCGTCAATCTCCGTTCCTTCTTGATCTCCACGGGAGACGCGCTTATCGTGCGGCCAAGAGGACGTTTTTTGTATACCAAAAAGAGCAACCAATGGATGCAGCCGTGACGCAGCAGCTTGAAGGATGGAGCACCCGCAGGCGGTGCGAGACGATTGCACGCTTCTGGGGGCTGCACTGGAGCGCCATCCAGTTGACGGTGCTTCGCGAAAAAGGCGGCGACGATCTTGCACGTCTCAAATATCTGATCCTGCGAAGGCACCAACGCAGCCACTTCCTCGAGGGTGTGGACAAGCTCGGCATCGACCGGAGCCTGCCGCCGGCCATTGTTGCCGGCCGCTACCACTATTTCTCCAACGCCATCGGCGGCCTGACGATGGAATATGTGGAGGAATCTCCGAAAAAGGTGTGGATACGTTATCTGCCGCCCGCCTGGAGCTTCCCGGGTCAAAGCCTCTTTGCCGTTCCGCCTGCCGTCGAACACGCGATGTTCGCAGGCTGGCACCCCTTCAACGGCGCATCGCTCGGCACGAAGCGCCTCGCCTTCGTCGTGACCAAGGTCTACCAGCAGGGCGAGCCTTACGATGAAGGCTATTTCATCGAACATGATCGCGATCTCGATCCGGACGAACATCTGCGTTTCGAGCCGGTCACGAAATCGCCGGACTTCGACCCTGAAAAGGCGCCGAAGCTGTCGCCCCAGGAATGGCCGGAGGAACGTCTGGCGAAAGCGCGGCGCAACTTCGCGCTGGGTTATGTCGAGGATGCAATCGTCACGGCTCAGGAGATGTACGGCGTGCAGGCGGCCGCGTCCCTGATAGGCCATGCGGCGCGCATGACGGCGATCCAGTTCTTCCACGAATTCAGGACGACGTTCGGAGTGGGTGGCAGCAAGGCCGCTGACCTCGTCGCGATCGCGGAAGCGCTCGCGACGCTGGCGGGCGACGAGATTTCGGTTTCGGTGGAGAAAGACGGCAAATACGTCGTTCGCCGCGCCAACCGCATCCTGCGTTCCGATCCGCCTGCGGTGGAGATCTACGCCGCCTTGTTCGAATTCGTCCGGATTGGCGCCAAGGTGCTCAGCCCCCGCATCCGCCTGACGCTCGACGGCATCGATGCAGCGCCGGGGATCACCGAAAGATGGACCGTGGAGGACACTGCGGATCGACAGTTCTGATCCGCTGACGCAGTCGAGTGGACGCCGGCGCGTCGACACGGGCTTTTTCAGGCGTATGTCCGCCGAAAGAGCTTGCCCATTCGCTTGCCGCATGACAGGCAACCATTCATTCACGGCATGACTGCTGGTCGCTTCACCCATGAACCTGCGCAGCATCGACCTCAACCTGCTGGTCGTCTTCGACGCGCTGATGTCGACGCGTCATGTGACCCGGGCCGCCGAGAAGGTCGGGCTGAGCCAGCCGGCGATGAGCAATGCGCTGCGCCGGCTGCGCGCCGTCTTTGGCGACGAGTTGCTGGTGCGCACCCCCGGGGGGATGCAGCCGACGCCTCGCGCCATGGAACTCGTCGAGCCGGTGCGGGCGGTCCTGCGGCAGATCGAGCGCGTGCTGGAGCCCGACCAGCACTTCGACGCCTCGACGACGGAGCGAACTTTCCGTCTTCGTCTGTCAGACGTGCTGGCGACGCTGGTCCTGCCGTCGCTGCTCAGGCGCTTCGATTTGCCCGGCAGCCGGATTTCGCTCGATGTGGTCCATCTGTCGCCGGAGCGCACCGTCGACGCGCTTGAACGGGACGAGATCGACATGGCGGTCAGTTTCGGGCTTGCCCATGGAAGCACGATCCTTGCCGAACCGGTGATGCAGGATCGCATGGTCTGCGTCGTCCGGCGGGATCATCCGTTCGCGGCCAGCCGACCGTCGATCGAGGCGTTCCTCGCCGCGAAGCATGTCCGCGTGTCGATGTCGCCCACCGATCTGCGTTTCGTGGACGACGTGCTCGTCACAGGCGACAACAAACGCACGGTGGCGCTGAACCTTCCTCACTGGCTGGTGGTGCCGCGCATCCTGCATGAGACGGACCTCGTCGCGGTCATGCCGGAGCGGCTGTTCCTCGCTCTGGCCGACGATCGGCTCGCGGCTTGCGAGCTTCCCTTTGCAAGTTCGGCCTTCGCCTGGTCGCTCTACTGGCATCGTCGCCAGGATCGCAATCCCGCGATCCGCTGGCTCCGCGACAGCTTGCGCCGGGCCGTTTCCTGACGAAGCCCTATTGCGCCGGACGCACGAACGCGCCGGCGCGCGCGAGGCGCTCGACATCATCCGTCGCAAGGTTCAGCCAGTCGGCAAGAATCGCCTCCCCATGCTCTCCGAGCAGCGGCGGCGGAGCCGGATCGGGCGGCGGCATGTCGTCGAAGCGCAAGGCGCTGGCGATGTAGCGGAGGTCTCCGG
This sequence comes from Rhizobiaceae bacterium, assembly GCA_023953845.1. Classification (NCBI taxonomy): domain Bacteria; kingdom Pseudomonadati; phylum Pseudomonadota; class Alphaproteobacteria; order Hyphomicrobiales; family Rhizobiaceae; species Rhizobiaceae bacterium. Next base: position 3,091,425 of record JAMLJC010000001.1, on the reverse strand, counting down.
CCCTGGGGTGCTGCATGGTCCGCGAGACGCCCCGCGTCTTGAGATTTTCCGCCTCGCACACTTCGCCGACGGAACGGATCGCGCCACAGGGCACGGCGTTCTCGGTCAACATCCGCAGCCAATGATCCCTCGGCTTCGCGCGGAACATCGGCGTCAGGAGATCGCGCAGCCTTACGCGGTTCTCCGCGCGCTTCGGCGCTGTCGCGAAATCCGGATCGGTAAGCAGCTCTTCGCGTCCGATGGTCCGGCAGAAGATGGACCAGAACTTGTCGTTCGCCACGCCGAGATTGAACCAGCCGTCCTCGGCCTCGAAAGCCTCGTAGGGGCTGATCGTCGGATGCGCGTTGCCCCGCCGCGCCGGGCTTTTCCCCGATGCGAAATACATGCCGGCATTGAAGGTCAGCAGGGACGCCATGCAGTCGAGCATGGACACGTCGATGCGGCCGCCGGTCCCTGTGCGCGTACGCTGCGCCAGCGCGGCCAGCACTGCCTGCGCGGCGTAAAGGCCGGTGACGAGATCGGCGATCGACGTGCCCACTTTCATCGGTGGGCCGCCGGCCTCGCCGGTGATCGACATGACGCCGCCTTCGCCCTGCAGGATCAGATCGTAGCCCGGACGACCGGCCTCGGGGCCGGAACGGCCGAAGCCGGAGATGCCGCAATAGACGATCCGGGGATTGAGCTTGCACAGATCGTCATAGCCCAATCCCAGCCGCTCCATCGTGCCCGGCCGGAAGTTCTCGATCACGACATCGGCTTTCGCGGCGAGGTCGAGCGCAAGCTGCTTGCCGTGCTTCGACTTCAGATCGATGGCGATGCTGCGCTTGTTGCGGTTGACCGACATGTAATAGGCGCTCTCGCCCGCCACGAAGGGCGGGCCGTAGCTGCGCGATTCGTCGCCCTGATCGGGCGCCTCGATTTTTGCCACGTCGGCGCCGAGGTCGCCGAGCTGCATGGTGGCGAACGGACCCGAGACGACCCTGCACAGGTCGAGGACGCGGATGCCTTCCAGCGGCCGCGCGTCAGACCATGGCATTTGCCAGATCCGTCATGCTCGGCACGATGATGTCGGGCTGGTAGGGCGTGCGCTCGAACGGCCGGTTGCGCCGGTTGATGAAGGCGGCGCGCATTCCCGCTGCCTTCGCGCCGATGCAGTCGAAGGTGTGGTTCGCGACGAAGAGGACCTCGTCCAGCTTCACGCCGGCCAGTTCCGCGCCCTTCTCATAGGTGGCGCGATGCGGCTTGAAGGCGTTCGCCTCGGCCACCGAAATCACCTGATCGAACGGGAACTTGTGCCACTTCAGCGCTTCCTGCAGCATGTCCGGATCGCCGTTCGACAGCACGACCATCCTGTACTTCGTCTGCAGCTTCGCCAGCGCGGCCGGGACCTCGGGGAAGCAGGTCAGCTTCTCGATCTCTGAAACCAGCGCCCTCACCTCGTCCATCGTGTAGTCGATGCCAGCCCGATCGAGGACATGCGCGACGGACATATGACCGATCTCGCGATAGGGCGTATGCGCGCGATGCAGCAGCGCGTCGATCATCGAGTTCTCGAAGTGGGTCCGCCGCCACCAGGTCACGAAGCGATGCGGCGCAAGCGTTGAATTCTTGGACTTCAGGTAGGGCTCTGCGATCTTGGTGAGGCCGCCCTGCATGTCGACCACGGTTCCATACTGATCGAACATGCAGACTTTTACTGTGTTCTTGATCTCGTTGATGTCGGCCATCGGTAGCAATCCTTCGTAAGACTTCGGCCATGGAATCGCAGATCGCTCGTCATCTGCCAAATCGATAATTGAACTTATGACATTCACACGGTGAATTTCTTTCAGATATCCGGATATGAAACGGCGGGAGCTGCGGCATCCTCGAAACACCGCAGCCCGTCCGACTTCGGCGCGCTGTCAGAAAGGCTCGGCGGCTGCCGTTCGATCGGCATGAAGCGAGCGGAAGCGCTCGACATTGTCGATCTCGACCGGTTCCGTCACGATGCGCAGCAGCCCTTCCTGCGGAACCTCGAACTCCTCCGCGAAGCGACGTCCTGAAAAGACCGCGGCCGCGATCGTTCCGGGCGTGATGCAGTCGCCGATACGCGCAAGCGTCTTCACCGGGGCATCGGGATCGGAGCCCAGCCGATCGGCTATGTCTTCATAGAGTCCCATGCGGGGCAGACGCGCCGTCACCATCACAATGGACGCCGCCGGCACCATCTGGCGACGGCCGGTAAATACGCATGCCAATTCAGCCTCCCCCTCGCCTGCCGACGCGAGATTGCGGGTGACGTGGATGTCTATGCCCGCCTCGAGAAGCCTGCGCTGGATCTTGAACTGTTCCAGCGTGTTCGCCGTCCACGCGGAAACCATCGTATTCGGCGTAGCAAGCGCCACCGAGTCCGCGCCACGATTCTTCAACGTCTCCGCAACGACGCCGCCCATGTAGAAGTCGTCGTCGTCGAAGACGAGCACCGGGCCTTCGATCCGTGTGCCGGCCATGACGTCGTCGGGCGTGTAGATCCGCACGCCGGGACGCACCGGTATCGCCTTATGGTTGCTGCGGCCGAAACCGTCCTGACGCCAGTTCGCTCCGGTGGCGATCACGACCGTCGGCATCCCCATGTCGAGGACGTCGGAGGCGGTCATCTCGCTCTCGCGATAGATCGAGACGTTCGTCATCTTGGCGAGTTGGCCGACGCGCCAGTCCCTCACGCGCGCCCACTCCGAGAGTCCGGCCAGCGACGATTCGCGTGTGACGCGTCCGCCGAGTTCCCGCGTCGCCTCGGCCAGATGCACCTCGTAACCGCGATTGCCGAGAGCCTGCGCGCATTCAAGGCCGGCCGGCCCCGCTCCGATAACGAGAACCGCCGTTGCCGATACTGCCGGCCGGTAGCGCTCGGGATGCCAGCCGCGCTTGTATTCTTCCCCGATCGTCGGGTTCTGCGTGCAGTTGATCGGCGCGCCGACATTGTAGGACGCCACGCACATGTTGCAGCCGATGCATTCGCGAATGTCTTCCAGCCTGCCCTCGTCGATCTTGCGCGGCAGGAAGGGGTCGGCGATGGACGGCCTTGCAGAGCCGATCAGATCGAGAATGCCGCGCTTGACCTGCGACACCATGCTGTCGGGCGAGGTGAAGCGTCCGACCCCGATCACCGGCTTGGTGGTCACCTGCTTGACGTATTTCGCATAGGGCTCCTGGTAGCCCTCCTTGGCGAAACGGCTGGTCTGGCTGTCCTCGGACCAGCCGCTGACCTTCACGTCCCAGGCGTCCGGCAGTTCGGCGAGCATGGCGATGATGTCGCGGCCCTCCTCTTCTGCGACAATGCCGTCAGGTCCTGACAATTCGTCGATCGTATAGCGCACAACGACGCCGCACTTGTCCCCGACGGCGTCCTTGGTATCCTCTATGACCTCGCGCAGCAGGCGCACCCGGTTCTCGAGCGACCCGCCATATTCGTCGATCCGGTGATTGCGCCGCCGGGAGAGGAAGAACTGCAGTAGCTCCAGATCGTCGGCCGCATAGACGTAGACGATGTCGAAGCCGACTTCCTTCGCCTTCAAGGCGGCGCGGCGATGCCAGCCGCGATAGGCCTTGATGTCGGCCTTGTCCATCGCCTTGGCCTGGATCGGGTCACGACGCGACGGGAAATCAGTCGGCGAAAGCAGTGGCTCGCGCGTGTAGCGGTTCGCGACGGCCCATCCGCCATGCGCGAGTTCGGCGCCTGCAAGCGCGTCATGCGCATGGATCGCCTCGGTGAGCAGGCGGAGCGATTTTTCGTCGCCGCTCTCCCAGAGCTTGACCTGCGGAAACGGCGTCGAGTCGGAACTCGGGTGGATGGAAAGGATGTCGGTGCACACCGCCCCCCAACCGCCCTCGGCCTTCACCGCGCGCATGGCGGCATGACCGCGCGGCAGCGTCGCGCTGAGGCCGTTGCAATGCGGAACCTGATAAAACCGGTTCTTGACCGTGACCGGTCCGATCCTCACCGGCTCGAACAGAATATCGTATCTGGGATCGCGCAAATGACACCCTCGCTGTTCAGCTCGCTGGATGACTGGCCGGGACCCGGGTTGATTTCGGCCGCCTCACCGCTAGCCTTTGCTGTGTATTGTATCCAAATTTTTTCGTCAATGACACGACTTCCCCGTGTTGATTGCTGCAATAGCCGGGATCGCCTGTGAACGCGGAGACGAATTGTCTCCATACCATCGCATGAGCCACTTATGAAGGAATTGCCTTGTCCGCACACTACGTTCTTTGTATACGGTTTGCACCTTTGCCATCGTCACCGGATGCGGCATCGGGACGGCGTTGGCTTGACAGGCGGTAGCGGGTGAAAGAGATGAGCGGGATGGATGAGAAGGCAGCACGACGGGCGTTCGAGAACGCGATCGAAACGCATGAACCTGCCTTCGGCACCTTCTTTCTGGCGCGCCTGCTGGATCTCGACATCACCTATCCGGACGATGCCTGTCGCATCGCCTTCCCCGTGCGCGACTTTCTTTTCAATCCGCAAGGGTCCCTGCATGGCGGCATCATCGCGACCGTCATGGACATCTCCATGGGCCATCTCCTGAAGCACGCTTTCGGCGCCGGCGGGGCCACGTTGGAGATGAAGCTCCAGTATATGCGGCCGATCCTGCCGCCCAGCGCCACATGCGAAGGACGCTTCCTGCGGAAAGGACGCAACATCTCCTTTCTGGAGTCCCGCATGTGGGACGCCGAGGGCCGTCTCGCCGTCCACGCAACGGCAACCTGGAGACCTGCCCAGCAGGCCGCAGCCGGATGACGACGCCGACGTCTGCCGCCCGCTGCATCGAGGAATTGCGTGCTGCGCTCGGGGCGGAGGCCGTCGTCACCGACGACAGCGAGATGACGCGTTATCAGACCGCAGCGCGCTATGACGGCGGCAAGGCTGCATTCGTCGCACGCCCCCGTGACATCGATGGGGTTTCGGCTGCTGTCGCCATATGCCGGCGGCACGGCGTCACGCTCATACCGCAGGGCGCCAACACCGGACTCGTGGGCGCCGGCGTACCGGACGCAACCGGCTCGCAAGGCATTTTGTCCCTCGACCGGCTTGCGCGCGAGATTGAGGTCGATACGGCGAACAGGTCGGTAAGCGTCTCGGCCGGCGTCCTGCTCTCCACCCTCAACGAGGAACTCGGCAGGCACGGCCTTGCCTATCCCATCGATCTGGGCGCCGATCCGTCGATCGGCGGGATGGTGGCCACCAATACCGGCGGCGCGCGCTTCATCCGCTATGGCGACGTGCGCAGAAGCGTTCTGGGGCTGGAGGTCGTGCTCGCCGACGAGGCCGGCACGATCCTCGATCTCGGCGGCGGGTTGCGCAAGAACAATGTCGGTCTCGACCTGAAGCAGCTTTTCATCGGAACGGGCGGCGCCTACGGCGTGGTCACCCGCGTGGATCTTGAGGTCCAGCCCTTGCCGCGACAATCGGCAACCGCGCTGGTAGTCCCGGAAAGCCGTGGCGCCGTCATGCCGCTTCTGCTGGCGGCCGAAGCCGCTTTCGGCAGCGATCTGACGTCGTTCGAGGGCATGTCGGGCGAAGCGATCGCCTGCGTATTCAGGCATATACCCGACACGCGCAACCCGTTTGCGCCAGAGCCCGTGCCTGACTACGCTGTGATGATCGAACTGACCCGTTCGACAGGCGAAGCCGAGGCTCAGGATCGTCTCGCCACGCATCTCGGCGACTTTCTCGAACAGCAGCTGGAAGCGGGAGCGATCGTCAACGGGGTGACGGATCACCCCGCCTCGCTGTGGAAGATCCGCCATTCGATCTCCGAGGCGCTGCGGGAGGAGGGCAAGGTTATCGGCCTCGATATCTCCGCGCGCCGCGGCGATCTCGAACACTTCCGCGTGGAGGCGAAGGCGCTCGTCGCCCGCGATTATCCCTGGCTGCTGGTCTGCGATTTCGGCCACTGCGGCGATGGCGGCGACCATTTCAACCTCGTCTGGCCGCATCGGGATGCGCCCGCCTACGACGCCGGCGTCGCCGGCCTCGTGCGCAAGCGTCTCTATGAAATGCTGGTCGATCGCTTCGGCGGCAGCTTCAGCGCGGAGCACGGTATCGGCCCGGCAAACCGCGCCTATCGCAAGTCCTTGCTGGCGCCCGCCCGGCTGGACCTCGAAGCCCGCCTGGGCGACCTGCTCACACAGGGCAAGCTGCTCGGCCGCGCCTTCGGCTAGAGCCCGCCCGCAGCGCGGGACGGCGACGGCGTCCGCGCCTGTCAGCCGAACATGATCACATTATGCCCGACATTCGGCTTCGACGGATCGTCGAACATTTCCAGCGCAAGGTTGACATCCTCGAGCGCGATCCGGCCAAGGACGAGTTCGTCCAGCAGGATCTTGCCATCCAAATAGAGTTCCGCCAGTCGGCGGATGTCCCTCTCCGGCACGATGTCTCCATAGAGGCTTCCCTTGATCGTCTTGCCTTTGCGATGGAAGAGACGCGCATCGAGCGACATCTGCGAATCCGTGTAACGCCCCAGCACGACGACTGTGCCGCCGGCCCGGGTGCAGTCCCATGCCTGGGACGTCGCCCTTGGCGCCCCCGTGGTGTCGATGGCGTAATCCACCCCGCGACCGGCCGTCAGTTCGCGCACGACCTCCACCGGATCGGTCTTCGCCACATTCACCACGTCGGTGGCGCCGAAGAGAAGCGCAAGGTCGAGATTCGACTGCTTGATGTCGCAGGCGACGATGCGGCTCGCGCCGACGAGTCTCGCGCCCTGAATCGAATTGACCCCGATGCCGCCGCAGCCGAACACAGCGACAGTTGCCCCCTCCTCCACGCCGCCGGCATGAACCACCGCCCCGTAGCCCGTCGGGACGCCGCAACCCAGCAAAGCCGCCTGGGCGAACGGCATGTCGCCGGGGAGCCTTACGCAGGAGGCCTGGTCGACGACGGCGAACTCGGCATGCGTCGAAAGCAGCGAGGCGTGGTATCCGGGCTCTCCGCGATATTCGATACGGTTCGTCCCGTCCCGCATGGTGCCCTTGACGATGGCGTTCTCGACTTCCTCGCACAGGAAGGTCTGGCCGCGTACGCAGCAGTAGCAGGCGCCGCAGGCCGGGCTCCAGTTCAGCGCCACCTTGTCGCCGACCTTGACGCCGGTGACCTCCCTGCCGACCTCGACGACGGTGCCCGCGCCTTCATGCCCCAGCACCATAGGCTTGGGCGCGTAGGCGCTATGCTGGAGTATCAGATCGGTGTGGCAGACGCCGGACGCCCCCATCTGCACCACGACCTCGGTGGCCTTCGGTGGGAGCAGCGTGACATCCAGGATCTGGAGCGGCTTTCCTGTTTCGACCAGAACGGCCGCACGGGTACTGATGGACATGATTGCCCGTCCTATGTTGAGCTCTCCTGCACGGCGATGCCGTGGCGGAAGGGATTTTGGTTAGAGGTTTTCGACGAGCCGCAGGAAGCGGCGCGTTCGCTCGTGCTGGGGATTGTCGATCACTTCGGCCGGCGTGCCCTGTTCCACGATCTGCCCGTCATCCATGAAGATGACGCGATCGGCCACGTCGCGGGCGAAGCTGATCTCGTGGGTGACGACCATCATCGTCATGCCCGCATCGGCCAGTGCGCGCATGACCAGCAGCACCTCGCGGACGAGCTCCGGATCGAGCGCCGAGGTCGGCTCGTCGAAAAGCATAAGCCGGGGGCGTATGGCCAGGGCGCGCGCGATGGCTACGCGCTGCTGCTGACCGCCGGAGAGCCTGTGCGGCAGGCTGTCCGCATGGTTCTGCAAGCCCACTGCCGTCAACAGGCGCATGCCGCGCTCGCGCGCCTCCGCGGGATCGATGCCGTGCACGCGGATCGGAGCCTCGATGACGTTTTCGATCGCGGTCAGGTGATTGAACAGGTTGAAATGCTGGAAGACCATCGCGACCTGCGCGTCGGCGCGCGCCTTGGCGACATTGCGCACCGGCACGAGCTTGTCGCCGGCCGCGCGGCGGTAGCCGACATGCTTGCCATCCACCTTGATCTCGCCGTCGTTGAGCGTTTCCAGATGGTTGACCATCCGAAGCAGAGTTGACTTGCCGGAACCGCTTGGGCCCAGGATGACGACCACCTCGCCCTTCTTGACGGTGAGGTCGACGCCGTCGAGCACCGCGAGGGTTCCATAGCTCTTCTTTACGCCGACGCATTCGACGAACGGCCTATCGCGTCCGTCCGGGCCGTCAGCGGCGGAAATCAGCGACCGGAGCCATTCCAGATTGGTCGGCGAGCCCTCGTCGTCATCGCGCGGCACGGGCGACGCCTTTTCCTGCTTCCGCGCGGGTACGACAGCCGGCCGCATGCCGAGGAGCCGCGACAGCATGCCGGATGATGCGGGCTCAGCCACATGTTCGTAGTTGAAGAAGCGCTCCAGCTTCTGCTGCGCCAGCGTGATCAGAGTCGTCATCAGGAGATAGATCGCCGCCGCCGCGCCGAACACGGTGAAGAACTTGAAGTTCTGGCCGACGATCTGCTGCGACCTGTAGGTGAGTTCCGACACGAAAATGACGGATGCGAGCGATGTCATCTTGAGCATGTTGATGACGTTGTTGCCGACCGCCGGCAGGATGGCGCGCATGGCCTGCGGCAGGATGATGCGCCGCAAGGTCAGGAAATGACCCATGCCGAACGCGGAGGCGGCAACGGACTGCGTACGGTTCACCGAGAGGATGCCGCCGCGGATGATCTCCGCGCAATAGGCCGCCTCGTTCAGCGCAAAGCCGATGACGGCGGTCGTGAAGCTGTCGAAGCGTATGCCGACCAGAGGCAGCGCGTCATAGATGAAGACAAGCTGCAGCAGGAGCGGCGTGCCGCGCATCAGCCAGATGTAGAGAGCCGAGGTTCCCGATAGCAGCCAGAAGCTGGACAGCCGCATCAGCGCCAGTCCAAGCCCGAAGGCGAGGCCCAGCACCATCGCCAGCGCCGTGATCTCGACGGCAATGAGCGCGCCCTGCCAGAGGAAGCCCGACGAGGCGTAGCCCCAAAGCTCCCTCAGAGCGGCAAATGATGCGTCGGGGTCGACGGCCGGCACCTGCGCGAATGCCTGCGATGCAGGAAACAGGGCTGCCGGAAGGAATGCGAAGGGCCATGCGGCCCTTCGTGATTTCGCGCCGGCCGGCGGCCGGCTTTTGGCGTGCAGGGACAATCTACTTCTCGTTCTTCACAACGGCCGGGACTTGGGAAGCCGGATCGACATTGTACTTCTTGAAGATCTCGGCCTGTTCGTTCTTGGCCTGCAGGACCAGCATGCCATCGAGGATGGCCTTGAGCAGATCCGGATCATCCTTGCGGACGGCGGGTCCGATCTGGATGCCGCTCAGCGTCATGAACGCCCGCGCATACTTGCCGGGATTCTCGGCGACGAGCGTGTCGATCAGGCCAGCGTCCCACATCATGATGTCGGCACGGCCGCTCTCGATGAGGCGGATGCCGGCGGCGACGTCCTGGAACGACATCATGGTGATGCCCGGCTTGCCCGCCGCGGTGCAGGCCGCATCGGCCTCCTTGACCAGCCCCTCTTCATAGCCTCCGAGCGTGACGCCGACGGTCGCGCCGCACATGGCGTCCTTGCTGGTGATGCCCTTGGGGTTGCCGGCCTGCGTCATCGCTCCCGTGCCGGCCTGCATGTAGATGACGAAGTCGAGCTTCTTGCCCCGCTCCGGATTGTAATAGAGGTTGTCCCAAAGGACGTCGATCTGGCCGCCCATGACCGCCGGAAGGAGGCCGGACCAGGCGCCCGCGACGAATTCATGTTTGACGCCGGCGCAGTCGAAGACCGCGCGGGCGACATCGGCATCGATGCCGACCAGATTCTCGAAGTTCTGGGCGTCCCGCATCACATAGGGCGGCGTCTGAGGGTCGGCCCCTATCTTGATCGTCCGGCCGGCCAGCCCGGGATATTTTTCGGCGACCTTCTCCGGCTCGCAGGATTGGGCCGAAGCAGCGCCGACGGAAAGCAGCGCGGCCACGGCGAATGCCGAACAGGTATAAAGAGCTTTTCTGATAGAAACCAACGTCCTTCTCCTCTGGACTTTTTGACGCAAAGACCTCCCGCCCTCCGCAAGGCGAAGGGTGCGCGAAGCCATCCATGTGGTGTTGCCGCCTTTCTCCGGCGGTCTTGTTGCTGGCTGCGGCGAAGCTCACCAGAAAACCGGGTTCCGGCCATTGCGCGACCGGCGGGTCCGGTCGGCGCCACCCTGTCTCAGCCACCTCCCTCGTCAGAATCCCGCGCCGTACCGTTCGCGGCATTCGCATCGGCGACGGCGATCGCTCGCCGGTCCCGCGCGCCGTCCGCCTGACGCGGCTTGCCGTTCGCCCTGACGATATCCAGAACGATCCTCTCCGAATCGCCGATGAAGGAAGCGAGCGCACGCATGGCGTCCTGCCTTCTGCCGCCGCTCAGCAGGCTGCATATCTCGCGGTTGCGCGAGACCCATTGCGACTGGAACTCGCGCTCGGCGCGGCGTCCCTCCAGAGCCAGACTGAGCTGGGCCATGATCGTCTCGAAGAAACGGTCGAGGAGCGGACTGCCGATCAGGGACACGATCGCCAGATGGAAACGCAGGCTCGCGGTACCAACGGCCAGCCAGTCGCCGGCAACCGCCGCGGTTTCACCGTCGCTCACCCAGCGGTCCAGGTCGTCGAGATGCTGCTGTGATGCATAGGCACTCAGTTCGACGGCCCGGAACTGCAACGTACGTCTCACCGTGAAGATGTCCCGCACATCCGCATGCGACATCCTGCGAACCGTGGCTCCCCTGTAGAGGGCCTGTTCTATCAGGCCTTCGTTGAGAAGCTGGCGCAGCGCTTCCCGCAACGTATTCCGGGATATGTCCAGCGACGTCGCCAACGCGCTCTCGCGCAGCGCCGTTCCCGCCGGCAGCTCGCCGCCCAGGATGCGGGCGCGCAGGATATCGGCGGCGCGTACGGACGCGGCGACAGAGGTCGCATCCGCCTCCTCCCTACCGAACTGCGCCTGCCCGATAGCCGACAATGAAACCTCCGACTTTGCGCTATTCGCAGAGCGTCGCGCATTTTTGTTGAACAATACCCGGCTATGATAGCCCAAATTGTCAACATATGGCTAGCCTATGAAATAATTTTGTTCAACAATAATTTGAATGAAGCTGTGTATCCTCGACGGACAGGCCCGCCTGCGGGATCGCCGGATCGCTGCGCTACCCCGGGCGCTGGTCGTCAACGTGGATCGGCCTACGCGAAAGCCGGCATATGGTGCGTATTCGCGAGGAATCTGCTGTCTTCGTCTAGAGGATGAGAGTTTGGTCCACCGAAGCACGCCCGCGCCAGCCGCGGGCCTGCGCCTGCTGTTTCCAGAGGCTCGCATAGTCGCCGTTCCGCGCGATCAGCTCGTCATGCGAACCCGTTTCGGTGACGCACCCGTCGCGCATGAAGGCAATGCGATCCGCTCCCGCGACGGTCCAGAGCCGGTGCGCGATGACGATGACGGTGCGGCCGCGCGTGAGTTCGTCCAGCGCGTCCTGGATCAGCCACTCGTTCTCCAGATCGACGCTCGCCGAAGCCTCGTCAAGTACAAGCACCGGCGCATCCTTCAAAAGAGCGCGCGCGATCGCGATCCGCTGGCGCTCGCCGCCCGAGAGCGCGACGCCGCCGCCTTGGAGGATCGTGTCATAACCCTGCGGCATGTCGAGGATGCGATCGTGGATTCGCGCCGCGCGGGCCGAAGCCTCGACCTCGGCATCGGAAGCGCCCGGCCGTCCGAGGCGGATGTTCTCCTTGACCGGCATCTCGAACAGCGAGACCTCCTGAAGCACCATGCTGACGGTGGCGTTCAGGACATCCGGGCTCATGTTCCTGAGGTCGACGCCGCCTATCCGGATCGCCCCGGCATCGACATCCCAAAGCCGCGCGATCAGCCCCGCCAGTGTGCTCTTGCCGGAGCCGGAAGGCCCGACGAGCGCAAGGATGCCTCCCGCCGGCAAAGCCAGCGAGACATCCGAAAGCGTCTGTTCATCGTCATGTGAAAAGGAAACGTGGTCGATATCGATCCCGGCACCCTGCGGTTCCAGCGGGGAAGCGGCGGCAGGTAGCAAAGGCTGATCCACGAATTCGCGGATCGACATGAGCGCACGTCGCGCGAAGCGGAACTCGATCAGGAAAATGCCGAGATCGGACAGCGACGCGCACAGTCTGGCGCTCAGCACGAGGCTCGCAGCCAGCGCAAAAACGCTGGTCGTCCCGTCGAGATACATCCAGGCGCCGATCACGATAGCCGCCGACACGGCAAGGGACCAGACGAAACCGAATGCCAGTATGGCCGGCGAAGGCGCAAGTTCCGTGGCGAGCGCGCGCTCTTCCAGCGTCCGCACGGAACGGCGCGCGGCATCCGCCCTGACGCCTTCGGCATCCATCAGCTGGACGTCCTTGATGCCCTCCACGAGTTCCACGATGCGGTTGGCGAGATCGTTGCGCGCCGGGATCACCTTGTCCGTGGCGCGGTCGAGCAGGCGAAAGCTCCACGGCACCACCCAGAGCGCGAGCGGGATGAACAGCGCGATCACCGTGCCGATCCTCCAGTCGACAAGCATCAGCATGATCCAGATGACGACCGGAAATCCCAGTGTGGACGATACCTGCCACCACATGTGGGTGACGATGTCCTGATAGAGCGTGAAGCGATCCGTGAACAGATCGGCAAGCGTTGCCCCGCGTCCGCGCTGGATGCGGCCCAGCGACATCCGTCCAAGCCGGTCGGCCGCCGCGAGCCGCATTTCGGCCACCATGCAGTAAGTAGCGCTGAAGCTTTTCAGAAGCGCCTGCGCCTTGCAGAACCATGCGCCGAAAAAGGCGATCAGAAGCAGTCCGGCGGATGCAGGCGCCTGCCAGGGCTCGGTAATGCCCGTAAGGACTGAATGCAGCGCCCAGACCAGCACGCCGTAGGGAATCGCCTCGAAGAGAGCGGTTGCGGCCCCATATGCCAAAGCCGCATGCAGGCCCTCGAAGCGCCGGCCGGCCAGGTCGAGGCCGAGAAGACGCAGCATCCTGTTCATGCCGTTTCCTCGCGACCGGCGATGCCGCGCGGGCCGGCGAGATTCCATCCCGCGGCGCGCTGCTGCGCCTCATGGAGACGCCTGTAGGTGGCCGAGCGGCCGAGCAGTTCGTCATGCTTTCCGATGGCTTCGACCGTTCCGCCATTGAGCACTACGATACGGTCGGCATCCCGGATCGACCGCAGCCGGTGCGCGATGACGATCACCGTCCTGCCCTGCGCCGTGCGTTCCACCGCCTCCTGAATGGCGGCCTCGCTGGCGGCGTCGATGGAGGCCGTGGCCTCGTCGAGCAGCAGCACCGGCGCATCCTTGAGCAAGGCGCGCGCAATGGCGACCCGCTGCTTCTCGCCGCCCGACAGGCGCTGGCCCCGATCGCTGATGGCGAGACGCAGCGTCGCCTCGCCATCGCCCGCGATATCGTCGGCACGGGCGTCGCGCAGCACGCGCAAAAGACCGCCATGATCCGCCCGTGTCGCGGACAGGGCGATGTTGTCGCCGATTGTCCCGTGGAACAGGACGGAATCCTGGAAGACAGCGGCGAGTTTCAACCGCAATGCGGACGGCTCGATCTCGCGCATGTCGATGTCGCCGAGGCATATCCTGCCGGATGTCGGATCTTCCAGCCGCAACAGGAGGCGCGCGAGCGTGGACTTGCCAGTTCCCGAGGGTCCGACGATCGCCACCGTCTCGCCCTCGGCGATACGCAGGTCGATGCCCCGCAGCACTTCCCGCCCATCCGGATAGGAGAACGCCACGCCTTCAAGCGTGATCGCGTTCCCGGCCGGCGCGCCTGTCGTGCCTTCGCCCGGCAGGGGCGGCGTTTGCAGCAATTCGCGAATGCGCGACACCGCGACGGCCGAACGCGCCGCGATCATCGTTGCGAAGACCACCTTGTGAAGCGGCGCGATCAGCGAAGCGCCGAGCGTGACGGCCAGAACGAAGCCGGCATCTCCAATGGTCCCGGCGCCATGCAGGAGAAGCGCCACCGGCAGCACGACGAGAAGGTTGGTCGAGAGCACACCGTCGAAGAGCGAATAGGAGTATCGGGATTTTTGCGTGATGATGACGGCCAGGTCACGCAGTTCGTGGATCGCAGCTCGGACATTCTCCAGCGTGCTGGCCTGCCGGTTGAAGGCACGCAGCGTCGCGATTCCCCTGACATAGGAGAGAAGCGCGGCATTGGCCTTCGCTTCCGTAGCGTTCCAACGCTCGAACAGTTCCGAGCGCCCGCCATACATCCATATCTGCGCGACCACGGCGATGGGAAGCAGCGCGAGCGATGCCAGAAACAGCCGCCAGTCCACCATAACAAGCACGATGCTTCCTGCAACCGCCGCAGCGAGACCCGAAGCCATGTCCGGCAGTACATGCGCAAGAAGCCCTTCGAGCCGGTCCACATCGGCCAGCGCCGTCTTCTTGATCTCCCCGGCTCTTCCCTCGACGCGGCTGACCGGCGCCTCGACGATGCTGCCGACCAGCCTCAGTCGCAGGTCGCGCTGGATGGCGAAGGCGGTCTTGTGTCCGCCGAGCGTGGACACAACGGCAAGGACGAGATGGCCGAGCGCGGCGCACAGACCTGCGAGCGCTGTCATCGCCATACCGCCGGTCGTCGCATCGTCCGAGCCGGCGGATGCGACGATGGCGTATATGACGAGCGCCGGCCCGAGCGAAAGGATGCCGGAAGCGGCGGCGGCAGCCAGCGATCCGATGAAAAGAAATCTGTACGGCCGCGCGAAATGGCGGATGAAGGCAAGAGGACTCTCGGGAATCCCGGCCGGCACCGTTGTTTCCGCGTCTTTCATGATCAGCGCGCACCGAGCGCCAGTGACGCAGCCGGACGAAGCGCGAGCAGCCAGAAGAAGACGAAGACGCAACAGCCGACGAGACCGAACAACACCGTGCCGACAAGGCCGAGCGCGAGACCGCCCAGTGCACCGCCGAGGATGATCGACGAATTCCAGACGCTCTGCACGACCGAATAGTCGGTCGCTGCCCGGTCGCGGCTCGTCCAGCCAAGAGCGACGGCGCTGACACCGCCATAGGCGGCACCGTAGGCGAGCGCAGCGCATCCGATCGCAAGCGCCGTCATCTCGAAACGGCCGAAGACAAGGTCCGGCGCGACGCTCATCGCCAGCATGCCGGCGGCGAACAGAGCGCCTGCGCAAACGAGCGTGCTGCCGCTGCCGTGCCTGTTGCCCAGGAACATTCCTGACAGGGCTCCAAGCAGTCCGATCAGCATCGAAACCGGGCCGAACAGAATGCCGATCGCCTCAAAGGATGCGCCGCGTTCGACAAGAAGCAGCCGGGGCGCCGAAAGGCCGACCCCGAGCAGCATGCCCGCGGCGGCGACCAGAAGCACCCTGTCCCACATGCCGCGCTCGAACAGGAAGCGCCTGAAGCCCGCCCCTTGCCGTTGCCGGATCGCCGGAGCCGGTTCGAAGAAGGCGAGGAAAAGACCGAGCATGCCCGTGCAAATGGCTGCTGCCAGCAACAGGACGATCGTCCAGCCCAGGCGTTCGAACAGGAAGAGCGCGAGCGTCGCGCCGGCGATCGTGCCGATATACATACATGACACCTTCAGGCCGCCGCGAACGGCGCGGCCTTCCGACGACGACGTCTCGGAGAGATAGCCGTCGAGCGTCACGTCCATCGTGGCGGCGGCGATGGCCAGAACGGCAAGCGCCGGCACCAGCACGACGAGGCCCTGTGGTCCGGCGAAAGCGATCACGACGAGGCTTGCGACGACCAGCGACTGCGACACGGTCACCCAGCCCAGCCGCCTTTCCAGACCGAGCAGGCGGAACCTGTCCACCATGGGCGCCCAGAGCGCCGACAGTCCGAACGGCACGAACAGCAGCGCCAAATAACCGGCGTGTTCGATAGGCATACCCTGCCGCTGCAACACCGTCGGCAGGGCCACCTGGATCAGGCCGAGGCAAAGGCCGAACCCCGCATAGAGCGGCGCGACGGCGAGATAAACCGCCCTCGCCCCCACTGCATGCGGCGTTTGCATCAGAAGCTTACCCGCGCCAGAACGCCGAAGGTCTGCGGCGTCCCGGGTATGGCCTTGACGCCACCCGAATAGACCGCTGCGCGAATGCGGTATTCCTGATCGAACAGGTTCTGGGCAAAGACGCTGAACGCCCAGCGTTCGGTCTCGATGCCGATCCGCGCGTTGACGATGCCGTAGCCGGGCTCGCGGATCTGGTTCGCCGTGTCCCAATAGAAGGCAGATCGCCAGTTGTAGTCGGCCCGCGCCACGAGATCGATGCCCTCGCTGATCGGCCTCTTGTATTCTGCGCTCAAATTGGCCGAGAATTTCGACGCGAAGGGCTGCCAATTGCCGCTTTCGTCCGTGCCCGACATGGCATTCGGATAGTCCGTGAACCGCGCGTCGAGCAGGCCGATGCCGCCATAGAGGCGGAACCCGTCCGTCACCTCGTAGCTGATTTCGGCTTCCGCGCCGTAGCTGCGCGACTTCGGCGCGTTGCCGATGAAGAGTTGGTTGTTGACGAAGCTGTAGACCTGCTGGTCGCGCCAGTCGAAATAGAAGGCGGACAGCGCATAGCCGAGCCGCCCGTCCAGCGCCTCGCCCTTGATGCCCACTTCGTAGTTGATGGCGCTTTCCGCATCGTAGCCGATGTCCTCGGACGGCGCGAAGGAGATGTTGAAGCCCGCCGGCTTGTAGCCGCGCGAGATGGTTCCATAGAGCTTGGCATCGTCCGTCAGGGCATAGGTGACGCCGACGCGCGGCGAGATGTCGACGCCGTCAACAGACTGGCTGGTTGAAATGGCGGGCGCGAAGAAGGCGACCGGACCAAGCACGGAGCCATGCTCGTAATCGATCGATTTCCTGTCGTAGCTGAGCCGCGCGCCGGCGATCACGTCGAGACGGTCCGTCGCATGCCAGGTCAGATCGCCGAAAGCCGCGACGCTCAGCGTGTCGGTATCGGTCGTGGTTCCCTCGCGGTAGTTCGCGGCAAGCGCCGGCTGGCCCGGAAACAGGAAGTCCTCCGGAAGCGCCGGGAAGAAGCCGGTGTCCTCGTAGCGGTTCTGCCGCGACGAGAGCACGAAGCCGCCCAGCGTCCAGTCGAACCGCTCCCCTTCCGCGTTGGCGCGCACTTCCTGCGTGAACTGGTCGTAGTCTCGCGAATAGGCGGCCTGCTGGAAGGCGACGGGCGTGTAAGCGCCTCCGGCGCCGGCGCCTTCCGCGCCGCGCCAGGCGGTCACGCTGACAAGCTCGCCGAAATCCATCTGCCACGTCGATTTCAGCGCAACGCCATAGTTCTCCGTCTCGTCGTTGAACGGCACCGCGATGTCGACGCCGTCTTCCCAGACGGTCCCGAACGGCCCGTAGGCGCCCTTCCGTCCCTTGTCCCTGGCGTAATCGGCTGAGAACTCCACCTCCCAGTCCTCGGCCGGCTTGTAGAGGAGTTTTGCCCGGCCGCCGAAATCGTCGAGGTTCATGAAATCCGGGCCGCCCTGCGCGTTGGACACCCAGCCGTCGCTGCGATCGCCGAAGAGGGAGACGCGCGCGGCGGCGTTCTGGCCGAGCGCGACATTTGCCGTGGCGCTGCCGAAGACCAGCCCGTCGGTGCCCACCCCGGTTTGAATCGTCGCGCTGTTCACGCCAAGCTCGGGGGAAGCGGTCCGCACATTGACGGCGCCGCCGACAGCGTTCCTGCCGTAAAGCGTGCCCTGCGGACCGCGCAGGATCTCCACCTGCTCAAGGTCCGACATGCGCGCGTTGAAGCCGTTGTCGTTGCCGACATAGACATCGTCCACATAGACGCTGACGCTCGGATCGGCGCCGAAGGCGGTGGTGCTGACGCCGCGAATCGAGATATCCGATGCGTCGTTGCCGCCGCGCTGGCTGGTCATGCTGGCATTGGGCGTCGCGGCGAAGGCATCCTCAAGACGTTTTGCGATACGGCCTTCGAGGTCTTCGCGCGACAGCACGCGCAGGCTCACCGGCACGTCCTTCGCCTTTTGCTCGCGGCGCTGCGCGGTGACGGTGACCTCCTCCAGCACGATCGTGGCGCCGTCGGGGGCATCCTGGGCGCTCGCGCCCGTGACCAGCGACACCGAAGCCAGAAGGAGAGTGTGAAAGCGCCGTATCTTCATGCCGATGGTCCCCATGCCCCGCCGCGCCCGAAGCGGCTGGCCGGTTGTCGAAAAGACAGAGGCCGATTGCATTTTCGTCGACGTATGGATTCGGCTCAAAAACGTATGCGCCGGAATTCCGCTTCAGCCGCGGATATCGCGCGGCGCGACGCCGTAGCGGCGCTTGAACGCGGTGGAGAAATTGGTGGGATGGGCGTAGCCGACCCGATAGGCCGCCTGCGAGACGTTCATTCCCTCTTCCAGCAGCCGCCGTGCCAGTACGAGCCGCTGCTCGTTGACGAAGCCGCCGACGCAGGTGGAAAAAGCGAGAAAGAAATCGCGCTTCAGCTTGCTCGCGCTGACGCCGTGGGCCGCAGCCAGCGCTGTAAGCGATTCCACCGAGGCGGGATCGCCTTCGATCGCATCACGCACGGCCATCATGCGGTCGAAGTCGCGCCGCGAGAGGTTCGACGGCGCATGCGCGTCGCGGAAAGAGCCGACGAGGCCCGCGAGCAGATCCAGAGCCTGTGCTTCCAGACGCAGCGCCGCGATGGCGCCGCTCTCTCCAAGGTTAAGCGTGGACAGCGCCAGTTCGCGGAACCGCGCATCGAGCGGCCGGCGCATCTGCCGCAGGGGACGGTCCATCGCCTCGCGGATTTCCTGGAAAGTCGGATCGTCGACGAGGTGGTTGCCCGGCTGTTCGTACCAGTCGGGCAGCAGGAAGATCTCGACGTTGCGCAGCCGCTCGGCCCCATGGAAGTAGGAGGTGAGTTCCCGGCTCTCATTGTGAGATATGCAGAGCACCGTGTTCGGCTCGATCGCCGACAGGCCCGGCGCATCCGTGGCGATACGCCCCTCCAGCAGGATGCTCAGCCCTGCGAACGGAAACGACCGGGAGGAATACGATACACCTTCGGCGATCGCGATGTCGGTGCGTCCCAGGTAGAATCCCGGCTGAATCTCGATGACGGCGTTGCCATCCGACCGCCCCGATCGGCCCTTGGCGACGTCGTCGAGCGTCGTGACGCCAGGCTGATCCGACATTTTTCGATTGCCCCAACCATCGAATAAAATATGAGTATATCACTCATGTATTGGGATGGCCAGCGGGCAGCGCCGGTCGATTCATCTACAGGCGCCGGTTGCGATCATATCGGAAACGCCGAAGAATCGGCGCTCATTCCTTGAAAAGCGTCCCTGAATCGCCAGTCGCGTTGCCGTTCAGACGCGGCGTTCGAGCGCGGCGATGATTTCCCTTCCACGCATCAGGTCGGAATATTTCTGGCCCATGTCGAAGAGATTGGCCCGATGGGGATCTATGGCGCGGTCGCCGACGCAATCGGTGACGACGACCGTGCGATAGTTGAGGCTCATGGCGTCGACAACGGTGGCCCGCACGCAGCCGCTCGTCGTGCATCCGGTGACGATCAGCGTGTCGGTTCCGTGCGCCACGAGGCAGGCTGCGAGATGGGTCCCGAAGAACGCCGAAGCCTGCGTCTTGCGGATGACGATTTCGCCATCCCGCGGCGTCAGCGCGTCCACGACCTGACTGGCCGGGGCCTCTTCCGTGAGGTCGCGCAGCCGCGGCACCTTCTGGCACCATAGGCTCGCGTCGGACCCGTCGGCCGCATAGACGATCCGCGTGAAGATCACCGGAATCGAATGCCCGCGCGCGAAATCCAGCAATGGCGCGGTCGCGATCACGGCGTCCGGAATGTTGCCGCCGCCGAGGATTTCGGGATCGTGGAAGCCGTTGACGAAGTCGATGACGAGAAGCGCGGGCTTGTTTCCGATTCCTGTCTTCTGGCCGAACTGCTGCCGGGCATAGATGTCTTCGCCGCTCACGAGCTCCTCCTGAAAAGCGAGCCAACTTCCCGTTCCCTGACCCCGGCGAACCGCGCCAGCGAGCGCTCAAGGTCCTCGCCGCGATAACCGCGTCCGATGACGACGATGGTGTCGTCCTCACGCTCTTCCTGCGGCGGCAGCACTTCCGGCGCCTGCACCACCTTGCGCACGCTCTGCAGCAAAAGCCGGCCGGCCGGCGTGCGGACCACGCCCTTTACGCGCATGACGTCGTCGCCGCGCGCATGGAGCAGCGCCGAAAGCCATACGCCGAAGGCGGTCCAGTCGATCTGTTCGTCCAGCGAAAGCCGCGTCGGAAAGATCGGCGCGGCCGAGCGACCTTCCAGCGCCGGCAATTCGATCGGCACCTCTCCCCCGTCGGAAGGCGGCGGCACCGGCGACCCCTTGACCGCGCCGCCGATCTCCGCGCCGGGATTGAGCGTCTTCAGCGTCGCGACAAGCCTGCCGATATCGGCGTGCTCGGCCTCGTCGAGCTTCGTCACCACCAGCCGGTCCGCCGTCTCCGCCTGCCGCCTGCCGAGCGGTTCGCCGGCAAGCTGCGCCAGCCCATGCAGGGCATCGACGCAGACGATGGTCTCGCCGACGACGATGTGATGCACCAGCATGGGATCGGTACGGATCGCGTCGAGGATTTCGCCCGGATCGGCGAGCCCGCTCGTTTCGAGGACGATCCGGTCAAGGCGCGCCGTATCGGAGGACGAACGGCTGCGCAGGTCGCAGAGGCTCCGCAAGCGATCGACCAGTTGTGCTCTCGCCTCGCAGCAGGCGCAGCCGCCGGCTAGCACCTCGATGCTGGAAGCGCGCGCGAGAAGCGCATCGTCGACCGGCGTTTCGGCGGCTTCGTTGACGATCACATGCGCGCCCGAAAAGACGCCGGCATGGAGTTGATGACGCAGCCAGGTCGTCTTTCCGGAGCCCAGGAAGCCGCCCAGCAGGGTCAGCCGCATGCGCCCGTCCGCACGTTTCTCAGCCATCGTCATCGCCGATGAAGCGGACGTCGAGCGGATCGACCGGTTGTCCGAGCAGCCGCTCGACCGCGCACCAGACCTCGTCGAGATCCTGCGCCATGGTCGTGTTGCCGGACAACGTGCCGATCTGGAGGCCGGGCACCAGCCCGTCGTCATGAGCGGCGAGCCCGAACTCCTTCAGCACGGATTTGAGCACCTGCACGCGCCGGAAGCGGAAACGCAGGCGATCCGTGGGCGAGGCGCCCCCTGTTTCCGTCCAATGACCGGGAGCCGCAGGAAATCCGCAGGCCGAACACATTGCAATACTCCCAGATGGCGACGGCGCAGCGGTTCAGCCGCGCCGCCTCCAAAGGTAGGTCAGATGACTTCCGGACGCTTGCCGCTGCCAAACGGATAGCGCTTGCGGAAGTCCTCGGCGATCTCCTCGAAGGTCATCCACTTGATGCCGTCATGGCCGTTGATGTGCTCGATCAGGCGCTCCAGCATGAGCAGCACCTGCGGACGGCCCGAGACGTCGGGATGGATGGTGAAGGCGAAGACCGCGTAATCCATCTCGCGATAGACCCAGTCGAACGCGTCGCGCCACAGGTCTTCGATGTCGCGCGGATTGACGAAGCCGTGGCTGTTCGGCGACTTCTTCATGAACATCATGGGCGGCAGGTCGTCGACATACCAGTTGGCGCCGATCTCGACGAGGTCGATCTCCTTGCCGTGCTTCATCGGGTGCATCCACTCCTCGGCCTTCTTCGAGTAGTCGATGACGTTCCACTCGTCGCCGACGCGGGCGTAGAAGGGCTGGAAGTCGCGATAGCCCTGGCTGTGATCGTATTTGAAGCCGTATTTTTGCAGCAGCGCGGCGGTCGAGGCCGACATCTCCCACCACGGCGCGACGTAGCCGCGCGGCTTCTTGCCGGAGAGTTTTTCGATCAGCTCGATCGACTTGACCAGCACCGCCTCTTCCTGCGTCGGCGTCATGGCGATCGGGTTCTCGTGCAGATAGCCGTGCGCGCCGATCTCGTGGCCTTCGTCGACGATCATCTTCACCTGGTCCGGGAAGCTCTCGAGCGAGTGGCCGGGGATGAAGAAGGTGGTCTTCAGGCCGTATTTCTTGAACATGCGCAGCAGACGGATGTTGCCCACCTCGCTGGCGAAAACGCCGCGCTGGATGTCCGACGGCGAGTCGCCGCCGCCATACGAACCGATCCAGCCGGCCACCGAATCGATGTCGGTGCCGAACGCGCAGATGATTTCCTTTTTCGCCATGTCCGTTCTCCCATCTGAAGCTGCCGGCCTCTCCGGCTGCCCTGAATTTCGAGCTTATTGGACCATGGCAAATATGAGAAATCCAGCGCTTTCTTTATGAAAGAGAAGGAGTTAGATTGATGAAATCACTCATAAATCTGATTTCGGCATCAATAAATCCGATTTTGGTATCGGAGAGCCGCGAGCAGGCAAGGCAACTGAAGACGGAGGACCTATCTTGAACCTGAAAATCCACATCGCCGACCATGTTTTCGACGCGCGGCTTGAGACGAAGGCGGCACCCGCCACCTGCGCGGCCTTCCAGGCACGCCTGCCCTTCGAGAGCAAGATCGTGCATGTGCGCTGGAGCGGCGAGGCGGTCTGGATTCCGCTTGGCGACATGCAGTTCGGCGTCGGCTACGAGAACCATACCTCCTATCCCGCGCCCGGTCAGATCCTGCTCTATCCCGGCGGCATCTCCGAAACCGAGATCCTGCTCGCCTATGGCGGCGTGCATTTCGCCAGCAAGATGGGACAGCTTGCCGGAAACCACTTCATCACGCTGACGTCGGGGCTGGAGAAGCTTCCGGAGATTGGCAAGCTGGCGCTATGGAAGGGCGCGCAGACTATCCGCTTCGAAGCGGCTTGAGCATCAGCGCCGGGTGGCAAGCCACCCGGCGTAGCTCCTGATCCCCTCTTCCAGTCCGATCCTCGGCCGGAAGCCGAGGTCGCGCTCCGCCGCCGAAAGGTCGAAGCGGGCCTGCATGTCGTCGATCGGATCGCCGCCCGGCCCCATCTCGATGCGCGCGGACGGCAGCACCTTGCGGACGATCGCGGCGACATCGCCGAGCGTCAGATAGGTGCCGCCGTTGATGGTGTAGCTGCGCCTCGGCAGTTCCTTCGCGTCCAGCGCCAGCAGGATCGCGTCCGCCACGTCCTGAACGTGGACATACTGCCGATAGAAATCGCGTCCGAAGGGGAAACTAGTCGGCCGTTCCGCCTGCGCGTCCTCGATCATCGTGCGGATGGCGCAGTCGGTGGTGCGGCCCGGTCCGTAGACCCAGCCGGGCCTGAGGCTCACGCTGTCCACCCCATGCTGCTGCCGATATCCTTCGAGCAACTGTTCTCCGGCGGCCTTGCTGGCGCCGTAGACGCTGGTCGGCTTCAGCACCACATCCTCCGGCACGAGGTCGAGGCCGGCCGGCGTGTTGCCGAAGGCGCTCACGGAGGAGCAGTAGACGACGCGCCGCATGCCTTTCACGCGCGCGAGTTCGAGCACGTTGGCGGTGCCGACGATGTTGGACTGGACGATCAGGTAGGGATTGTCGCGCGCCACCATCGGACCGGAAATCGCGCCGCAATGGATGATCGCGGCGGCTTCGCTTCCCAGTTCATGCAGCCGGTGCACTTCGGAGAGATCGCAGGCCAGCACGTCGTCGCCCGCTATGCGGTCGATGGCGACGACCTTGTCGCCGCGTTCGCGCAGCATGCGGTGGACATAGCGCCCGATCAGGCCGGACGCGCCGGTCAGCAATACGGTCTCGGCCATTTCGCAACTCCCGGAAACGAAACGGGCGGCTTTCGCCGCCCGTCATGGAACGTCAGACGCCGATCGGCATGTGCTCCGCCGAGCGGGTGACGGCGCGCGGCGCGGTCAGTTCCTTCCACACCGACAGAGCCTTGTTGACGGCCGGGAAGGCGTTGCGCTTCACCAGCTTGCCGCGGCCGGGCTGCGGCTGCGAGTTCTGGCCGTGCGCCCACACCACCTCGCCGCGCGACAGCGTGTAGCGCGGCAGGCCGTTCACCTTGAAGCCCTCGAAGACGTTGTAGTCGATGATCGACTTCTGGTTGGCGGCCGAGATGGTCTTCGACAGTTTCGGGTCGAAGATGACGAGGTCGGCGTCGGAACCCGGCAGGATTGCGCCCTTCTGCGGATAGATGTTGAGGATCTGCGCGATGTTGGTCGAGGTCACGGCGACGAATTCGTTCGGCGTGATGCGGCCCGTCTCGACGCCCTTCGTCCAGAGCACAGAAAGCCGATCCTCGAGACCGCCGGTGCCGTTCGGGATCTTGACAAAATTGTCCTTGCCGAAACGCTTCTGTTCCGTGGTGAAGGCGCAATGGTCGGTCGCCACGACCTGCAGCGAGCCGGCGGCAAGGCCGGCCCAGAGCGAGTCCTGGTTGATCTTGTCGCGGAAGGGCGGGCTCATCACGCGACGGGCCGCATAATCCCAATCCTTGTTCTGATACTCGCTCTCGTCGAGCGTCAGATGCTGGATCAGCGGCTCGCCATAGACGCGCATGCCCTTCTGGCGGGCGCGGCGGATCGCCTCATGCGCCTGCTCGCAGGAGGTGTGCACGATGTAGACCGGCACGCCCGCCGCGTCGGCGATCATGATGGCGCGGTTGGTCGCCTCGCCTTCCACTTCGGGCGGACGCGAATAGGCATGCGCCTCGGGGCCGGTGACGCCCTCGTTCAGATATTTCTGCTGGAGCGCGGCGACGATGTCGCCATTCTCCGCATGCACCAGCGGCAAGGCGCCGAGAGCCGCGCAGCGCTGGAAGGAGGCGAACATCTCGTCGTCGTTCACCATCAGCGCGCCCTTGTAGGCCATGAAATGCTTGAAGGTGTTGACGCCGCGCGCCACGACCTTCTCCATCTCGTCAAAGTGCTTTTCCGACCAGCCGTTGACGCACATATGCAGCGAATAGTCGGAGGACGCAGAGCGGCGCGCCTTGGCTTCCCAATCGTCCAGCGCCGCCAGCATGCCGTCCGGCCCGGGAATGACGAAGTCGACCACCAGCGTCGTGCCGCCCGAAAGCGCCGCGAAGGTGCCGCTTTCCCAGGTCTCGGCCGCCGTGGTGCCCATGAAGGGCATTTCGAGGTGGGTGTGCGGATCGATGCCGCCCGGAATGATATAGGCGCCGGCAGCGTCGAGCGTCTTCTCGCCCGACAGGTTCTCGCCGATCGCCTTGATCTTCTCGCCCTCGATCAGGATATCGGCCTCGTAGGTCCGGTCGGCGGCGACGATGGTGCCGCCCTTGATCACTGTCGACATGCTGGTGCTCCCTTCTGTTCCTCTGTCTTCGGCCGGCGCATCACTCGGCCGGCGGTATGGCGCCCTTGCGTTCGACGATCAGGCGGTATGCTTCCGGCTCGCGATGCTTCGCGAAGTTGAAGATGGTTTCGCGATAACGCTTGCCAAGGTCAAGGTCGCACCGCGCCGTGATGATCTCGTCCTCCAGCGAATAGGCCTGCGCCACGATCTCGCCCGAAGGCGCGACGATGACGCTCTGGCCGCACATGTTCGACCCTTCCTCGACGCCGCACTTCGCCGTGCCGACCACCCAGGTGGCATTCTGGTAGGCGCCGGCCTGCATGGAAAGGTGGTTGTGGAACTGCGTCAAGCTATCGATGTCCTTGTGCCCAGTGTGGTCGTAAGGCGTGTTGTATCCAAGCATGACCATCTCGACGCCTTGAAGGCCCATGACGCGGTAGGTTTCGGGCCAGCGGCGGTCGTTGCAGATGCACATGCCCATGACGCCGCCAAAGGCGCGCCAGACGCCGAAGCCGAGATTGCCCGGCTCGAAATAGCGTTTCTCCAGATGCTGGTGCGTGCGGCCGGACTGCGGCTCGGAATGCCCCGGCAGATGCACCTTGCGGTATTTGCCGACGATGTTGCCGGAACGGTCCACGAGGATCGAGGTATTGAAGCGGCGCTTGCGTCCGCCCTCGTTCACGAGTTCCGCGTAGCCCAGATTGAATCCGACGCCGAGCTTCTTCGCTTCGTCGAACAGCGCCTGCGTGTCCGGTCCCGGCATCTCGCTTTCATACCAGGCATCGAGTTCGGCTTCGTCCTCGATCAGCCAGCGCGGGAAGAAAGTCGTCAGCGCCAGCTCCGTGAAGACGACGAGTTCGGCTCCCCTGCCCTTGGCTTCGCGCATCAGCGCGATCAGCCGCTTCACCGTGTCCTTGCGCGTCTCGGACTTCGAGATCGGCCCCATCTGGGCGGCCGCTGTGTGGACGATACGGGACATCTCTGATCCTCCCTTTATTCCTTGCGTTCCTGACGGGCGAGAAAACGGTGTATCTCGGTATGATCGGCGCTCTTGCCGAGAGCCGACGAAGCCTCCGTCCAGAGGCCGGCGGCCGCGCCCGTTCCACTTTCCCCGATACCCAGCTGACGGGCAAGGTCGGCGGCGGTGCGCAGATCTTTTGCCATCAGCGCCATGGCGAAGCCGGAAGCGAAGCTGCCCGACAGCACGAATGGCTTCATCTTGACTTCGGTCGAATTGTTCTTGCCGGTCGAGACGTTGAGCACATCGACCAGCACGGCGGGATCGACGCCGAAGCGTTCGGCGATCAAAGCCGCCTCGCACGCAGCCGCCAGTCCCGCCGCCGAGACATAGTTGTTCAGCGCCTTCACGGCGTGCCCGGAGCCGATCGGTCCGGTCGGGATGATCGCCTTGCCGATCGCCTCGAAGAGCGGCCGCGCCCGCTCGACGTCGGCCGCGTCGCCGCCCGCCATGATCGTCAGCGTGCCGTCGAGAACGCGGCGGACGCCGCCCGAAACGGGAGCGTCGATCAGTTTCAGCCCCATGGCAGACAGATCGCGATGCAGGTCGCGGGTTTCCATCGGCGCCGACGAACTCATGTCGACCACCAGCGCGCCGGGCGCCAGCGCCTCGGCCGCCTTGCCGCTCCCGAGCAGCACGTCGCGGACGACCTTGCCGTCCGGCAGCATGGTGATGACGACCGACGCACCTGTCGCGGCCTCGCGCGCCGTCTCGAACGCCTTGCCGCCGGCCCCCGCCAAAGCCTGCCGCGCCGCGGCGACAGGGTCAGCCCCGCATACCTCGAAGCCGGCGGCTGCGAGCCGGGCCGCCATTGGCCCGCCCATCATGCCGAGGCCGATGAAGGCGACCGGCCCGACCGTGGCCGTCTCAGTCAATGCCCATCTCCTTGAAGACTTCCTTGGCGATGCGGAACGAATCCATCGCCGCCGGCACGCCGCAATAGGTGCCGATCTGGAGGAAGATCTCCTTCAGCTCGTCCTTCGTCAGGCCGTTGTTGACCGCGCCGCGGATATGCAGCTTCAGCTCGTGCGGCCGGTTCAGCGCCGCGATCATGCCGAGGTTGAGGATGGAGCGCGAGCGGCGGTCGAGGCCGGGACGGTTCCATGTTCCGTCCCAGCACCATTCGGTGGTGAGTTGCTGCATGGCCCAGTTGAACTCGTCGGCCTTCTCCAGCGAGCTGTCGACATAGTCGGCGCCCAGCACCTCGCGGCGCGTCCTCAACCCGCGCTCGAAGCGCTCGGAACGTGGTTTGTTCACTGCCATGGTCTTCTCCCTTCAGCGCAGCGGCACGAAGCCGTCGCCAACAATCGCTTCCATTGCCAGAGCCGCCCCGAGCAGCCGCTCGTCCTCGTCCCACGGAGCCGAGACGAGGAAGCTTGTCGGAAGGCCCTTCTCGTCGCGGCCATTCGGCATCGCCACGCCGCACATGTCGAGCACGTTCGTCAGCGCCGTGTTGCGCAATGTCAGCGTGTTGATCCTGAAGAAGACGTCGTCGCCGGCTTCGAGCGGCGCGATGGCCGGGGCCGTGATCACCGTGGTCGGCATGACGAGCAACGCGCCATCGAGCGCGGCCGACACCTGCGGAACGACCTTCGCCCTGGTGCGCTGGATCTCCAGCAGGCTGCGTGCCGACATGGCCTTGCCCATCAGCATGCGCGCCAGCACGCGGCGATCGATCCGCTTACCGTCTTCACCGTCGGCGATCTCATGATACTCCGCGTAGGATTCGGCGGCGATGATGGTGCCGTGGTCGGCGGTGAGCTTCGAAACCACGTCCAGGAGTTCGAAACGGCCGCGTGCGATCCTGACACCCCTGGCTTCCAGCGCGCGCAGCGAGCGCTCGAAATTCTCCATGACGGCCGGTTCGGCATCGTTCAGGACGATATTCGTCGGAACGAAGAGCTTCAATTCCGACAGGTCGGCGCGACGGACCGGAGACATTGCCGCGCCCCGCATCACCATGTCGGCGAGGATGCAGTCCTCCACGGAACGCGCCAGGGGACCGATCGTGTCGTAGGTGGCGGCCAGCGGAACGATTCCTGTCTTGTCGATGCGGCCCGTGCTCGTCTTGAAGCCGACGGTGCCGTTGTAGGAAGCCGGCACGCGAACCGATCCGCCGGTGTCCGAGCCGATGGCGATCGGCACCAGCCGCGACGCGACAGCCGCGCCCGAACCGGAAGACGAACCGCCCGGCGAGCGCGGCGTCTCGCGGTCGTTGGGGTTGAAGGCCGTGCCGAAATGCGGATTGAGACCGAGACCGGAATAGGCGAACTCGGTCATGTTGAGCTTGCCCATGGTGACGGTGCCGGCCGCCACGGCATTGGCCACGCAGGGCATGTCCGCCGTCTGCGGCGCGGAATCCTTCAGCAGGATCGAGCCAGCCGTCGTACGCGTCCCCGCCACATGGTAGAGATCCTTCCAGGCGACGGGCACGCCGTCCAGCGGAGATAGCTGCCGACCGGCCTTGTAGCGCGCCGCGGCCGTCTTGGCCTCCGCCAGAGCCCGCTCCGGGACGACTTCGAGAAAGACCCGGTCGTCCATGCTCTTCTCGATGCGCGACAGGAGGCATTGCGTCACCTCGACGGGGTCAGCCTCGCCGCTGCGATAGGCGAGCGCGATTCCGGTTGCGGTCCGGTCGGCGATTTCTTCGATGTCACTCACAGCATTGTGCTCCTGCCAGGTCCCGACGCAGCGCATCCTCCATTGACACGCGGCAGTAAGTCGATTGATAATGATCTCGTTTTCAATGCGTCCGCGATCTCCCTTTCGCCGCGAAACGAACTCCCTTCAAGGTGCAAAATACTTCCTATCGCGCCGGCTTCTTCTGCCGGAACGTTGCCTGAAGTCTTCGCATTTGCTCAGGCGGCGGATCGCCACCGCCTGAATTGTCTTAACCGGGCGTCAGATGATCTCGCCCGAACCTTAGTGTCCATTTTCCAGGTAAGGATCGCCGGCGCTTCCGGTATCAACCTTGCTGAGCACATGAACGTCCTCGGCCTTCCACGTCGCGACGACATCGTCGCCGACATCGACCGGATCGACGAAATATGCCGCGTCCGATACGTTGGCCACGAAGAGGTCGCTGCCGATATCGATTGTGATCTTCACGTAGCTGCCCTGGTATTCGGTCGCCACGATGCGCCCGGCCAGCGTGTTCACCGCGCCTTCGGCGGCGGCGCTGCGGCGGGCTAGGCCGATGCGGTCGCGGCGCACGGCCACCGAAAGTTTCGAACCCTTCTCCGCAGCATCCGACAGGACCTCGAAGGCCGAGCCGCCGGTGCCTTCCAGTCGTAGCCTGCCGCCGCCGCTTTCCTTTATCGTGCCGGTCAGCACGTTCTGGCCGCCCATGAAGCGCGCGACATAGGGCGTTTTCGGCTTGTCAAAGATCATGTTCGCCGTGTCCGCCTGATCGATACGGCCGGTGTCCATGACGACAACCATGTCCGCCAGCGCGATCGCCTCGGGCTGGGTGTGGGTGACGTGCACGAAGGTGATGCCGAGTTCGTTCTGCAGGCTCTTCAACTCGCCGCGCATCCTGAGGCGCAGGAATTCGTCGAGCGCCGACAGCGGCTCGTCCAGAAGC
This sequence comes from Rhizobiaceae bacterium, assembly GCA_023953845.1. Lineage (NCBI taxonomy): Bacteria > Pseudomonadati > Pseudomonadota > Alphaproteobacteria > Hyphomicrobiales > Rhizobiaceae > Rhizobiaceae bacterium. The sequence goes on along the minus strand of JAMLJC010000001.1, from coordinate 3,061,530 downwards.
AGAACCTTCGGATTGGTGATCAGCGAACGCGCCAGCGCCACCCGCTGCTGCTGGCCGCCGGAAAGCTGCGCCGGCATGCGATCCTTCAGATGGTGAAGCTGCACGCGCTTCAGCATCTCCTCGGCGCGGGAACGGCGCTCCTCTTTGCCCACGCCGCGCATCTTCAGATAGAAGGCAACGTTGTCGAGAATGGAGAGATGCGGGAAGAGCGCGTAGCTCTGGAACATCATCGCCGTGCCGCGCTCGACCGGCGGCCTGCCGACGACCATCTGGTCTCCGATCCAGATCTCGCCCGACGTCGGCGTCTCATGCCCCGCGATCATGCGCAGGATCGTCGTCTTGCCGCAGCCGGACGGGCCGAGCAGGCAGCAATAGGACCCGTGCGGGATCGTCAGGTTGATGTCCCGGACGGCATAGGAGCTGCCGAACTGCTTGGTCACGTTGACCAGTCGGATTTCACCGGAGCCTTGAGCCGGTGAGGCAGCCGTTGCCGCCATATTCGTCGCCGTATTGCTCATTTCCCTCGCGACCGTTTTCTCTGGATGATGACGATCGAGCCGAGCGCGATCGCGATGACGATGAAGGAGACGACCGTGGTCACCGTGCCGAGCGCATAGAGCGCGGGCGAGGTGACGTTCGTGGTCATCGTCCAGATTTCGAGCGGCAGCGTGTTCTTTGTGCCGACGGTGAGCCAGCTTCTCGGGAACTCGTCATAGGAGAGCGTGAAGCCGAACAGCGCCACGGCGATCATGCCGGGGAACACGATGGGCACCACGACGTCCTTGACGGTCTGCCATTTGCTGGCGCCGAGGTCGTAGGCCGCCTCCTCGTAGGACGGGCTCAAACGGCCGAGGATGGCGAACATGATGAGCAGGCCGAAGGGCAGCGCCCAGGAAAGATGCGCGCCGAGCGCCGACGTGTACCAGCTCGCCGAGAGGCCGAGATAGCGGAACGTCACCAGAATGCCGATGGAGAGCACCAGCCCCGGCACGATCAGGCTGGCGATCGCCATGTAGAAGATCGCCGTCGCGCCCTTGAAGCGGCGGCGGAAGGCGAAGCCGGCCGTCACCGAGATCAGAACCGTCAGCACCATGACGATGAGCGCGAGCGGCAGCGACCGGCGGAACGCGCCCGCCACGTCGCCCACGCGGCGCGGATTGAACAGTTCATCGAACCACATCAGCGAGGGGTCGCGCAGCGGGAAGACCAGCGAGGCCGAGGGACCCTGGAACGACAGGACGAGCACGGCGATCATCGGCCCGTAAAGGAAGATGACAAACAGCGTGAACAGCGCCGCCAGCGCGTAGAAGGTCCAGGGACGCGAGCCGTAGGATGGAGAGCCTGATGACATGTCTACCTCACCAGTTCCTTGCGGACGTCGACCAGCCGGAAGATGGCGGTGGCGATCAAAAGCACGACGATCAGCAGGATGACCGCGCTCGCCGCGGCGCGCGGATAGTTCAGGAACTGCAGATCGTTGAAGATGCCCGACGTCGCGGAGCCCGACAGGCCGCCGCTCATCACGGTGACGACGAAGAAATCGCCCATAACCAGCGTCACGACGAACAGCGCACCCAGCGCCACGCCCGTCTTGCAGAGCGGCAGCACGACGTTCCAGACGACGCCCCAGCGGGTGGCGCCGGCGTCGATCGCGGCCTCCAGCAGCGACTTGTCGATGCGCGCCATCGAATTGAAGATCGGCACGATCATGAACAGCGTGAACAGGTGGACATAGGCCACCACCACGGAGAAATCCGAATAGAGCAGCCACTCATAGGGCTGGTCGATGATGCCGGCATTGATCAGGCCGCTGTTGATCAGGCCTTCCTTGCCGAGAACCGGCCGCCAGGAGATCATGCGGATGATGTTGGACGTCCAGAACGGCACCGTGCAGAGCAGGAACAGGCCGATCGCGGTGAGCAGGTTGCGGACATGGAAGACGAGGAAATACGCGATCCAGAAGCCCAGCACGAAGGTGATCACGAGGACGATCAGCGTGAATTTCAGCGTCGAGAAATAGAGCGACCATGTGGTCGGGTTGCTCAGAAGGTCGACATAGTTGCGCAAGGTGAAGTCCGGCACGATGCCGACGAGCATCTGGTAGCGGAAGAAGCTCACCACGACGACCAGCGCCACGGGCACGATGAAGAAGCAGATCAGCACCAGCGTCAGCGGCGCGACCTGAAGATAGTTCGTGAGCGACGATTTCTTGGCAGGCGTTGGCGTCATCTCGGATTCCAAAGGCTCATTGAAGCGTTGCCGGCCGGGCTGGCCGCAACGCCGGTCGGCGCGGCGGTGGAATGCCGCCGCGCCGTCGGTCGTCAGTTCATCAGGCTGCGTTGAATTCGTTCCACTTGCCGTAGAGGAATTCAGCCTCGTCCATGAGGTTGTTCCAGACCGCGACCTTGGAGAAGCGCTCCTCGTAGGAGCCGCCGTCGCGCACGTCGCCGGCCGAATTGGTCTTCTCTCCGGTCGGGCTGGTGATGTCGGCGGTGGCCGCCTTGCCCTCGTAGAAGAAGCCGCGCTCGTTCTCGCTGAGGTTCTCCATCGCCGTCTTCGGGTTGGAGCTGTAGTAGCCCTGCTTGGCGATGAAGCCGCCGACCCAGCCGGAATTGTACCAGTTCAGGTACTCGTAGGCTGCGTCGCGCTTCAGGCCTTCGAGATGCGACAGCAGCGCAAGGCCGTTGCCCCATCCGCGATAGCCTTCCTTCAGCGGCTGGTAGGCGCACTTGATGCCCTGGGTCTGGACGGCCGTCACGGCCGGCGACCACATGGACTGGATCACGACTTCGCCCGAGGCCATCAGGTTCACGCTCTCGTCGAAGGTGTTCCAGAGCGCGCGGAAGTGACCGCCCTTCTTGAGCTCGATGAGCTTGGTGATGGTCGCGGTCAGCTCGTCCTGCGTCGGGTTGCCCTTGTCGCCATAGGTCAGCATGCCGGCCGCCTCGAACGCCATCATGGCGTCCATGATGCCGTTGGTCGGGATGTTCTGGATCGCGGTCTTGCCCTTGAAGTCCGGCGAGATCAGGTCGGCCCAGGTGGTGATCTCGCGGCCGACGAGGTCCGGCCGGATGCCCAGCGTGTCGGCGTTATAGACGCCCGGCACGAAGTTCACGAAATCGGTCTTGCCCTTGGCGAAATTGTTGCTGTCGGCGGCGTCGCGATAGATGAACTCGAACGGCGAGTCGCCCTGCGTGGAGACGTCCTTGCCGGCGAACTTGCCTTCCGTATAGAGCGGGGTGAGATCCGCCCAGTTCTTGATCTTGGCGATCTCGATGCCCTGCAGAACGCCCTGCGGCACCGCGATCTTGCTCTGCCAGATCTCCAGATCGGCGACGTCCAGCGACTTCGGGTCCTGAACCAGACGGTTCAGCAGGCCCGGATGGTCGACCACCGACATCTCGACCTTGAAGCCGAGGTCCTGGCTCGCCTGCTTGCCGATATCCGGCAGCGTCGAATAGGACATGCCGGTGTGATTGATCGTGACGTCCTTGAGATTCTGCGCCCAGACCATCGGGAAGCCGGTCACCGCCGTCACGCCGGCAACGGCCGCGCCGCCCTTCAGCACATTGCGCCGCGAGATTTTCGTCCCGAGAATTCCGCCTGCTTTCTTCATCGCAATAACTCCCATTGCTCGTTTTCTGCGCCTATTCGCCTTGGCAATCGCCACGCCCTGCCGCCGCTCGGATTACGGTCTGCTTACAGTGCGTTTCGCTGCCACCCACTATCCTCGTTCGTCCTCACTAGCGCAACTGTCCAGCCGCCGCTAGGCGACCGAACGTCTGCACCAAGTTTATCCCGCAGTGGCCGGGCCACGCCCCTTCTCGGAGCGCAGCCTGTCGGTGGCCGCCGCGTTGAGCGCCCAGCCGTACCCGTCATCCACCTCGTCCAGCACGACCCCGTAGTCGTCGCGGGCGTGATCGACGGTGATGAAGCCGTCGAGAACGTCGTCGAGCACCTTCCGCGGATCGCGCTCCAGCGGATCGCCGTAGCCGCCGCCGACCGGAGAGAGGTAGGTGATCGTGTCGCCGGCTTCGGTCCTGAGGCCGGAGAATTTTGCCGGCTGGTAGACCAGCTTGCCGGTCCTGTCGTTGCGCAGCTCGACCTTGCCGACATGGCCCGGCTTGCCGCCGAACACGCCCCACGGCGCATCCTCATGGCGGTCGGCCTCGTGCGTCATATAGCCCGGGGTCAGGTAACGCTGCGATTTGACGACGCCGGCGCCGCCACGGAACTTGCCGGCGCCGGGAGGCACGTCGTCGCGCACCTCGTAGCGGTCGCAGATCAGCGGCAGATGCATGCCGAGATCCTCCAGCGGATTGTTGCGCGTGTTGCGCATCAATTCCTCGATTGTGTCCGGCCCGTCCGAGTTCGGGCGGCCGCCCATCGCCGCCTCGTTGACTTCCAGGAACACCCAGTAGTCGCCGCTCGGGCGCACGCCCGAATAGGCCGCGAAGGAGAGCACCGCCGCGTTGCCGGCGGTCGCCTTTTCCGGGATCACCGGAGCCAGCGCCTTGATGATGAGGTCGACGACGCGCTGGATCTGGCTGAAGCGCGCCTCGGCCGCGACCGGCGCGATGGGATTGAAGATGCAGCCCAGCGGCGCCGTCACCTTCACCGGGCGGAACGATCCCTCGTTCTGCGGGATGTATTCCTCATGCGTATAGGTGTCGAGCAGCAGCGCCCGGAAGGCGAAGAAGCAGGCCACCTTGGTCGAGCCCTCGAAAGGCACGTTGAAGGCGGTCGGCACCTGCGGCGAGGAGCCGGTGAGATCGACCTCGACGTCGTCGCCGCGCACTTTCACCGTCACCTTGAGCGGCAGCGTCACGCCGCGGGTGCGGCCGTCGTCGTCCAGGAAACCTTCGGCCACGTAGTCGCCGTCGGGGATCTTGGCGATTTCCCGGCGCAGCATATTCTCGGTGTAGTCCATCAACTGGCGGGTGGCCTGCAGCACGGTGTCCTTGCCGTAGGTCTGCATCAGTTGCTGGAAGCGCAGCACGCCGAGCTCGGCCGAGGCGATCTGCGCCTCGAGGTCGCCCATCACCAGCCCCGGCACGCGGGTGTTGTCCCGGATGAACTTCCACAGCCACTCGTTGCGCTTGCCCTCCTCGTAGAGTTTCAGCCCGTTGAGCAGCATGCCTTCGGCGTACATATCCGGAATGTCGATGACGAGGCCCGGCGTCGCCGCGCCGATGTCGACATGGTGCGCGGTGTTGGCCGAGAAGCCGACCAGCTCGCCCTCGAAGAAGACCGGCATGACGATGCCGATGTCGGGCGAATGGCTGGCGCCGTAATAGGGATGGTTGTGGATGACGCAGTCGCCCGGCTTCCAGGCGTCCATCGGCACCGTCTTCTCGATGCCGCGCAGATAGCCCGGCAGCGAGCCGATATGCATCGGCGTCGAGTCGGACTCGCACAGCGTGTTGTAGTCGCGGTCGAACAGGCCCGCGCCGAGATCCTGGCTCTCGCGGATGATCGACGAATAGCTCATGCGGTAGAGCACGTTGCCCATCTGCTCGGCGATGGAATGCAGCGCGCCGCCGATGACCTGCAGCGTGATCGGATCGACTTCCCTGGTCATCAGCGTACTCCTTCCTTCGCAATCACGATATCGCCATGGGGGGTGACGCGCGCCACCCATTCTGGCGGGACGAGAGTCGTGGAGTTGTGCTGGATGATGAGTGCGGGTCCTTCCACAATGTCGTCAGCGAGCAGCTTGCCGCGCTGGTAGCGCGGGGTGTCGAGCGACGATCCGTCGTCGAAGACCGTGCGGCGCGTATACATCACCGCGTCCTCGGGGTTCTTGCGGCCTCCCTTGTCGAGCTTCGGCAGGGTCAGCGTGTCCACCGCGACCGTCGCGATCAGGCGCACCGTGACCATCTCGCAGGACTGGTCGCGGAAGGCGTGGCCGTAGACCTGCTTGTGCACGTCGTAGAAGTGGTCGATCACCGCCTTGGCGCTGGTCTCGTTCAGCAGCCCGTCCGGAATCTCCGCGCGCAGCTCGAACCCCTGCCCGACATAGCGGCATTCCGCCACCTGCCGGAAGCGCCGCTGGGCGGCGGGAATGCCGTCCGCATCGAGTTGCTTGTCGGCGCGCGCCTTCAAATCCTGCAGCACGGCGTTGACGCGGGCGAACTCGTCCTTGCTCGCCTTGTCGAGCACGATCAGCGTCGACTGCGTGTATTCGTATTGCAGGTCGGTGACGAGGAGGCCTGTCGCGGCCGTGATGCCAGGATGCACCGGCGAGATCACGTCCTTGGCGTAGATCGCCTCGGCCAGCGAGACCGAGTGCAGCGGCCCCGCGCCGCCGAAGCCGGCCAGCGAGAAGTTGCGCGGGTCGACGCCCTTGGCCACCGAGTTGGCGTTGATGGCGAGCGCCATGTTGTTGTTGATGATCTTCAGGATGCCGAGCGCGGCCTTCTCTACGGAGAGGCCGAGCGGCTTGGCGATGTGCTTCTCGATCGCCCTGGCCGAGAGCGAGGCGTCGATGGTGAGGTCGCCGCCGAGGAAGTGCTCGGGATCCATGCGGCCGAGCACGACCTGCGCGTCGGTCACCGTAGGCTCCTCGCCGCCCTTGGCGTAGCAGGCGGGACCCGGCACCGCGCCCGCGGAGCGCGGGCCGACGCGGAATGCGCCGCCCGGATCGAGATAGGCGATGGAGCCGCCGCCGGCGCCAATCGCGTCGATGTCGATCATGGGCACCAGGACGGGAAGGCCGGCGACCTCGGTGTCGCGCGGGTTCTTGATGCGCAGCTCGCCACCCTCAATCACCGAGATGTCGGCGGAAGTGCCGCCTATGTCGATGGTGATGATGTTGTCCTTGGCGCAATGCTCGCCGGTCCAGCGGCCGCCGATGACGCCGCCGGCCGGGCCGGAAAGAAGCAGGCCGATCGGCAGTTCGGAAGCGTTCTCGACGGTCGAGATACCGCCGTTCGACTGCATGATGCGGACCATGGCGCGTACGCCGTTGGCGCGCAGGCGCCCTTCGAGATTGCGCAGATAGGCGGACGTCTTCGGCCCGATATAGGCGTTCATCGCGGCGCTGGAGAAACGCTCGTACTCGCGGATGGTGTTCACGACCTCCGACGATGCGCAGATGAAGGCGTCGGGCAGGATCGACCTGACGATCTCCTTGGCGCGCAGCTCGTGTTCGTTGTTCAGGAAGGAGAACAGGAAGGCGATGATGACGGCGTCCATGCCGCGCTTGGCGAAGAGTTCCGCCGCCTGCTTCACCTCGTCTTCGGCCAGCGGCACCTCGATGCTGCCGTCCGGCGGCATGATGCGCTCGGTCACGGCCAGCCGGTCGCGGCGCTTCACCAGCGGCTTCGACTGCCACGGCACGTCGAACTGAAGCGAGAAATTATGCGGGCGCTTGTGCCGCCCCATATGCAGGATGTCGCGGAAGCCGCGCGTCGTCACCATCCCGACCTTGGCGCCGGCGCGCTCGATGATCATGTTGGTCGCGACCGTCGTGCCGTGGAAGACGGCGTCGACCGCCCCCGGCTCGACGCCGGCCAGCGCACACACTTTCAGGACGCCGTTGACCACGCCTTCGGACTGGTCATGCGGCGTGCTCGGCACCTTGGTGACCACGACCTGCCGGTCGCTGCCGGCAACACGCTCGAGAATGATGTCGGTGAAGGTTCCGCCGACGTCTACACCAATGCGGATCATGTGCGCACCTCATGCTTCGCGGTGGGAAGAACACCGCCGGCACGCGGCGCACGGGATTCAGGGCGACCAAACCTCACGGCCGGGACGCTCCGCAGCGAATTTGGGGAGGTACGAAACCCATCATTGATCCACTCTGGAATGACCGTCGAAACGGCTCTTTTTCTATTGGATGTAATTTCTAGACACGCATGTGCGGCGTGTGAAATAATCATTTTGTCACCGTTTGATATGAATTCGGTATCAGTATGCGCTACGATCTCAAGCATCTCTCCACCTTCGTCGCGGTCGCTGAGGAACTGAACTTTCACAGGGCTGCCGAGCGGCTGACCATGGCGCAGCCGGCCGTCAGCCGCATCGTGCTGGAACTGGAGGAGCGGCTGGGCGTCAGGCTGCTGGAGCGCACGACGCGCCGCGTGCGGCTGACCGAATCCGGCCGCTATCTTCTGGAGGAGGCGCAGACCATCCTCGGCCGCGTCGAGACGGCCGAAAACACGGTGCGCCTGCTGGCATCCGGCACCAAGGCGATCCTGCGCATCGGCTATACGACGATCACCGGCCATTCGCTGGTGCCGGACATTGCTCGTGAGTTCCGCCGCTCCAATCCCGACGTCAAGCTCGAACTCACCTACATGACCTCGCCTGTGCAGCGGGACCGCATCCTTCAGGACGAGATCGACCTCGGCTTCATCGAGGGCCACTTCCAGAGCTCGGAGATCGAGTCGCGGCCGGTGGCGCGTCACAGGCTGATGGCGCTGATGCCGCCGGAGCATCCGCTGGCGACCAAGACCTCGATCACCATCGAGGACCTTGCGCGCGAAAAGCTCGTCATGGGCACGGATTTCGAATGGCCGACCTTTCGCCGGATCGTCATCCAGATGTTCCAGGAGGCAGGGCATGTCATGTCGGTGGCGCAGGAAGCGTCGAGCCTCACCGGCATCCTCGGGCTGGTCACGGCGGGTGTCGGCATGACCGTCTTCTGCGGCGTGCCTCGCTTCTGCGGACGCGGCGCGATCGCCGCGCGTCCGATCGTCACCGACACGATCGTCGAGACGCATCTCGCCTGGCGCCGCAAGGGCATGAGCGACGCCATGCGCCGCTTCGCCGACACGAGCAAGCGCGTCAGCGAGCACTATATGTGACGTCAGTGCGGTCGAGGCAGGCGGGTTTGGCCGGGCCGGGTACGCGGCGCGTCGAGGTGAACCGTCGCGCCGCCCGCCGCTCACGAACCGCCCCTCGCCCGCCGGTCTGTCATGGCTACGCCGCCGCCCGGTTGCCGACCCGGTCGAGATAGGCGACGCAGGTGTCGACGCTCTCCACATCGGCGAACTTCGCGTCGATGTCGTAGAGGTTCCAGGCCACCGCTCCCGGCACACGGTCGCCGATGCACTCGCGCGGCGCAATGGTCCGGAAGCCTTCGCCGAGACCGTCGCAGATCGTGGTGCGGACGCAGGCCGTGGCGGTGACGCCGGTCACCAGAATGGTGTCTACGCCGGCCGAGCGCAGGATGCCGGCGAGCGGCGTGCCGTGGAAGGCGCTGGCGCGCTTCTTCAGGAGCACATGCTCGCCCTTGACCGGCGCGATGCGCGAGTCGATCGCCCAGAGATCCTTGTCCTTCAGGTTCACCACGTCGATCGGGATCTTGCGATGCCACAGCCCCATATCGGTGAACTCGGCGTCCATGTCGGTGATCTCGTAGGCGGTCGTCACATGGATGACCGGATGGCCGTGGCGGCGGCAGGCTTCGAGCAGGCGCTGCATGCCGGGGATGATCTCGTTGTCCATCTTCTCCTGGTCGCAGGTGAAGGGATTGCCCGGGCGCGTCCACGCATTGGCGAGATCGATCGACACCAGCGCCGGGCGCTTGCCGAAGCCGATGCGGCGCTGGAAGCCGCGTTCCTGATAGATCTTGGTCGAGGCGTCGAACGCCGCCTGCAGCATGCGATCGAGTTCCTTGTCGTCCACTCCGCTCATCGCTTTCGCTCCTGATCCTGTTGGCTGGGATGTGGGCGGAGCTTCCCACCTTCCATCCTTGACCTGAAGTGACGATTTGCCAATTATTGTTGAACTCTCTGCATCAATAGCGGACCGCGACCGCGATGGACATTTCAGTCGGACTCGAACTCACGCAGTCGTTCCTCGTGCTGGCGGAGGAGCTTAATTTCCGCCGCACCGCGCAGCGGCTTGCCGTCGACCAGTCGGCGCTCACCCGCCGCATCCAGAAGCTGGAACAGTCGCTGGGCTTTCCGCTGTTCGAGCGCACGACGCGCGAGGTCTCGCTGACGCCTGCCGGCCGTTCCTTCTACGAAGCCAATGCCGGACTTCTGCACGGCTTTTCGGCCTCCGTGCGGGCCGCCAGGCGCGTCGCCGAGGGCAAGACCGGCACGCTGCGCGTCGGCTACATGGCCTTCGCGGCACTCGACGCCATGCCGCAGGCCGTGGCGCAATTCCGCGCATCCGCCCCGGATGTCGACGTGCGCATGGCCTATATGCGCACCCAAGGGCAAAAACTCGCCCTGTCCGACGGCAGCCTCGACGTCGGCTACATGATCGGGCCGTTCGACCATAGCGAATTCCACAGTCTGTCCGTGGCTGCCGATCCGCTCTGCGCGATCATGCCGTCCGACCACTCTCTGGCCGCGCGCGAAACGATCGATCCGGCGGAACTCGCCGACGTGCCCCTCGTCCTCGGCGACATGGCGGAATGGGAGGCCTATCGCTGGCGGCTGGACGAGATGTTCGCCTCGGTGGGCGTCAAGGCCGCGCCCGCGCTGGAAGCGTCAAACACGCTGGCGCTGATCGGCCTCGTCCGCGCCGGGCTCGGCGTCACCATCTATCCCGGCCGGCTGAAGTCGATCCTCGGCGAGGGCCTCACCGTGCGGCCCCTGTCGGATTCGCGTTTCCGCGTCGAAACCATCCTCGTCTGGAAGCGCACCAACCGCACGGTGAGCGTGCGCAGCTTCGTCGACATCGCCCGCCGCATCGCCCGCGACGCCGATTCCGGTTGACGCCATCCGCTTTGAAGGCCTCATTATGGACGTTGACGCAACGACCATACTGGAGAACCTCGTGGAGAACTGGGCCAACCGGAAGACGCTGATCCTCGGGCGCAGCGAGATGATCGGCCTGCTGAAGCCGGGCGAATACAATGACTGCGTGGAGCAGGCCTATCGCATGCATGGCGAGGGCCGTTTCTACATGGACCCGAAAGGCCATATCGTGCTCGACCGCTTCCCCGGCGAGTGGGAGGCGATGCCCTCCTATATCGAGGAGCCGCACGCCGCCGCCTGCAAATGGGTGTCGATCCGCGAGAAGAACCGCGAGCGCTTCAACCTGCCGACCGTCTTCTCGATTCTCATCTACACCGATCCGGAAACCGGCTTCCCGCTGGCGATCGTGGACGGCAGCTACCACACGGTGATGCGCACCGGCTCGGCCGCCGCGGTCTCGGCCAAGTGGATGGCGCGCAAGGACTCCACGAAACTGGCCATAGTGGGCGCGGGCCACATGGCGGAGGGCGCACTCGCCACCTGCAACGAGGTGTTCAAGTGGAAGGAGGTGCGCGTCTGGAGCCGCAGCCAGGGTACGCTCGACCATTTCGTGAAGGAGCAGCAGCCGAAATATGAGAGCTTCGAGATCAAGCCCTCGACCGATCTGGAACAGGTCGTGCGCGGCGCTGACGTCGTGGTGACGCTGACGCCGGCGCGCGGGCCTATCGTCATGGACGAGTGGATCACGCCCGGCATGCATATCGCGGCGGTCGGCGCCGACAAGAAGGGCGATCAGGAGCTGGAAGGCAGGATCTTGCAGCGCGCCCGCATCTTCGTCGACGACATCCGCCAGTGCCGCACTGACGGTGAGATCAACGTGCCGCTGTCGGAAGGGCTGATCACGGAAGCCGACATTGCCGGCGAGATCGGCGAGGTCATCACCGGCAAGAAGCAAGGCCGCACCTCGGACGACGACATCACGCTCTTCGATTCCACCGGCATCGCCTTGCAGGACTCGGCGACCGTGCCGCTCGAATACAAGCGCGCCATGGAAGCCGGCGTCGGCATCGAGAAGAAGATGATCTCGACCTGATCTTCCGGGGCGGGGGTTGGGCAAGCAAGGCCGGGAGCAGTTCTTCTCCCAACCCCGCTCAGCCTGCGGTCGCCTCCATATGCACCGTCCCGGAAACGCTTTCGGTACGGAAGCCGGCTTCGGTATCCGGCGTCTTGCGCACCCGCACAGGGCTACCGGCAATGGCGGGCGCAACGCCGCGATAGGAGAAGCGTTCCGGCACACGGCCGAGCGACGCGGTGGCGAAGTTGAGCAGCAGCGTGGCCTGGATCGGCCCGTGCACGACCAGACCGGCATAACCCTCGACGCCCGTCACGTAGGGCAGGTCATAGTGGATGCGGTGGCCGTTGAAGGTGATCGCGGAATAGCGGAAGAGCAGCGTCGACGGCGTCTCCACCAGCCATTCGCCCTCGATAGGTTCAGCCGCCGGTGCGGGCTCGGACGCGGTCGTTCTCGCCGTTCCGGGCTTCGCCGCCTCGCGATAGACGATGTCGTGCCGCTCGCGGATCGCCGTTCCGCGCGGCGTGACGTAGTCGTGGTGGACGGCGACGAACCAGAGTTCGCCGCTGCGGCCTTCCTTCCTCGTGATCGAGCCGATGGTGGAAATGCGCTTCACCGTGTCGCCGACTCTGATCGGCGCCAGCGTCTCCAGCGCGCCACCGGCCCACATGCGGCGCGGCTGGGGGATCGGCGGCAGGTCGCGGTTCTTGGCGGGATGCCCGTCCGGCCCCAGCGCCTCCATCGGCGCGATGGCCGGCGACAGGCACCAGTGGATGCCGAGCGGCGCCTCGTCCGCCCCCACGGGCGCCAGCCGGTCGCCGAAGATGGCGCGATAGCTCGCCGCCAGCCGTGGCGTGACGATATCCTCGCTCTCGCTCTTGCGGCCGATCCACTCTGCGAATTGCGTCTCGTCCATGGTCTGCCTCAATAGGAACGCGGCATGCCGAGCACATGCTCGGACAGGTAGGAAAGGATGAGATTGGTCGAGATCGGCGCCACCTGATAGAGCCGCGTCTCGCGGAACTTGCGCTCCACATCGTACTCTTCCGCGAAGCCGAAGCCGCCATGCGTCTGGATCGCGGCGTTCGCCGCCTCGTTCGATGCATCGGCGGCGAGCATCTTGGCCATGTTCGCCTCCGCGCCGCAATCCTTGCCGGCCTCGTAGAGCCTTGCGGCCTCCTTCACCATCAGCTCGGCCGCCCGCATGTTGGCATAGGCGCGCGCGATCGGAAACTGGATGCCCTGATTGGCCCCGATCGAGCGGCCGAAGACAACGCGCTCCCTGGCATAGGTCGCAGCCTTCTCGATCAGCCATTTGGCGTCGCCGACGCATTCGGCCGCGATCAGGATACGCTCGGCATTCATGCCGGAGAGAATGTAGCGGAAGCCCTTGCCTTCCTCGCCGATCAGGTTTTCGGCTGGCACCTTTACCTTGTCGAAGAACACTTCCGTCGTGGCGTGGTTCATCATGGTGCGGATCGGCCGGATGGTCAGGCCGTTCCCCAGCGCCTCGCGCATGTCGAGGATGAACACCGACAACCCGTCGGTCTTCTTCGCCACCTGATCCTTCGGCGTGGTGCGGGCCAGAAGCAGCATCAGGTCGGAATGCTCGGCGCGCGAAGTCCAGATCTTCTGGCCGTCGACAATGTAATGGTCGCCCTCGCGCCGCGCGAAGGTGCGGATCGAGGTCGTGTCCGTACCGCTCGTCGGCTCGGTCACGCCGAAGGCTTGCAGCCTGAGTTCCCCGGACGCGATGCCCGGCAGGTATTTCTGCTTCTGCGCCTCGTTGCCATGACGGAGGATCGTGCCCATCGTGTACATCTGGGCGTGGCAGGCGCCGCCGTTGCAGCCGGAGCGCTGCACCTCCTCCAGCACGGCCGCCGCCGCCGTAAGCGTCAGCCCCGCCCCGCCATAATCCTCCGGGATCAGCGTGGCGAGATAGCCCGCCTCGGTCAGCGCCTTGACGAATTCGGCGGGATAGGCGCGCTCGGCGTCGAGCTTGCGCCAGTATTCGCCCGGAAAGCGCTCGCAGAGTTTTCGTACCGCCTCGCGGATTTCGGCGTGGTCGCGGTCAGGAAACATCATTTACTCCGTGTTTGCTCGCCGGCGCGGAACTCGTGGCGGATCGCGGCGCTGTGCTCGCCGCATGCCGGCACGCGGCCGAGTTCCGCGCGCCTGCCATCGATGACGGCAGTGGTCGCGATGACGGTAACAGGACCTTCCGGCGTCTGGACCTCCGTCGTGGCGAGGCTCCGGTGCGCCTCCAGTTCGGCCATGGTGGAGACGCGGCCATAGGCGATGCGGGCCGTGTCGAGCATTTCCATGATTTTGCCGACGGGCCTCGCGCCGATCTTCTCCTGCACGAGCGCGTCGAGCGCCTCACGGTTCTTCACGCGCAGATTGTTGGAGCCGAAGCGCTGATCGTCGGCGTCCGCGATGCCTCCGAGCAGCGTATCGCGAAGAACGGCCCATTCCCGCTCGTTCTGGATGGCGATCAGCACGTCGCCGTCCTTTGCGCGGAACACACCGTAAGGCGCGATCGAGGGATGCGCCAGCCCGATGCGCGGCGGCTCCTTGCCGCCATAGCGATGCGCGAGATAGGGCACGTTCATGAACTCGGCGATCGTGTCGAAGAGCGAGAGCTGGATGTGGCGGCCCCGGCCAGTCCGCTCCCGCGCGAACAACCCTTCCAGTATCGCCGCATAGGCGGCCTGTCCGGTGGAGATGTCCGAAACCGAGATGCCGACGCGGGTCGGCCCGGATGTGTCGGAGCCGGTCACCCCGGCAAGACCCGACTCGGCCTGAATGAGCAGGTCGTAGGCCTTGCGCTCGTGATCGGGCGTGCCGGCCGCGAAACCGGCTATGTCGCAGGCGATCAGCCTTGGGAATTCCCGGCAGAGCGCCGCGCTGCCGAGGCCCAGCCGTTCCGCCGCTCCCGGCGCGAGGTTCTGGATGAAGACGTCGGCCTTCGCCAGCAGCCGCCGCACCAGCGCCATGTCTTCCGGCTGCTTGAGGTCGACGTTGCAGGATTCCTTGCCGCGATTGATCCAGACGAAATAGCTCGACTGGCCGTGCACGAAGGCGTCGTAGACGCGGGCGAAATCGCCCTCCGGCCGTTCGAGCTTGATGACGCGCGCGCCGGCATCGGCAAGACGCGCGCTCGCCAGAGGTGCCGCCACCGCCTGTTCCAGCGCCACGACCAGAATGCCGTCCAGCGCGCCCGTCATGCCGTTCTCCGTGAATTGACCGCCGCGAAAGACCATGCCGGCCGCCGGCGGTCCAATACCGTTTCGCAATGAGGGGTATAATCAAGCGACGTGATCGACTTCGAGGCCGGGGCGATACCCGCACAGGCAAAGCGCATGGGGTACTGCCCAGTGAAACCAGCGAACGCCCTCCGCAACACTCAGGGATAAAGCGTCGGTCGGTTCGCCTCGTCCGACAGCGAAGCGATCCATGCGCGCTCGCGCACCAGCCCGCGCAGGATGTCCCAGCTCAGTTGCCCGACCGCGCGTTGCGCCAGCGTCAGCGGCCGTTCGGTCGAATAGGCGAGATACACCTTGCGCGTGATCGCCGGCCGGTCGAAACGCCAGATGCGGAAACGCCCTTCCTCCGCCTCCCGGTCGATCGCCATGCGCGGCAGTATGCCATAGCCCGCGCCGCTTTCCACCAGCCGCTTGATCTGACTATAGGAATCGATCTCGATCTCGGGCCTGAGCGCGATGCCGGATGCAGCGGCGGCGGTGTCGATCAGCTCCCGCAGCCCATGCCCCTTCCCCGGCGCGATCAGCGGCAGGCCGTCCACATCCGCCAGCCGCACCGCCTGCTTGCCCATCCCGGCTGGAGCAGGCTGCCCGGCGCGGGCGAACAGGCAGATTTCCTCCGACAGACCGAGATGGAAGGCGAGCCCGCGCGGATCGGCGGTGGCGTACAGCATCGCAAGATCGACCTCGCCCCGCCGCAGCCAGTCGAAGATATAGCCGCTCATGGCCTCTATGATGCGGATGCGGACATCCGGATAATTTTGGCGGACGGCCTCGATCAGCGGCACGGCCAGCAATTCGCTCACCGTTCCCGGCAAGCCGACACGCACGTCCCCGCGCGGCAGCGTCTGCGCGCCGCGCACACGGTCCGGCAGTTCGGAGAACCCGGAAAGGATCTGCCGCCCCTCCGCGTGCAGGCGGCTGCCGGCTTCGGTCGGCTGCACGCCCTGCGGATTGCGGTGCAGGAGCGCGACGCCGAGTTCGTCTTCCATCCGCTTCACATGCTGGCTAAGCGCCGGCTGCGCGACATGCAGCACATCGGCGGCGCGAGAAAAGGAACCGCTCTCCACCACCTGCACGAAATATCTGAGCTGCCGCAGATCCACGTTTCGCCTTCGCGCCGGAGGTACATGCCTATAGGCAATCGCTATAGCGACCAGCGCGGAACGAGGCAAATCGTTCTGGCATCCCCGTCTTCAGGGAAGTCCGACAATCATGCCGATGAGGGCCATCGCGATCAGCAGCAGGATGACCAGCAGCCAACGGCCCGGCGACGACTGGAACCTGAAATTGATAACCGCCTCCCGGGACACGTTTAGTTGCGGCTCACCGGCTTCGAGCGCATCCGCGACACGGTCTCGCGCTCGGCTCTCTTGCAGCGCATCGGCGGCAGGCCGCGATCCATAAGGTCGAAATCCTCCAGCACCATGTCGCCCATGCGCTTGAAGGCGATGTCGAGCGCGCCGGCCCTGTGGGCGGAGCGCAGGAAATGCGGGATCGCCCTCACCGGATGATCCTTCGCCAACGGCTCCTCAGGGAACACGTCGCTGGCGGCGACGATATGGCCGCTCCTGACAGCCGCCATCAGCGCGTCGAAATCGACCACGCCGGCGCGGCTGAGCAGGATGAAGGCCGCGCCCTTGCGCATCTTCGCAAAGGCTTCGGCGCCGAGGAAACCCTGATTGTCGCTGGTCACGGAAGCCATGACGAAGACGAAATCGCTCTCGCCCAGCACCTCGTCCAGCGAGGCCGGCTCAACGCCATGGTCGCGCAGGATCGATGGCGGCAGCCACGGATCGTAGACCTTCGTGCGCGTGCGGAAGCCGGTGAGCAGACGATTGATCGCCTTGCCGAGATCGCCGAAGCCGATGATGCCGACATCCGCGCCCGAGAGCAGCCGCGCCGCCTGATTGCCGTCGCCGCCCCAAAGCTCCTCCCCGCGTCGGAAAGCGAGGTCCGCGTCGACAATGTCGCGCGCGAGATTGAGCGCCATGGCAAGGCCGAGTTCGGCCACCGGCTCGGCGAACACCGAGCCCGGCGTGATGACGTATATGCCGCGCTCGAACAGCGTCTCGTACGGCATGTTGTTGAGCAGATTGGTCTCGACATTGGCGACGCAGCGCAGCGACCTCAACCTCGCCAGCGTCTCGGGCGCGATGGGCGGCTGGCCGATGATGTAGCGCGCCTCCGCCAGGACGTCCTCCGGCAGCGAGGCGAATTCGGGATCGGTCGTCTCGACGATGCGATAGGTGGCCTTCAGCTTCGCGAGTTGGTCCGGCGTGAAGATCAGGTCCAGCGTGCGCGGCTCGGGGCAGCTTATGAGAAGCGGTTTGTCGGCCATCGGATGATCGTTCCTTGAAGAAGCCGTTTCGTCAGCGCAGCAACGCCTCGACTTCCGGCAGGGTCGGCATGGAAGGGGCGGTGCCCGCCCGCGTCACCGAAATGCCGGCGACGGCGCAGGCGAACCTCACCGCGTCGAGCGGCGTGTCTCCACGCGCCAGAGCAGCGGCGAAGCCGCCGTTGAAGGCGTCTCCGGCGCCAGTCGTCTCCACCACGGGGCCGGCGGAGAAGGCGGGCACCAGTTCCGAGACGCCGTCGGCGTGAAGCAGCGCGCCCTTTTCGCCGAGCGTGATCACCGCCGCCTTCGCGCCTTTGGCGATCAACGCCTCGGCCGCCTTGCGCGCACCCTCGACGCTCTCGACCTTGACGCCCGTCAGTTCCTCGGCCTCGGTCTCGTTCGGCGTGACGTAATCACAGAGCGGATAGATTCCCGCCGGCAATTCCGCCGCCGGAGCCGGATTGAGGATCGTGGTGACGCCCGCCGCCTTCGCGATCTGAAGCGCGCGCAACGCAGCATCGATCGGCTGTTCGAGCTGCGTCACGAACACGCCCGCCTTGCGGATCAGTTCGGCATGCGCGTCGATATCGGCCGGCGAGATCAGCGTCGCCGCGCCCGGACAGACGATGATGGCGTTGTTGCCTGTCGTCTCCTCGACGAAGATGTAGGCCGCGCCCGTGTAGCTTTCCGGCGTCTCGATCACCGCCGGCTTCACGCCCGCTTCCTTCCACGTCGCCAGCGCCATGTCGGCGAAGGGATCGCGCCCGAGGCGGGTGATGAAGGCGACGTCCGCGCCGACCTTGCCCGCCGCCACCGCCTGATTGGAGCCCTTGCCGCCAGGGCCGAGCTTGAAGGAGGAGCCCAGAATGGTTTCGCCCATGCGCGGCGCGCGCGGCGCGCGATAGGCCGTGTCGGCGACGAAGACGCCCAGAATGACGATCGGTTTCGCCAAGGCCTTACTCCGCATCCGGCGGAACGACGCCCTTGCGGAAGGCGAAGCAGCCGTAGAAGCGGCGCTCGCCCGACTGGATCACCGCGTAGGCCTGCTTGGCGCGCTCGTAGAAGGCGTAGCGCTCCACGCTGATCATCGGCCAGCTCTTGCCTTCGGCCGCATCGACCGCCTTCTGCACCTCGGCCTGCACCGGCGGCACCTCGTCGGGCTTGCCGACGATCTCCATGCGGGCAGCGGAATCGTCGACGAAAGTGTCGAGCGGGTAGACGGACAGCACGGCCGCCGCCACCTCGGCCGCCGTCGTGTTGTCGATACGCAGGAGCTTGCCGAGGCGTGTCTGCCGCGCGACCGAGTCGGCCGGGAAATTGGTGTCGCAGATGATGAGATCATCGCCATGGCCCATGGCGCGCAACGCGTAGAGCACGTCCGCGTTCAGCAGCGGATGAATTCCCTTCAGCACATTTTCCTCCCGAAATTTTCCGTGCTTTTTCTTGTGCCTACAGGCGCTTGCCCGTCGCGGCGTCGAACAGGTGGACGACATCCGTGCGCGGCTTCAGATGGAGCGTGTCTCCCGGCCTGAACTCGTGGCGCTCGCGGAACAGCGCCGTCATCTCGTGGCTTCCGAAGCGCAGGAACACCATCGTCTCCGAGCCGGTCGGCTCGATCACCGAGATGGTCGTGGCAAAGCCGTCGGGTGCGATCTGCAAATGCTCCGGCCGGATGCCGTAGATCACCTGCTGACCTTCCGTGAGCTGCACGCCGCCCGCATGCGGCAGCGCGACGCCGTCGACCTCGACCGCGCCGTTCTTCACCGTGCCCTTCAGCATGTTCATCGACGGCGAGCCGATGAAGCCGGCGACGAAGGTGTTGGCGGGCCTGTCGAACAATTCGAGCGGCGCACCCATCTGCTCGATGCGGCCCGCTTGCATGACGACGATCTTGTCGGCCATCGTCATCGCCTCGACCTGGTCGTGGGTGACGTAGATGGTCGTCGTCTTCAGCCGCTGGTGCAGTTCCTTGATCTCGGTGCGCATCTGCACTCGCAGCTTGGCGTCGAGGTTCGACAGCGGCTCGTCGAACAGGAACACCTGCGGATTGCGCACGATGGCGCGGCCCATGGCGACGCGCTGGCGCTGGCCGCCGGAAAGCTGGCGCGGGTAGCGGCCGAGATAGGGTTTGAGATCAAGGATTTCGGCCGCCTTCTCGACGCGCTCGGCCACGATCTTCGGATCGGTCTTCCTGAGCTTCAGCGCGAAGGCCATGTTGTCCCGCACGGTCTTGTGCGGGTAGAGCGCGTAGTTCTGGAACACCATGGCGATGTCGCGCTTGGCCGGCGGCAGATGGTTCACCGTGCGCTCGCCGATGCGGATGTCGCCGCCGGTGACGTGCTCCAGCCCCGCCACCATGCGCAGCAGCGTGGACTTGCCGCAGCCGGACGGGCCGACAAGCACGACGAACTGCCCGTCGGCGATATCGACACTCACTCCGTGCAGGACTTTGACCGTCCCGAAGTCCTTCGAGACGTCGCGGATTGCAACTTGCGCCATGGACCGAAAGATCCTCCCCGGTTCGGTTCGAAGCTAGCCAAGCGCCGATGCCGAGTCCACCCCATTGTGAAGGTGGCAAACGATTGCGCGTCGTTGACACTTCGTGGGCCTGCCGCATAGACTTGGCCATCTTTCGACGCGCACTCGAAAAGACCGGAGCGGGGGAGGCTCCAGCAGAAGGCAGCTTTCAGCACCGTGGCCTGCGCCTCGATCGAATCGATTTATCCATACATATCCGGCAGTTCACGCGTTCTCATTGGGAGGTATCAAGAATGAAAGTGGAACTCTACAACCAACTCGTCCGCGCCGGCGCCACCCGGCGCGACGTGTTGCGCGGGGCGGCGAGCCTCGCCGCGCTCAGCGCAGCCAGCGGCGCCGGCCTCGGCGCTCTCGTGGGCAGCGCTTCGGCGCAGGAAGACGTGCGCGCGCAGATCCTGCAGATCCCCGGCGTCGGCAAGGGATCGCCGACGGACGCCGACTGGCAGAAGGTCGGCGAGCTCTGTCTCGGCGCGACGAAAGCCAGCATCAAGGAAGGCGAGTTCGCCGGCGTCGAGCTCACCTTCATGGGTCTGAACAACCAGAACCTGCACAACTTCCTCTTCCGCGGCTTCCTGAAGCCGTGGGAGGCCTATACCGGCGCCAAGATCAACTGGATCGATCTCGCGCAGGCCGATTACAACGGCCGTCTGCAACAGTCGATCGCCACCGGCACGGTTGATTTCGATATCATCGAGATGGGCGCGCCGTTCGAGGGCGACACCGCCTCCAAGGGCCTGCTCGACGAGATGCCGGACTGGGTGAAGACACAGATCGAGGCGGATGACCTCGTCGGCTACCTGCAGCCGCCGGTCGGAACCTGGGACGGCAAGACCTATCGCATCACGGTCGACGGCGACTGCCACACCTTCGCCTACCGCAAGGACTATTTCGGCGAGGGCTCCATCACCGGCGAGGCCGAGGTGCCGACGACCTGGCAGAAGATCGACGAGATCTCGAAGAACCTGAAGGGCAAGAAGGACCCGCTGACCGGTCTCGACGCCTATGGCTTCCTCGACCCGCTGAAGGGCTGGGGCGGCTTCGGCTTCTACTTCCTCGAAGACCGCGCATCCGCCTATGCCAAGCATCCCGACGACAAGGCATGGCTGTTCGATCCGGAGACGATGAAGCCGCGCGTCAACAATCCGGCCTGGGTTCAGGCGATCCAGGATGTGATGGATTTGATCGCGGCCGGCGCCTATCCGCCGGACCAGATCAACGCCGATCCGGGCACCACCGCATTCCAGCAGTTCCTCGCCGGCACCGGCATGGCGCTCTGCTGGTGGGGCGATGTCGGCTCCAACGCCCGCACGTCGGACACCTCCGTCGTCGGCGATGTGGCCGGCTTCTCGATCAATCCCGGCTCGAACAAGGTCTATAATTCCAAGACCAGCGCCTGGGAAGAGAAGGAAAACTTCGCGCCGAACATGGCCTATATCGGCTGGGGCGTCTACGTCACCAGCCGGGTCTCCGGCGACGAGAAGAAGCGCAAGGCCGCATGGTCGGCGGCAGCGCATCTCGGCGGCAAGGATCTGAGCCTCTGGACCTCGGCCTATCCCTCAGGCTTCCAGCCCTACCGCAACTCGCACTTCAACTATGAGGAATGGGAGAAGGCGGGTTACGACCGCGCCTTCGTCGAGGATTATCTGGGCTCGAACCTCGACAGCTACAACCATCCGAACGCCGCGATCGAACCCCGCATCCCCGGTATCTTCCAGTACTATTCCGTTGCCGAGGACGAACTGGCGAAGGGCTTTGCCGGCCAGTACAAGTCGGCGCAGGAAACGGCGGACGCCATCGCCGCCGCCTGGGAGAAGATCACGGACCAGATCGGCCGCGAGAGCCAGATCAAGCTCTACAAGGCTTCGCTTGGCATGTAAGCAATATCGGGGTGCCCGCTCGGGCGGGCGCCCCGTCCCCTTCGGTTGCCGGTCCGTGACGCATGGGCCGGCGGCGATACGAAATCCAGAAGCGGTGATCGCAGGCGCATGAGTGAGGGGGATCTTCTTCACGTCGTCACGGCGGATGACATCTCCGACCGGCGCCGGCTCTTTGGTCGGGCGATCGTCTGGGGGTCGGCGCTCATCGTGGCCCTTGTCGCCGCCGCGCAGGCCGCGCAGGAGACAGGCATCGCCGATTTCGGCTTCCGGACATGGCGCCCCACGCTCTTCGCCTACATATTGTGGGCCGTCTGCCTCTGCTGGAGTCAGGTGCTGATCCGCGGCGAGCAGGGCAAGCGCACGCTCTTCGTGCTGCCGGCCGCGCTGTTCGTCGTGTCGCTCACCGTCTTCCCGCTGCTGTTCGGGCTCATCATCGCGTTCTCGAACTGGAATCTCTCGTCGCCCCTCGGCCGCCAGTTCAACGGACTCGACAATGTCCGGCAGATGTGGAGCGATCCGTTCTACTGGAACGCGCTGCGCAACATGGTCTGGTACAGCCTGGCGATCCTCGTGGAATACGCGATCGCCTTCGGCCTGGCCCTGCTGCTCAACGCCGAAATCCGCGCCAGAAAATTCTTCCGCGTCGCTTTCCTGCTGCCGCTGATGCTGTCGCCGGTCGCGGTGAGCTGGATGATCGGCAAGTCCATGCTGGAGATCCGTTTCGGGCCGATCGCGCGCTTCGCCCGCTGGCTCGGCTGGGACAATCCCTCCTTCTTCGGCTCGCCCGAGATCGCCCGCTTCACCATCATGCTGCTCGACGCATGGACCTTCATTCCCTTCATGATGATCATGATCCTGGCGGGACTGCAGGCCATTCCGAGGGAACTGAACGAGGCGGCGCGCGTCGACGGAGCGAGCGCCTGGCAGACTTTCTGGGGCGTGGTGTTCCCGCTGATGCTGCCGGTCTCGATCACCGCGATCCTGATCCGCATCATCTTCAAGCTCAAGCTCGCGGACATCGTGATCAACCTGACGGCCGGAGGCCCCGGCGGCGCGACGGACACCGTCACGTCGTTCATCTTCCGCGAGTACCGGGACCGGTCGAACGTCGGATACGGCACGCTTCTGGCCATGGTCTATCTGGTCATCATCATTATCGCCATGACCATCCTGATGAAGCTGGCTGAACGGTTCGCGAGGCCGCGCACATGAGCGAAGCGATCTTCCGCGACACCGAGACGGATCTGGCGTTCCGCACCAGGCGGTTCACCGGAAAATTCCTGATCTATACGCTGCTGATCCTGTGGGCGATCATCTGCCTGTTCCCGATCTACTGGACGATCACGACCAGCTTCAAGATGGCGCCCAACGTCATGCAGGGGGCGCTCATTCCATGGGTCGACTACACGCCCGCCTGGCTCGGATGGCGCTCGCTCGGCCTGTCGCCCGACACGATCGGCGCGGAAAGCACCGTTCGCAGCGAGTTCCTGAAGCGGTTCTTCAACTCCGCCATCACCGCCGTCGCATCCTCGACGATCGCCGTCATGCTGGGTTCGCTCGCCGCCTACGGCCTGTCGCGCTTTTCCTACAAGTTCGGCTATATGCGGAACTCGGACATCCTGTTCTTCTTCCTGTCGCAGCTCATCCTGCCACCCGTCGTCCTCGCCCTGCCCTTCCTCGTCCTCTACAAGCAGCTCGCGCTGCTCGACACGCGTATCGGCCTCATCCTGCTCTACACGCTGACGGTGCTGCCGATCGTCATCTGGATCATGCGCGACCAGTTCGAATCGATCCCGACCGAGCTGGAGGAGGCGGCGCTTGTCGACGGCCTGTCGATCTGGGGCGCTTTTTTCAGCGTCATACTGCCGATCGCGCTGCCGGGCATGATTGCAGCCTTCATCCTCAGCCTCGTGCTGACATGGAACGAGTATTTCTTCGCTGCGCTGCTGACATCGACCCACGCCAACACGCTGCCGGTCATGGTCGCCTCGCAGACGGGCAGCCAGGGCATCAGCTGGTGGTCGATGGCCGCCCTTTCCTTCGCCGCCATCCTGCCGCTGATCGTCATCGGCGTCGTTCTTGAACGCTATCTCATCAAGGGCATGACCGCCGGCGCGGTGAAGTAGGGGCCGGCGACGCATCATGGACCGCCTTCATCCTGTCGCGGACGATCGCGCAAGGTCGCGCGAGCGGCTGACGGGCATCCTCCTCATCGTGCTTTCGGCATCGCTCTTCGGTCTGGTCGACGCCATCAGCAAGCTGCTCACGGAGCACCAGTCCTTCGCGCAGATCGTCTGGGCGCGTTATGCGCTGGGCCTGCCGATGCTGCTTCTGGGCACCCCACCATCCGCGCTGCGCCACCTGTTCCGGACGAAGAGGCCGGGATTGCAGATCCTGCGCGGCCTGACGCCCATCGGCGTCAGCATCTCCATGGTGTTCGCGGTGCGCTACATGCCGCTTGCAGAGGCGACGGTCATCCTGTTCGCCGCGCCGCTTTTCGTCGTCGCCCTGTCGGCGCCGCTGCTCGGCGAATCCGTCCGGATCTCGCACTGGATCGCGGTCTGCGTCGGCTTCGCCGCAGTCGTTGTGGTCGCCCGCCCCGGCGTCGGCCAGATCTCGCATCTGGCCGTGATCCCGCTCGTCGGCGCGTTCTTCTACGCGATCATGCAGATCGTCACGCGGCGCGTCGCCGCTGCGGGCGAGCGGTCGCAGACGACGCTTGCATGGACGCTGATGACCGGAATGGTCATCTCCACGCCGCTGGCGCTGGTTCTTTGGGAGCCGCTCGAGACGCGCGGCTGGCTGCTGATGCTGTCGCTCGGTACGGTTTTCGGCATCGCGCAGCTTCTGATGATCCGCGGTTTCGCGCTCGCGCCGGCGGGCCTGCTGGCGCCGCTCAGCTATGTTCAGGTAGTCTCGGCCGCGATCCTCAGCGTCGCCATCTTCGGTGAATCGCTCGACGTCTGGACGTTGCTCGGCATCGTGATGATCGTCGCTTCCGGCCTCTATGTGGTCCGCGAGCGCAACGCCGGCTCCGGCAGGACCTGAGAAGGCTCACCGCGCCAATTATCGCTGCAATCCGCGCCGGCTCCCTTGCCGACAGTCCCGACCTCACCACGGCTGCACATGAATACAATCCAAGGTAGTCCTTGCGGTGTAATGCAACTTTAGATTATATGCGCTTCGGCGCACAACCTCAGGCTGCGCCTTCACGCAAACAGGGTAATCTGGAATGCTGCACTGGAGCGTCCCCCGGCCGGAACAGGCGGCTGACGACATTCTGGAAATCGCCCGCGAGGCGGCGGCCAGTGTCGCCGATCCACGGCTGCGCTGGCAGTATCTCGAAGGCCATTGCGATCATTTCGCCATCGTCCAGGCATGCGTAAACGCCATCAAGGCCGACCGCGAAGCCCGCCGTCCCCCGAAAGACGGCGCGATGCAGGAAGGCGACCCGATCGGCTGGATCGAGCGCGGCTGACAGGAAGACGTGCCGGCCGGCGCAGTGCGGCTCCGCCGTGAGCTTCGATCCCTCATCCGCCGACCGCACGCGTTGCCCGCGAACCGCTATTCCATATTGGTGTGTCTGGCCCGCATATCTTCCGGCGAGGCGACGAGCAGAGCCTTCAGCTTGAGCACCATCACCTCGAACAGCACGAACAGCGCGCCCTCGAAGGCCGAGCCCATCGGCAGCACGGAGGTTTTCGCCGTTCCCTGATCGCTCGCCATGGTCTGTGCCGGCACCAGCAGCGTCACATCGGCCAGCTTGGCGGCGCTTCCGTCCGGCTCGGCGGTGACGACGATCACCGTCGCCCCGGCTTCCTCCGCGACTCCGATGAGCGTCAGCACGGTCGTCGTCTCGCCCGGCCCCGACGAGACGAAGAACACGTCGCCCTCGCCCAGAGGCGGCATGGTCATGTCGCCGACGACACCCACCGGCATGCCGAGGTGGAACATGCGCATGGCGAGGCCGCGCATCTGCAACCCCTCGCGGCCGAGTCCGTGGATGCCGACGCGCTTCGCCTTCGCCAGCAGGCGGCACACCTCGTCGACCCGCGCCTCGTCGACGCGGTCCAGCACCAACCCCAACTCATCAAGTGCGGTGCGGAAGAGCGAACTCATGACAGTTCCGCCATCAAATCCTTCGTCTGCGCGTAGATCGCCTTGAAGATGCGATACTGCCTGTCGTAGACGGCGCGATGCTTCGGCCGCGCGGAAACCTTGCGCGCGGACGGGTTCCACAGGCCGATGTCGCTTTTCTTCACGTCGCCGACCGCGAGCGCGGCGAGGAAGGCGTCGCCGTAGCTCGCGCCGAGCGTGCGCTCGCGCACCGTCTGCGGCAGTCCGGAAATGTCGGACGTCGCTTGCAGCCAGACCGGATTCTTGGTGCCGCCGCCGACCGCCAGCAGCGTCTTCGGCGCCTCTCCGATCTCGCGGTAGGTCTCGAAAATGCGGTTGGTGCCGAAGGCGATGCCCTCCACCGCCGCGCGGTAGAGGTCGCCGCGCGTATGCGTGAGATTGAGCCCGAAGATCACGCCCTTGGCGTTGGAATCATGAATTGGCGTGCGCTCGCCTGACAGATGCGGCAGCATGATGACGCCGTTGGCGCCGGGCGGCGAGCCTTCCGCTTCTTCCGTGAGCGTCCTGAAGGCGCTTTCGAACGGCAGGTCGCGGGCGAACTGGTCGCGGAACCAGTGCGTCAGCGTTCCGCTGGTCGCCAGCCCCGACATGGACGCATGCTCGCCCGGGAAGAGCCATGGCGCGTACCAGAGGCGCGCATCCTGTATCCGCCTCGACGACAGCATGATCATGAAGATGGTCGAGCCGTACATCACCATCATGTCGCCGGCCTTCGTCATGCCGACGCTGAGCGCCTCCGCAGCGGCGTCGATAGTGCCGGTGATGACCGGCGTCCCGGCGGCCAGGCCCGTCTCCTTCGCCGCCTTCCTCGTGATCTGCCCGGCTATGTCGGTCGTCCACAGCACCTTCGGCAGACGCTCCAGATCGATGATGTCGGGCGCGAGCGCATTGCTCCACCCCTTCACGTCGATCTCGTAGAGCGGCGAGAAATTGGCGGCCGAATAATGGTCCACCACGCATTCGCCGGTCAGCTTCTGCACGAGATAGGTGGTGGAGGTGACGATCTTCGCCGCCTTTTCGAAATGCTCGGGCCGGTTTTTCTGCAACCAGAGGATCTTCGGCCCGACGGACTGCGTCGTCAGCGCGTTGCCGCAGCGGTCGAGGATTCTGTCCGCGCCGATCTGCCGCGTAAGCTCCTCGATCTCGACCACGGCGCGGTTATCGACGCCGTAGAGCGCGGCGTTCGACATGGCCTCGCCGTCCTTGTCGACCGGCAGCATGCAGGGACCGATGGCGCTGCATCCCACCGCCTTGATCGCCTTGGGGTCGATGCGGCTGTCGGCCAGCATCTTTTTGGCGATGAAGCAGAAATCGCCCCACCAGTCCTGTTTGGGCCGATGCTCGGCCCAGCCCGGCTGCGGCACCAGCATCTTGTGCGGCCGCGCGGCCGTGGCGATCACATAGCCTGTGTCGTCGACGATCGCGCCCTTGGATTCGAACGTGCCGACGTCGATGCCGAGATAGTAGCTCATCCGATATAGTCGTCCCGATCCAGACTGAAATCCCTGTCGATCGCGCCGATGCCGGCGACCAGCAACCGCGTCAGCGCCTCCAGATCGGAGAGATCGACGACTTCCAGCGACGAGTGGGAGTAGCGCATCGGGAAGCCGAGATCGATCGAGGCGACGCCCCCGCCGACAAGCTGCACATAGGAGGAATCGGTCAGGCAGCCGGTATGGGCGCTGCGCTGCAACGGCGCCTTGAGCTTCTTCGCCGTCCTGTCGAACAGCGACACCAGCGCCGGATGCGGAATGGTGCCGTTCAGCGTGCCGCGCCCATGGAAGGAATACATGCTCATCGCCGCGCCGCCGCCGAGCGTCACGTCGCCGCGATAGCCCATATCCGGCGTGTCGGCCGCGAGCAGCAGGTCGAGCTGGATGCAGATGTCGGGCCGCAGGATCTGCGCCGCCGTCAGCGCGCCGCGCAGGTTGAATTCCTCCAGCACCGAGAAGACGAAGTGAACCGTCGGCTTCCGCTTGGCTCCGACAAGCTTGGCTGCGGCCTCGACGATGACGGCGCAGCCGGCGCGGTCGTCGACGGCGGTGCCGGCAATGCGGCCGTTCGCCAGCTCGATCACGTTCGGGCGGTAGACGACCGGCGTGCCGATATCCACGCCCGCCGCCCGCGCCTCGTCGGCGCTGGCGAAACCGGCGTCGATGTAGAGGTCCATATAGGGGACGACCTTGTATTTCTCTTCCGGCGTCGTCGCGTGATGGCTCTTGTTGGCGATCACGCCCGGCACGTCCTTGCCCTCGCCGACGCACAGGATGACGGCCTGCGACGCCAGCGCGCGCTCCGGGACGCCGCCCAGCCGCTCGACGCGGATCAGGCCGGTCGGCTCGATCTTGCGCACGACGAAGCCGAGCTGATCCATATGGGTGAAGAGCATGACGCTCGGCGCGCCTTCGTCGCCTTCCATCGTGGCGATCAGATTGCCCAACCCGTCCGTGGACGTGGCAAGGCCGAGCTTCATCATCTCCTTCTTGAGATAGGCGCGCACGCGCCCTTCATAACCGCTGAGGCCCGGAATGCGCATCATGTCGGTAAGGAGTGTCTTGAGGCGATCGCGCATCGCCATCACTCGCCCCTCGCCTTGCGCGCCAACGCCATGAACTCGGCGGCCCGCTCCGGATCGACCGCGTTCCATGTGTTGCCGTCGACCTTCAGCGACGAGCCGACCACGCAGCCATCCGCGATGCGCATCACATCCGCGATGGTCGCGTGCTTCACGCCCGTATTGGCGAGCACCGGCGTATCAGGCAGCGTCTTCTTCACCGCTTCGAGGTCGCCCATCTCCGCCGCTTCGCCGGTGATCTGGCCCGAAACGAGGATGGCGTCCGGAATGCTGGAAAACACCGCCGAGCGGGCGCGGTCCTTCAGCGGGCGCTGATCGAGCGAATGCGCGAACTCGGCCGAGACGTTGTAGAGCATGGCGAGATCGGAGCGATGCAGACGGTCGCGGTAGCGCATCGCCTTGCCGGCATTCGGCGTCCACGGTCCCATGTCGGAAGCGTAGGTGCCCGTAAAAATCTCGCGAACGAAGGAGGCGCCGGTGCCGGCGGCCAGCGCCACGGTCGACATCGGGTCCCACAGCACGTTGACGCCGAACGGCACCTTGATCTTCTCGCGGACACGGCCGATCACATAGGCCATGGTCGCGGTCGAGGCCGTATCGACGTTGAATTCGTAGGGGCGGTCGTTCTCGTTGCCGAACATGATGGCGTCGACGCCGGCCTTCTGCAGCGCGTCGAGGTCGGCGGTCACGCCGGCCAGAATGCCGTCGAGGCCGCGTTCGGCATCGTAGAGCGGAGACCCCGGCAGCGCACCGAAATGCACCATGGCGATCACCGGCTTCCTGTTTCCAAACACGCGACGGAATTTTTCAGTCATTTCCTGCTCTTCGGCTTTTTTAATATGGCGTGCTGTCGTAGCAATTGGCACGGATCAAGTCCAATGGCTGCGGCTGGTTTCGGCTGCGCCAGAATCGCATGAAGCCGGCCCGGCGTCGGCATGGGAGGTTTGATGAAGACGAGGCATTTCGACCGCATCGGCAATGGCGGGCTTACATTCACGGAGCTCGGATTTGGCACCGCACCGCTCGGCAACCTCTACCGGCCGATCCCCGACGCGGAGGCTATCGCCACGCTCGACGCGGCATGGGAAGCGGGCGTGCGCTACTACGACACCGCGCCGCTCTATGGCCTCGGCCTCTCCGAAACGCGGCTCAATCCATTCCTGCGCGGCAGGAAGCGCAGCGACTATGTGCTTTCGACCAAGGTCGGCCGCCTGCTGCGCGTCTGCCCGCCCGACCAGCGCACCGGCATCGGCAAATTCTTCGACGTTCCGTCCCGCAAGGAAGTCTACGACTACGGCTATGACGGCGTCATGCGTTCGGTCGAAGAGTCCTTCGAACGCCTCGGCGTCGACAGCATCGACATTCTTTTCGCGCACGACCTCGACATCTTCACGCATGGCAGCAAGGCCGCTTCGGATGCGCGCATCGAGGAACTGATGAAGCCGAATTCCGGCTATGCAGCGCTCATCTCCCTGCGCGACCAGGGCGTGGTCAAAGCCATCGGCGCAGGCGTCAACGAATGGCAGGTGTGCCAGACGCTGGCCGAGCGCGGCGACTTCGACCTTTTCCTGCTCGCGGGCCGCTATACGCTGCTGGAACAGGAGGCGCTGACCAGCTTCCTGCCGCTCTGCGAAAAGCGCGGCATCGGCATCGCGCTCGGCGGCCCCTACAATTCCGGCATCCTCGCGACCGGCGCGAAGCCGGGCGCGTATTACAACTACGACCCCGCACCGCAGGAAATCCTGGACCGCGTCAGCAGGATCGAGGCGGTGTGCAAGGAGCACGGCGTGAAGCTGATCGAGGCTGCCCTGCAGTTCCCGTTGCTGCATCCCAGCGTCGTCTCGATGATCCCCGGCGGCCAGAAGCCGGAAGAGGTGAAGGCCAACCGCGCGATCCTCGACGTGAAGATCCCCGCAGCGCTCTGGGCCGACCTGAAGAAGGCGGGCCTGATGCGCGAAGACGCTCCGACGGGGTGAGGTGGGATTACCCCTCATCCGGCCGCCGTTACCTTTCCGTGACCGGCGGAACAATCGCATGCGGAGATACCCCACCCCTAACCCCTCCCCACAAGGGGGAGGGGAATCCGGAAGTGCCTTTCAGCCGCGGCAGACACTGGAAGTGTAACAAGACTGGTCGCACCGGAATCCCCCTCCCCTTGTGGGGAGGGGTTAGGGGTGGGGTACTGCCCCGCCAAAATCAGTATCATAGCCCTGCCGCGAGAAGGCATCCCGGCGGGACAGTGAGGGGGCAAGGTCGTCTGTCGAGCCGAGCCCCACCAAGCAAGGGAACCCAACCATGAAGATCGATTCCCATCAGCACTACTGGCAGCCGGCGCGTGGCGACTATGGCTGGATGCCGAAGGACGATCCGATCCTCACCCGTCCCTATTTCCCGGATGATCTTTCACCTTTCCTCAAGGCCGCCGGGATCGACCGCACCGTGATTGTGCAGGCCGCGCCCACGGTCGAGGAAACGGAATACATGCTCGGTCTTGCCGATGCTTCGCCATCCGTCGCGGCCGTCGTCGGCTGGGTGGATTTCGAGAACCGCGACCATCTCAAGCATCTGGAGCGGCTGAGGAACCATCCGAAATTCGCCGGCGTGCGCCCGATGATCCAGGACATTCCGGATGACGAATGGATGCTGAGGCCCGACGTGCAATGGGCCTATGAGGCGCTTGCCGATTTCGACCTCACCTTCGACGCGCTCGGCTTCTCGCGCCATCTTGCGAACTTCCTCACCATCTTCAAGCGCTACCCGAAGCTGCGCGTGGTGGTGGATCACTGCATGAAGCCGCAGATCCGCGACCATGGCACGGCGAAGGACGAACTGGCCTTCTGGTCGGAAGGCATGCGGCGCATCGCCGGCGAGACCGGCGCCTTCTGCAAACTGTCGGGGATCATCACCGAATCCAACCCCGGCTGGACCGTCGAGGATCTGAAACCCTACGCCGATGTCGTGCTGGAAGCTTTCGGGCCTGAGCGCGTTATGTGGGGTTCGGACTGGCCGGTCAGCCGCCTGCGCGGCGAGTATGGCGACTGGCACGGCGCGGCGCAGAAGCTCTGCGCGCATCTGCCGGAAGCGGACCGCGCTGCCATTTTCGGCGGCACTGCGACGCGCTTCTACCGCTTGAAGTAGAGAGTCCGGCGCTTCGGGAAGCGATTCACGTCAAGCCGCTAACGGCCTGTTCCTGAATCGCATTCCGCCGCCGCTTCATGCGATGAATCCGCTTCGGCTTATGCGGAGGCGGTCCTCGCAACAACTGCGCTCACGCATCCCGCGCCAGTCGGATGATGTAGCATTCGCAGGCTTCCGACGCCTCGATCCGTAGTGGCGGCCCGCCATCCTCGACCAGCAGGCAATCGCGCGCATCGAGATTTTCCACGCTGCCGTCATGGCGCAGCAGGGCGCTGCCATGATTGACCAGCACCAATGTCCAGCCGGTTTCGGGAGAGAGGTCGAGCGTACCGGAAACGACATGGCGCTCGACGCTCGCGCGCACGCTCCCCCGTCGCACCATCACATTGAGGTCGAGGATGGGACCGGCAGCCAGCGCGCCTTGTGTCGGTTCGTCGGCCGGAAAGGTCAGTGGCGCACTTTCCCTGCCGAGCAGCACGGGTTCACCTCCTCCGATCGTCAGTGAGATGCCCGCGCCTTCCAGCACGGCGAGCGTCCGGTCGATGCCCGGAAACGCCGAGAACGGCCCGTCGCTCTCCACCCTCGCCATGGACACGCGCCAGTCGAACGCGTCGAGGGCAGAGCCCTCCGGATGGACCACGATCTCTGTCGTCACCCCGCCGCCATTCTTCCACGGCATGGATTTGTGATCGGCGGCGCGGAGGATGCGGATCAACTCGGTGCTACCCCAGTATGCCCGGCAGATCGAGCCCGTGCTCCTTGGCGCAATCGATGGCGATATCATACCCGGCGTCCGCATGGCGCATGACGCCCGTCGCCGGATCGTTCCACAGCACACGCCCGATGCGGCGGGCGGCGTCCTCGGTGCCGTCGCAGACGATCACCATGCCGGAATGCTGCGAGAAGCCCATGCCGACGCCGCCGCCATGATGCAGCGACACCCAGGTCGCGCCGCTCGCGCAATTCAGCAAAGCGTTGAGCAGCGGCCAGTCCGACACGGCGTCGGAGCCGTCCCTCATCGCCTCCGTCTCGCGGTTCGGAGAAGCGACGGAACCGGAATCCAGATGGTCGCGGCCGATCACCACCGGCGCCTTCAGCTCGCCCTTCGCCACCATCTCGTTGAAGGCGAGGCCGAGCCGGTGGCGGTCGCCGAGACCGACCCAGCAGATGCGCGCCGGCAGCCCCTGGAACTTGATCCGCTTGCCGGCCATGTCGAGCCAGTTGTGCAGATGGTGGTTGCCGGGGGTCAGTTCCCTCACCTTGGCGTCGGTCTTCGCGATGTCTTCCGGATCGCCCGAAAGTGCGGCCCACCGGAACGGACCGATGCCCCGGCAAAACAGCGGGCGGATATAGGCCGGCACGAAACCGGGGAAATCGAAGGCGTTCTCCACCCCCTCCTCCAGCGCCATCTGGCGGATGTTGTTGCCGTAGTCGACCGTCGGAATGCCTTGGCTGTGGAAGTCGAGCATGGCGCGCACATGCACCGCCATCGACTTCTTCGCCGCCGCCGCGACCGCCTTCGGATCGCGCTCGCGCCGCTCTTCCCACTCGGCCACCGTCCAGCCCTGCGGCAGATAGCCGTTGACGGGATCGTGGGCCGACGTCTGGTCGGTCACCGCATCCGGCTTCACGCCGCGCCTGACAAGTTCGGGAAAAACGTCGGCCGCATTGCCGAGCAGCGCGACCGAAATCGCCTTCCCCTCCTTGACCGCTCTGTCGATGATCGCCAGCGCATCGTCGAGGTCCTTCGCCTGCACGTCGACATAGCCTGTCTTCAGCCGCATCTCGATGCGACTCGGCTGGCATTCGACCGCGAGGCAGGAGGCGCCCGCCATGGTCGCGGCCAGCGGCTGCGCGCCGCCCATGCCGCCGAGGCCGGCGGTCAGGATCCAGCGGCCGGAAAGATCGCCGCCATAGTGCTGGCGGCCCATTTCGACAAAGGTCTCGTAGGTGCCCTGAACGATGCCCTGGCTGCCGATATAGATCCAGGAGCCGGCCGTCATCTGGCCGTACATCATCAGGCCCTTCCTATCGAGCGCGTTGAAATGGTCCCAGTTCGCCCAATGGGGCACGAGGTTGGAGTTGGCGATCAGAACGCGCGGCGCGTCCTTGTGCGTGCGGAAAACGCCGACCGGCTTGCCGGACTGGACGAGCAGCGTCTGGTCGTCCTCCAGCGCCGTCAGCGCCGCAACGATGCGATCAAAGCTTTCCCAGTCGCGCGCGGCGCGCCCGATGCCGCCATAGACGACGAGCTCGGACGGCTTTTCCGCGACCATCGGATCGAGATTGTTCATCAGCATCCGGAGCGGCGCCTCGGTCAGCCAGCTCTTCGCCGAAAGCTCGGTGCCGGTCGCGGCGCGGATGATGCGGGCATTGTCGATGCGTGTGTGCGTGGTCATGCGTATCTCCCGAAACTCAGTTCCCCGCCCAGTCCCGGGCGGTTTCCAGAATCGTCCTGAGCGTCGCGCGGATCGGCGCGGCGAACGCTTCGTCGTAGGGTGTCGGCCAGTTGTCCGGCCGTCCCGGCTCCGCCGGCTCGCGCATATAGCCGCGATTGGACAGTTCCATCTGCAATGCGTGAACGCCGCTTTCCGGCCGGCCGTGATGCCGCGTGATGAAGCCGCCCTTGAAGCGGCCGTTGACGATCCAGCTTTCGCCGGTCGCGGCCATGATGCCCGCCACCTTTTCCTGCAGCAGGGGATCGCAGGCCCGCCCGTCATTCGTGCCGAGGTTGAACACCGGCAGCGTTCCGTCGAAGAGGCGCGGCAGCACTGAGCGGATCGAGTGGCAGTCATAGAGAACGATCCGCTCATGCAGCCCGCGCAGCCGCGCGATCTCCGCCCCGATCGCCGCATGGTACGGCTCGAACCAGACCGCCCGCCGCCGGTCGATCTCGGACGGGCTCGGTTCGAATCCCGCTTTGTAGAGGGGCTCGCCGTCAAAACTCTCCGTCGGGCACAATCCCGTCGTCGTCTGGCCGGGATAGAGCGAGACGCCTGACGGATCGCGGTTCACGTCGATCACCGTGCGCGAGATCGCCGTATGGATGACGGTCGCGCCGAGATCGTCGGCGAAATCGTAGAGCCTGTCGATCCACCAGTCGCAATCCTTGCGCGCCAGCCACGGCGAGACCACGGCGCCTTCGATATCCGCCAGATCAGTGCCGGTATGCGGCAGCGAGACGATCAGCGGCGCGGTGTTTTGACGGACGGTGAGCCAGGAAGTCATAGGGCCGTCTCCGTCACACCCGGCAGGCTCACCGTGCCCGCCGCCTCGATCACCTTTCCGCTCCGCACCAGCGCGTTCGCCTTCTCCATGTCCGGATGGAAATGGCGGTCGTCGTCGAGATGCGGCACCTCGGCGCGCAGCAGGGTGCGCACGGCCTCCAGCGACGCGCTCGACGCCAGCGGACGGTGGAAGTCGCAGCCCTGCGCGGCGGCCAGAAGCTCTACGCCTACCACGGCGGTCGCGTTCTCGATCATGCCAACCAACCGGCGCGCGCCATGCGCGGCCATCGACACGTGATCCTCCTGATTGGCCGAGGTCGGGATGGAATCGACGCTCGCCGGATAGGCCTTCTGCTTGTTCTCCGACACAAGTGCCGCGGCCGTCACCTGCGGGATCATGAAGCCCGAATTGAGTCCCGGCTTCGGCGTCAGGAAGGCCGGCATGCCGGAAAGCGCCGGATCGACCAGCATGGCGATGCGGCGTTCGGCCAGCGAGCCGATCTCGCAGACCGCGAGCGCGATCATGTCGGCGGCGAAAGCCACCGGCTCGGCGTGGAAATTGCCGCCCGAAAGCGCGGTGTCGTCCCCGGATTCACCCGCTAGGAAGATCAGCGGATTGTCGGTGACGCCATTGGCTTCCGTTTCCAGCGTGTCGGCGGCCTTGCGCAGTAGGTCGAGCGCGGCGCCCATCACTTGCGGCTGGCAGCGCAGGCAATAAGGGTCCTGCACGCGCTCGTCGCCGACGCGATGCGATTCCCGGATGGCGCTGCCAGCCATGAGGTTGCGCAGCGCGTCCGCCGTCGCGATCTGGCCCTTGTGCCTGCGCAGAAGGTGGATGCGTGGATCGAACGGCGCATCCGAGCCCTTCGCCGCATCGGTCGAAAGCGCACCGGTCACAAGCGCGGACTGGAACAACACTTCCGCCTCGAACAGGCCGGCCAGCGCATAGGCCGTGGAGAACTGCGTGCCGTTGAGCAGCGCCAGCCCTTCCTTCGCACCCAGCGTCAGCGGCTTCAGCCCATGCGTGACGAACGCGACCTGCGCGGGCACGCGGCCATGCGGCGTAAAGCACTCGCCGACGCCGATCATGGCGGCCGTCATGTGCGAGAGCGGCGCGAGGTCGCCAGACGCGCCGACCGAGCCCTGGGCCGGCACGACGGGAACGATTTCGGCGGCGAGCATCGCCTCCAGCATTTCCAGCGTCTCGGGCTTCACGCCGGAGGCGCCCTGCGCGAGGCTGGCCATCTTCAGCGCCATCATCAGCCGCGCGACGGCGACCGGCATCGGCTCGCCCGTGCCGGCTGCATGGGAAAGAACGATGTTGCGCTGGAGCGTCTCGAGGTCTTCGGCCGGAATGCGAACGCTGGCCAGCTTTCCGAAGCCGGTATTGATGCCGTAGACGGGTTCTCCCTTCGCAAGAATCCGGCCGATGGCATCCGCGCTGGCCTTCACCTTGGGCTTGCAGGCCGGGTCGAGCTTTGGCGTCGCCCCCCGGTAGATGGCGCGCCAGTCGGCGAGCGTGGCGTTGCCGGGATGGAGAATGATGTCAGGCATGAGGAAACCCCAGCAGATCAGAAGAAAAGATACCCCCACCCCTAACCCCTCCCCACAAGGGGGAGGGGAAGCTGCCGCATGCCAAGTCCCCCTCCCCCTTGTGGGGAGGGGTTAGGGGTGGGGGTATCAAGGTCAAACGCATCACATCCCCCTCCACACGCGCGCATGGAGCGGGTTGAAACCCATGCGGTAGACGAGTTCCGCCGGGCGTTCGACGTCCCAGATGGCGAGGTCGGCGCGCTTGCCGGCTTCGAGCGTGCCGGTCTCGCCGGCAAGCCCGAGCGCCCGCGCGCCTTCGCGCGTCGCGCCGGCGATGCATTCGTCCACCGTCATGCCGAACAGCGTCGCCGCCATGTTCATCGTCAGAAGCAGCGAGGTCAGCGGCGAGGTGCCGGGGTTGCAGTCGGTGGCAAGCGCCATCTTCGTCCCGTGCTTGCGGAAGAGATCGACCGGCGGCTTCTTCGTCTCGCGGATGAAGTAGAACGCGCCCGGCAGCAGCACGGCCACGGTGCCGGCCTTCGCCATCGCCGCCGCGCCCGCCTCGTCGGTGTATTCCAGATGGTCGGCCGACAACGCGCCGTAGCGGGCGGCCAGTTCCGCGCCATGCAGGTTGGAAAGCTGGTCGGCATGCAGTTTCACCGGCAGGCCGAGCGCCTTCGCCTTGTCGAAGACGCGCGCGATCTGCTCCGGCGAGAAGGCGATGCCCTCGCAAAAGCCGTCCACCGCGTCGGCGAGACCCGATTGCGCGACCGCCGGAAGAATCTCGTCGGCGACCTTGGCGATATAGGCGTCCTTGTCCCCCGCCGCCTCCTTAGGCAGTGCGTGCGCGGCGAGGCAGGTCGTGGCGATGGCGACTGGTCTTCGCGAGGTATCAAAATGACCCCCACCCCTAACCCCTCCCCACAAGGGGGAGGGGGATTCTGAGACGTCGACGCCTCCCTCCCCCTTGTGGGGAGGGGTTAGGGGTGGGGGTACTGCTGCAAAGCCATTCCTTCCAAACCCAAGCCTGCGCGCCGCCCGCAACGACTTTGCCTCGCTCTCCAGATCGAGCCCGTAGCCGGATTTGATCTCGACCGTCGTCGCGCCTTCGGCGATCAGGGCATCCAGACGCGGCAGCGACTCGCGAACCAGCTCGTCCTCGCTCGCGGCCCGCAGCGCGGCCACCGAGGACACGATGCCACCGCCGGCCCGTGCGACCTCCTCGTAACTCGCGCCCGCCAGCCGCATCTCGAATTCGTTGGCGCGGTTGCCGGCCCAAACCAGATGTGTGTGGCAATCGACAAGGCCGGGCGTGATGAGACGGCCCTCGCAGTCCACCATTTCCGCGCCATTCAGGCCGGCGGGCAAATCCGCTTCGGGACCGGCAAAGACGATCCGCCCGCCCTCGGCGACGACGGCGCCCTTCTCGACCAGCCCGAGTCCTGGCAAAGCCTCGTCCAGCGTCGCCAGCCGCGCATTGCGCCAGACTTTTTTCGGTGATGTGTTTTTGCTCGCCGGCATCGTCTTCCCATCTCAACTCGGCGCTGATATGTATATACATAATTGAGATCATCGCAAGTCGGATTTTGACGGGAACGGAGCAGCAGTCGTGACCATCCTCTTCGCGAAACAGGCCCTCCTCCCCTCCGGCTGGGCCGACAGCGTCCGCCTCGAAATCGTGGATGGGCGTGTCGGCTCGGTGACAAAAGACGCGGTGGCGGCGGCTGGCGACGAACGTCACGCCGTGCTCATCCCCGGCATGCCGAACCTGCACAGCCACGCCTTCCAGCGCGGCATGGCAGGGCTGGCGGAAGTCCGCGGCACGACCGCCGACAGTTTCTGGTCGTGGCGGGAGGTGATGTACCGCTTCGCTCTGTCGATGACTCCGGAGCAGGCCGAGGCCATCGCCGCGCAGCTTTATGTCGAGATGCTGGAGGCGGGTTTCACCCGTGTCGGCGAGTTCCACTACCTGCATCACGACCGCGACGGACAGCCCTACGCCAATCTCGCCGAGATGGCAGAGCGCATCGTCGCCGCCGCGCGGATGAGCGGCATCGGGCTCACCCTGCTGCCGGTGTTTTATGCCCATTCCAATTTCGGCGGCGCGACGCCGAATGAAGGCCAACGGCGATTCATCAACGATCTGAATCGGTTCGGCGTCCTCGTTGAGAAATGCCGCGAATCCGTTCGCGTTCTGAATCAAGGCGTCGTCGGCATCGCGCCTCACAGCCTGCGCGCCGCCACGCCTCAGGAACTGATCGAACTGGAAAGACTGGCCGGCGCGGGACCGATCCACATCCACATCGCCGAGCAGGTGAAGGAGGTTGAGGATTGCATCGCATGGGCCGACAGGCGGCCGGTAGAGTGGCTGCTCGCCAACGCGCCCGTCGACCGGCGCTGGTGCCTGATCCATGCGACCCACATGACCGATGAAGAAGCCATCGGCATGGCGCGCGCCGGTGCCGTTGCCGGCCTCTGCCCGGTGACCGAAGCCAATCTCGGCGACGGCACTTTTTCCGCCCCCCTTTTCCGCGAGCATGGCGGGCGGTTCGGCATCGGTTCCGATTCCAACGTGCTGATCGGCGTGGCCGACGAATTGCGGCAGCTCGAATACTCGCAGCGTCTGGCCCATCGCGCCCGCAACGTGATCGCCGAGCCCGGCGGATCGACCGGACGCGCTCTGTTCGATGCAGCACTTGCCGGCGGCACACAGGCGCTCGGCGCGCCGCCTGCCGCCATCGAAGCGGGCGCGGCGGCCGATCTCGTCTCGCTCGATCTGTCCTGGCCCGGACTGGAAACGACCGCGCATGACGGCGTTCTCGACGCATGGATTTTTGCCGGCCGCGTGAAACCGAAAGACGTCTGGGTCGCCGGCAGGAAACTGGTCGCCGATGGTCGCCACACGGTGCGGGACGCAGTGGCGCAGCGCTTCCGCGAGACCATGTCCGAACTGGTTTCAGGCGTGTGACGCAGGTCCGCAAAGGACTATGACGACGGCCGGGGAGACCGCCTTGGACGCACACGCCATTCCGGCCGAGGACGGCCGGTCGCAAGGATCGCTGCACCAGCGCATCCTGTCCGATATCACGGAAAAGATCGTTTCCGGCGCATGGCCGCCCGGTCACAGGATTCCGTTCGAGCATGTGCTGACTGAGCAGTACGGTTGTTCGCGGATGACCGTGAACAAGGCGCTGACCGAACTCGTCAGGGTCGGCCTGATCGAGCGGCGGCGGCGGTCCGGCAGTTTCGTGCGCCGGCCGCAATCGCAGGCGGCGATTCTCGAAATCCATGACACGAAGACCGAGATTCTGGCCCTCGGCTTTTCCTATCGCTACCAGTTGCTCGAACGGCGGACCTCTGCCGCAGCCGCCGCCGATTGCGACCGGATCGATGTCGAGGAAGGCACGCCGCTGCTCGAACTCACCTGCGTGCATTTCGCGGGCGAGAGGCCGTTCTGCCTCGAACGGCGACTGATCAACCAGCAGACAGTGCCGGAATCGAAGATTGTCGATTTCTCGGTGGAATCGCCCAGCGCATGGCTGATCGCCCGGGTACCGTGGAGCGACGCCGAGCATCGGATCATGGCGGCATCGGCCGATCGCGAGACGGCGAAGGCGCTCGTCATTCCGAAGGGAACGCCATGCCTCGTGGTGGAACGCCGGACGTGGAGCGGAGGCAAGGCGATCACTCAGGTGCGCCTCACCTATGCGGCCGAGAGCCATATGCTGGTGGCCCGCTTCGCGCCCGCGCGGGAATGAAAAAGCGCCGCCGCGAGGGGCGGCGACGCCTGTTTCAGGTCGATTGAACAGTGTTCAATTGCGATTGAACGGTGTTCAGATCGCCGCGGTGACGATGATCTCGACCAGATATTCCGGACCCGCGAGCTTGGCTTCGCCGGTGGCGCGGGCAGGCGCGTTGGGGCCGTCGACCCACTTGTCCCACACGGCGTTCATCTCGGCGAAGTCCTTCATGTCGGCAAGCCAGATGATGGTCTGCAGGAGCTTCGACTTGTGCGAACCGGCCTCCGCCAGCAGCTTGTCGATCGCCTCGAGAATATCCTTCGTCTGCTCGGCCACCGTGCCGCCCGGCCTGCCGACCTGACCGGCGAGATAGACGGTGTTGTTGTGGATGACGGCCTGGCTCATGCGCGGGCCTGCATGAAGGCGCTTGATGGAAGTTGCCATTTTTCTCTCCTTTTGATGGTCAACGGAAACGGTTGGGCGAAAGCGCCTCGACGGCGCTCTCGACATCGGCGGCGGGGGCGAGACCCCTTATCATGTCGCCGGCGAGCTTCGACAGGGCCGGCGCCGTCTGGATGCCGTACCCGCCCTGCCCCGCCAGCCAGAAAAATCCCTCCGCAGTCCGGTCGAAACCGACGGCCGGCGTGCGGTCGGGCGCGAAGGTGCGCAGGCCGGCCCAACTCCGCTCGACGCGGGTGACCGGCGTCGTCACCGCCTGCTCATAGCGATGGAGCCCCTCGGCCAGCACCATGTCGTCGGCGAAGGCGTCATGCGGATCGACCGGGTCCTCGTCGGCCGGCGAGACGAAGAAGCGCCCGCCGTCCGACTTGCAGTACCACGTCTCGCGCGCATCCTCGAAGGCCGGCCAGTTGCGCGTGTCAAAACCTTCCGGCGACGGCAGCACGGCCATGGAGCGGCGCAACGGCTGCAGGTCGATCGGCGCGACCCCGGCGGTCGCGGCGACGCGATCGGCCCAGGCGCCGGCGGCATTCACCAGCGTTCGCGCCCGGATACGCGCGGCCGGCGTCTCCACAAGCCAGACGCCATCCTTTCGTTCGGCGCGCGCGACCGGCGCGCGGCAGACGATCGAAGCACCGTTGGCGCGCGCCTTCTTCAAAAAACCCTCGTGGAGCGCCGCCACGTCGATATCCTGACCGTCCGCATCGTAGGCGGCGGCCACCAGCCAATCGCGGTTGAGGATCGGGACGCGGGACACTGCTTCACCGATGCTGATTTCCCGCATCGTCACCGCGCTTGCCACGCTCTCGGCGAGACTTGCCCGGCCGTCCTCGTTGGCGACCATGAGCAGCCCGCGCGGTGTCAGCAGCGGATTGGGAAAAAGCGTGGTGTCGCGGACTTCGTAGATCGGCGCGCTGGCCGCGGTCAGCGTGCGGATGACCGTGTTGCCGTAGTTGCGCAGGAAAAGCGCCGCCGAGCGGCCCGTCGAATGATAGGCCGGCCGCTCCTCCTGCTCGAGGACGACACAGGACAAATCACCGGAAATCGCCGCGGCAACGCCGACACCCGCGATACCAGCTCCGACGATGGCAACGTCCACCGCGATTTCGTCGCTCACGGCCTTCTCCATATCACCGGCTGTTCCAATCCGGCCGGGCGCCACCAATGTCATGGCGGCGCCGAAAAGCAAATGCCCATCGATTGGCTCAGAGGCTATGTGGACATTCACTTGTGAGGAAGACGACGCCAAAAAGACATGATGATCCTCTCAAGCGATTGACAGCCATCGGCTTTTGCCGGAAGTGCCGAAGGTCAGGAGGCTTCATGAAGTTTACGCGAGTCAACGGCGTCGTCCTTCACTATGAACTCTCCGGCAGCAGGGTGCTGCCGCTGATCGTGTTCTCCAATTCGCTGGGCACCGACCTGCGCATATGGGATCATGTCGTCGAGCGGCTGGCCGGCCGCTACCGGATGCTGCGCTACGACAAGCGCGGCCACGGGCTTTCCGAAGCGCCGCCCGGACCCTACAGCCTCGTCGACCATGTCGAGGATCTCGCCGCGCTGATGGCCCATCTCTCGCTCGACCGCGCGGCCGTGGTCGGGCTGTCGGTGGGCGGACTGATCGCGCAGGGGCTCGCCGCGCGCCATCCGGACATGGTGGCGGCGCTCGTCCTCTCCAACACCGCGCACAAGATCGGCACGGAGGCCGTCTGGAACGACCGCATCGCGACGGTTCAGAACGAGGGTATCGCGGCCATCGCCGACATGGTGATGGAGCGCTGGTTCACCCCGCAGTTCCGCTCGCCGGAAAACGCGGATTTCGCAGGCTATACGGCGATGCTGGTCCGCTCGCCGGCCAGCGGCTATGCCGCCACCTGCGCGGCAATCCGCGACGCGGACCTGACGGAATCGACCGCTGCGCTGGCAGTGCCGACGCTCTGCATCGTCGGCGACCACGACGGCTCGACACCCCCCGATCTGGTCCGGTCGATGGCGAACCTCATCAAGGGCTCGCAGTTTCGCGTCATCGCCGATGCGGGTCACATTCCCTGCGTCGAGCAGCCGGACGAGGTGGCCGACCTGATCGCCACGTTCCTGAAAGGCGCACGCTACGCTTGACCGCAAAGATGCGGCCACCCAAGTGAGACGGGCCGCGTTCCATATTCCGGGCAATGCGCTATAACGCCCCGTCTTTTGCAAGGAAGCCTTGATGAACCCCCGCCAGATTTCCGAAGACTACACCGTTTCCCCCCAGATTTCCGTCGAGGATGTCGCGGCGATCAAGGCCGCCGGCTTCAAAAGCGTGATCTGCAACCGTCCGGACAATGAAGATGCCGGCCAGCCTTCCGCCGACACGATTCGCAAGGCGGTCGAGGCGGCAGGCCTTACATTCCGCCATGTCCCGGTCATCAGCGGCCAGATGACGCCTCACGACGTCGAGGCGCAGGCCAAGGCGCTGGACGAGCTGGAAGGACCTGTCTTCGCCTACTGCCGTTCCGGCACGCGCTGCGCCAATCTCTTTACGGGCGTGCAGCAGCTGAGGGGATAGGTTTCCCATCAGGACTGCGAGACGGCATCGTTTGCGATTTTCGCAAATATGACCTAAATTATGGTCATAGGAGCGATACGGTGAACATAGAAAGCAAACCCACAGTCTTCAGCGTTGCGGAAGCCAAGGCGAAGTTCTCGGAACTTCTGAGCCGAGCCGAAGCAGGCGAGCGTCTGACGGTGACGCGGCACGGACGTCCCATCGTCGAGATTACGGGCGCGAACCAAAAGCCTAAGCAAAAGCTTCGCGGAGCCCTGAAAGGGCAAATCTGGATCGCACCCGATTTCGACGAACTCGGTCCCGAATGGGATGAATACGTAAAGTGAGCGAGCAGCGGTTTCTGCTCGACACACAAATCGTTCTCTGGGACCTCGGCGACGATCCGAGGATTAAGCCTCGACACGATGAGATCCTGCTTGGCGACTATCCGAAATTCCTGAGCGTCGCCTCACTTTGGGAAATCGCGCTCAAGGTAAGGAAGAAAAAACTCGTTGTGCCGGACAACCTGCTCGACATACTTTCTGCAAGCGACGTGCAATTGTTGCCGATAGCGCCGGAGCACGCCTTGCATGTAGCGACTTTGCCGGACTTTCACGGCGATCCGTTCGACCTCCTGATCATTGCCCAAGCGCAGATCGAGAAGATGACTTTAGTGACGGCGGATAGTCACATCACGCGCTACGACGTTCGCACACTCTAGCCTGACAGGCCCAGCCGCCGCATCTCGTCGCGCCGGCGGGGCAGATCGAAGTCCAGAAAATATTCGTCGAGTTGCGGCGGCGCGACCGATGTGCCGGACAGCATGGCGTGCACCTGCCCGCGATGGTGGATGTCGTGCTGGAAGATATGGACGAGCAGGTCACCGATGCGTTCCAGTATCCGCCCCTCCTCGCCGCGATCCGTGGCGACACGCCGTTCGAGGTCCGGCGCGGAAAGGCGTTCGCAGAAAGCCAGATAGCGCCTGTCGCATTCGCCTTGCGCGGCTGCCAGTCTCACCGGATCGTCAAAATCCGTCCAGCTATCGAAGATGCGAAGGCCGACGCCGCCTTCTTCCAGCATGTCGAGATAGAAGAGGTCGATAGACAGGATATGGTTGAGCGTCGCCGCGATCGACGGAAAGAAACTCACGCGCGGCGCTTCGAACTCGCCGGGCGAGAGGGCGAGCACAGCGCGGCAGAGCCGGTCGTTGGCACAGAGGTTGTTTTCCGCCATGCGGCGGAAATGGCCGCAGAGATCCATCACGGCCCCTGCTCCATCATCGCCAGCCAAGCGCCGAGGCCAGCGAAGCCGAAGAGATTGACCAGCAGAAGCCGGTTCATGCGGCGGCGCATCGATTGCGTTTCATCATCCCGCGCCACGCCAAGATTGGTGACCGTATGAAAGATCATCGCCTTGCGCGGCACACCGGATCTGTTCTTCAGGTCGGGCGAGCGCGCCTCGATGCGATAGCTGAGGCGGATGGCGGCAATGAAGACCGCCAGCATCGCAAGGCCCCAAAGTCCGGT
Organism: Rhizobiaceae bacterium; assembly: GCA_023953845.1. Taxonomy (NCBI): domain Bacteria; kingdom Pseudomonadati; phylum Pseudomonadota; class Alphaproteobacteria; order Hyphomicrobiales; family Rhizobiaceae; species Rhizobiaceae bacterium. Next base: position 3,016,919 of record JAMLJC010000001.1, on the reverse strand, counting down.
GAGTATCGCGAACCAGGGCACCGGATTTCCTCCTACGGCGCGGCGACGGTCTGCTCGATCGCACCGAAGATCGAATGGCCGGACGCGTCCTTCATCTCGATTCGCACGATATCACCAGCCTTGAGGAATGCGGTTCCGGCGGAGCCGTGAACCAGCTTCTCGACGATGCGCTGTTCCATGATGCAGGAATAGCCGACGCCGCCTTCCGCGATCGGACGACCCGGCCCGCCCTCCTGCTTGTTCGACACCGTGCCGGAGCCGATGATGCTGCCCGCCGCCAGCGGACGTGTCCTCGCCGCATGGGCGATGAGCCGGGGAAAGTCGAACGCCATGTCGACGCCGGCATTGGCGCGCCCGAACGGCTTTCCGTTGAGATCGACGGCAAGCGGCAGATGCACCTTGCCGCCGTCCCATGCGTCGCCCAGCTCGTCCGGCGTCACCGCCACCGGCGAAAAGGCAGAGGACGGTTTTGCCTGGAAGAAGCCAAAACCCTTGGCAAGCTCGGCGGCCGCCAGTCCACGCAGCGAGATGTCGTTGACGAGCACAACGAGCCGAATGGCATCGCGCGCTACATCGACGGAAGCGCCAAGCGGGACGTCGTCCACGATAACGGCGAGTTCTCCCTCGAAATCCAGCCGCCATTCGGGGTCGGCCAGCGGGATCGAATCGCGAGGCCCGAGAAAAGTGTCCGAACCGCCCTGATACATCAACGGATCGGTCCAGAAATCCGCCGGCGTGTCCGAGCCTCCCGCTTTCCGGGCCAGTTCGACATGGTTCACATAGGCCGAGCCGTCCGCCCACTGATAGGCGCGCGGCAGCGGCGAATGCGCGTCGTGCTCGTGAAAACGGCTCGACGGAACTGCTCCGACCTCAAGCGATTCAGCCAGCGCTGCAAGATGTGGCGCGATCCTGCGCCAGTCATCGAGGGCCGCCTGCAACGTCGGCGCGAGAAAGGACGCATCCGTGCATCGCGTCAGATCCCGCGAGACTACGACCAGCCGGCCGTCGCGTGTTCCGTTCTTCGCCGTTGCAAGCTTCATTCATCCTCCTCAACGCTCCACGAAGACCTTGAAGCCTCCGTAAATCATCCGCTTCATATAGGCCGGCATGCTCTGCATGCTTTCCTGCAGCCGCGGATCGGCCATCACCTTCTTCATCACCTCGTCGCGATGCTCGCGCGATTTGTAGGTGACGAAGGAGAAGACGATTGTGTCGCCTTCTTCCTTCTTCACCGCAAGAGGGAACGACGTGATTTCGCCATCCGGCACGTCATCGGACTCGGCCTCGACATAGGAGAGGGCCCCATGCTCCATCCAGACCTTCGCGCCAAGTTCGGCCTGCTTCCTGTAATCCTCCCACTCGGCCTTCGGCACGGGAAGAATGAAACCGTCCACATAGCTCATGATAAAGTCTCCTTGCGTGTTCAACACATGGAAGACGTATGAGGAACGACGGTTCCGACAGGCTCCGCGAAAATCAGCGGCCGGGCGCCCTTCAACCCAGCGGACGGGGATAGGGCACGTGCGGCGGGATGCGATGGTGGACGAGCGCCAGAACCATCAGGCTGAGGCAGGCGAGCAGGATCGTCACGAAAAGGGAAGCGCTCTGGAGCGGCGCGGAGAGCGTCACCAGCGGCACGGCGCCGGCCGGCGGGTGCGTGACCCGCAGCACCTGCATTGCCGCGATCACGAATCCAACGGCCAGCGCGGCGGCCAGCCAGACACCGGGAAACGCGTGCGCGGTCGAGACGGCGATGATCGTCGCGAGGAGATAGCCGCCGAAAATGTTGACCGGCTGCGCCAGCGGGCTGGCAGGCTGGCCGAACAGCAGCACGACCGTCGCACCAAGGGGCGCGATCAGCAGCGGCAGTTCGGTCATGGCGGAGAAGCCGCCGACAGTCGCGATGCCTGCGGCGGCGCCGAGCGCGGATTTGATATGCGACGTCAGCCGGCCCGCCGGTTCATGACGCGCGGTGAATGTCCGGATATGATGACGCATGCAGATCCCGCCTGAAGGAGGCGCGCTGTCTAGCAGATCACGGAAGCCGGAGGTTGGTCGGATTTTCCAATCTTGCGGCGCAAGTTGAAATTCCGTCGCTGGGGAACGAGAGACTTGACCCTTGTCGCGTGACGTCTTAATTCTGACCAGTCAAAATGACCGGTCATAATATGAGAACGATTCAAGCAACCGAGTTAAAGGCCAAACTTTCGGCGATCCTGGGCGATGTCGAGCGCGGCGAGACGATCATCGTCGAACGTCATGGGAAGCCGGTTGGCAAGATCGTGCCTATCGACGACGACCGCAAGCGGCGGGAAGACGCGGTGCAGGCCATCAGGGACTACAAGAAGTCGGGCATCAGGACAGGCATTACGGTCGAAGAGATACTTTCAGCCCGGGACGCGGGTCGGCCGTAGTGGCAATCGTCATCGACAGTTCGATCGCTGTCTGCTGGGGAACGCCGGATGAAGTCTCCTCTCTCGCCGACACTGCCCTGACGATCGCCGGCAAGGAAGGGATGCAGGTGCCCGCTCTCTTCTGGCACGAACTCGCCAATGTGATGCTGGTCAACGAGCGGCGCGGACGGATCACGCCGGAACTGTCGCGCAAGGCGATACAACTTGTCGAAAAGATGCTTCCCTCGACTGACAAGATCATCGACACCGGCGCGATCCTCGCACTCGGTCGACAGCACGGGCTTTCCGCCTACGACGCCGCCTATCTCGAACTGGCCAAACGGATCAGCGCGCCGCTGGCGACGCTCGACCGAAAACTGGCGCAAGCGGCGGAGGCCGAAGGTGTCCCCGTCAACCCGACGGCGTAGCGCCCTCACGCAGAGGCCGTCGCCTCACCAGTCCATCACCACCTTGCCGGAATTGCCGCTCTTCATGGCCTCGAAGCCGGAAATGTAATCGTCGATGCCGATGCGGTGGGTGATGAGGCCGGAGACATCGAGCGGGCCCTGCACCAGCGCGATCATCTTGTACCAGGTCTCGAACATCTCGCGGCCGTAGATGCCCTTCAGATGCAGCATCTTGAAGATGACCTTGTTCCACTCGATCTCGAAGCCGGTCGGCGCGATGCCGAGAATGGCGATCTTGCCGCCATTGTTCATCGTGTCGATCATTTCGCGGAAGGCGGGGGCCGCGCCCGACATTTCCAGGCCGACATCGAAGCCTTCGGTCATGCCGATCCCGTCCATGACGTCGCGCAGCTTCTCCTTCGAGGCGTCGACCACATGCTGGACGCCGAGCTTCTTCGCCAGAGCGAGGCGGACGGGATTGATGTCGGTGATGACGACCTTCCGCGCGCCGACGCATTGCGCCACCAGCGCGCCCATGATGCCGATAGGGCCGGCGCCGGTGACTAGCACGTCCTCGCCGACGAGATCGAAGGAGAGCGCGGTGTGGACGGCGTTGCCGAGCGGGTCGAAGATGGCCGCCACCTCGTCCGGCACGTCGTCGGGGATCTTCACCACATTGTGCTGCGGGATGGCGACATATTCGGCGAAGGAGCCCGGCCGGTTGACGCCGACGCCCATCGTGTTGCGGCAGAGATGGCCGCGTCCAGCGCGGCAGTTGCGGCAATGGCCACAGACGATGTGGCCTTCGCCGGACACGCGCTGGCCGACCTTGTACTCGGTGACGGCTGCGCCAAAATCGGCAACGGTGCCGACGAATTCATGGCCGGTCACCATCGGCACCGGCACGGTCTTCTCAGCCCACCGGTCCCAGTTGTAGATATGGACGTCGGTGCCGCAAATGGCCGACTTGCGCACCTTGATGAGCACGTCGTTAGGCCCGATCTCCGGGACCGGCACGTTTTCCATCCAGATGCCGGGCTCGGAGCGGGCTTTGACGAGGGCGCGCATCATGTTGGACATCGAAACCTCCAGACAGTTTGAGTCCGACTCTGAACGGAATTTCCATCGTTTTGAAGGTAGGATGCCCGGGAAAAACCGAAGGCCTTTCCCGCACCGACAGAAATGGACGATCCGGCAGAACCCCTGCGCATCGAAATACCGGCCCCTTCCGCAATCAGAGTCTTGTTTGTCGCGATGGGGCTGTTCGTCATCGGCATCACCGTCTACGAGCTCTGGCGCGGCGTCTGGCCGCCTAATATCGGCAGCCTCTTCTTCCTGTTCATGATCTTCGGCGCCTGCACGGTGGGCGTGCCCATCATCCGTGGCGGGCTGTTCGGCTGGGCGGCGACCTGGGAAGTGACGCCCGGCCTGATCAGCATCGCGCTCAGCAATCCGTTCAAGCGGCGGCTGCTGCGTCTCGACGAGCGCGACGTCCTCGGCATCAGGACGATCGAGCGCGAGGCGATGGAAGGCGATAACACATGGTTCGTCGAACTGACGACCGCGGCGGAACGCTTCCAGACATCGGACTTCTCGACGAAACGATCCGCCGACGAATTGCGGCAGCGCATCGAGGCGATGTTTCGGCGCAGGAGCTGACTATTCGGCGGGCCGGGCGTGGCGACCGGTCAGCTCATCGATGCTCACGCGATAGAAGAGGTGCGGCGTCGGCGCGTCCGCGACCGGCTTCAGCCCGCCGGGCTCCCACCAGTTGGCGTGCTGGCTGAGCAGCGACCACGCACGCTCGCGCTGCGTCTTCGAGCCGATGCGGTCCGGCAACTCCTCATAGCGCCCGGTGACGACCACGCTCTTCCACTCGCGCGGACCGATGAATTCGTCGGCCTGCACGCACACTTTCGGATTGTCCCGCATCCAGGCGATCTTCTGGCCCACCAGCGAGAAGCTGTACAGATATCCGCCGTCACGGGCGAAAGTGATCGGCACGACGTAAGGCTGATCCTCCCTGGCGCAGGCCAGCCTTCCGCTGCGCGCGGAATCGAGCAGCGCGAGGCAGGCGGACCGGTCCATCTCGGTGATGATCATAAGCATCTCCTCTGCGGCGTTTTGGCGGAAAGCCGTCACACGACCCCCAGTTCCTTTCCGACCGCGACGAACGCCTTGACAGCGCGGTCGACATCGGCGCTCGAATGGGCGGCGGACATCTGGGTGCGGATGCGGGCCTGCCCCTTCGGCACGACCGGGAAGGAGAAGCCGATCACATAGATGCCGCGCGTGAGCATCCGCGCCGCCATCTCCTGCGCCAATGCCGCGTCGCCCAGCATCACCGGGATGATCGGATGGTCCGCGCCGGCAAGCCGGAAGCCGGCCTGCGTCATCTTCTCGCGGAAGCGCGCGGCATTGTCGTAGAGCCGGCGCCGCAGGCCGTCGCCATTCCCGATCAGGTCGAACACTTTCAGCGAGGCGGAGGCGATCGCCGGCATCAGCGTGTTGGAGAAGAGGTAGGGGCGCGAACGCTGGCGCAGCCAGTCGACCACTTCGCGCTTGCCCGACGTATAGCCGCCCGACGCGCCGCCGAGCGCCTTGCCGAGCGTGCCGGTGACGATGTCCACCCTGCCCTCGACGCCGCAATGCTCGGCCGAGCCGCGGCCATGCCTGCCGACGAAACCGACGGCGTGGCTGTCGTCGACCATGACCATCGCGCCGTATTTTTCCGCGAGGTCGCAAACACCGCCGAGATTGGCGATGATGCCGTCCATGGAGAAGACGCCATCGGTGGCGATCAGCTTGAAGCGGCTGCCTTCGGCTCGTCTCAGTTCTTCCTCAAGCGCCGCCATGTCGTTGTTGACGTAGCGGAAGCGCTTTGCCTTGGAGAGGCGGACGCCGTCGATGATCGAGGCGTGGTTGAGCGCGTCCGAGATGACCGCGTCCTCCTCGCCGAGCAGGGTTTCGAACAGGCCGCCATTGGCATCGAAGCAGGAGCCGTAGAGGATGGTATCCTCGAAGCCGAGGAACGTCGAAATCCGCGCCTCCAGTTGCTTGTGCTCCTCCTGCGTGCCGCAGATGAAGCGAACCGAGGCCATGCCGTAGCCGTAACGGTCCAGCGCCTTCTTCGCCGCCTCGCGCAATTCGGCATTGTCGGCGAGACCGAGGTAGTTGTTGGCGCAGAAATTGAGCACCCGCGCGCCGCCGGCGACCTCGATCTCGGCCGACTGCATCGAGGTGATGACGCGTTCCGTCTTGTAGAGGCCGGCAGCCTTCAGCCCCTCAAGCTCGGAAGCGATATGGGCGAGGAAGGAATCCGACATTTCTGCACTCCGCTCTGTCGGCCAAGGCGTAGCGCCGGAGGGGGCGAAACTCTAGCGAAAATTCGACGCGCTACACGATGCCGCTATTCCGGCAACTGATCCTGTTCGAGCCAGAAGACCTCGCCCTCGCTGCCTTCCGTATCCAGCCAGAGGAAGGGAATGTCCGGATAGTCCGCTTCCAGAATCTCGCGGTCGGCGCCGATCTCGCAGATGAGCCCGCCGCCGGGGTTGAGATGCGCCTTTGCCTCCGCGAGGATGCGGCGGACGATGTCGAAGCCGTCCTCGCCGGAAGCCAGCGCCATCTCCGGCTCATGCCGGAATTCCGGCGGCAGGTTTTCCATGGTCTCGCGGCCGACATAGGGCGGATTGGTGATGATGAGGTCGTAGCTGCGCCCGTCGACCGCCGCGAACAGGTCGCCCTGCACCAGACGGATGCGGTCCTCCAGCCCGTGCTCGGCGACATTCTCCCCGGCAAGCGACAGCGCATCGGAAGACAGGTCGGCCGCGTTGATTTCGGCGTTCGGGAAAGCGTAGGCGGCGAGGATCGCCAGCGAGCCGCCGCCGGTGCAGAGGTCGAGGACGGAGGTGACGCTTTCGGGGTCCTCGACCAGCGCCATGCCCTGGCCCGAACCGTCGAACAATGGCGAGCGCAGCAGTTCGGCGATGAAGGAACGCGGCGCAAGCGCCCGCGCGTCCGAGCGGAACGGCACGCCGGCCAGCCAGGAGCGGCCGGTGAGATACGCGGCAGGCAGTCGCTTCTCGATACGCAGCGCGATGCGCTCGCCGAGCAGCGCCTTCTCACGCGCCGTCAACCGGGCGTCGGCGAAGGCATTGAAATCGTCCACCGGCAGATGGAGGGATTCGAGGATCAGAAACACGGCCTCGTCGAGCGCGGTGGCGGAGCCGTGTCCGTAGTGGAGATCGGCCGCCGAAAAGACGCTGACCGCATAGCGCAGCACGTCGCGCAGGGTGGCGAGTTCGAGGATTTCGGCGCGCGGATCGGCTGATGCGGTCATGCGGCGAACTCCTACCGGAAGAGGATCATCACAGGAAGGGGTGGATGCCCTTCACCGTCTCGCCCGTCTCAACCCCTCTTCGCTGGTAGCTGCTCTCTGTCGTGACCCCTCTCCGTCTCGGGCTCCGCCCTCGCCACCTCTCCCCAGAGGGGCGAGGAACCCAAGCTGGAAAGCGCTAGCTTGGCGGAAGGCCACGACCTCAGTTCCTCGCCCCTCTGGGGAGAGGTGGCGAGGGCGGAGCCCGAGACGGAGAGGGGTCAGGGCGATCGAGGATCAGAGGGCCTTGCCTCAGAAGAACGCCTGAAGTCCCGTCTGGGCGCGGCCGAGGATCAGCGCATGCACGTCGTGCGCGCCCTCATAGGTATTGACCGTCTCCAGGTTCGCCGCGTGGCGCATGACGTGGTAGCCGATCTGGATGCCGTTGCCGCCATGCATGTCGCGGGCCTGACGCGCGATGTCGAGCGCCTTGCCGCAATTGTTGCGCTTGACGATGGAGATCATCTCCGGCGCGAATTTGTGCTCGTCCATCAAGCGGCCGACGCGCAGCGACGCCTGAAGCCCGAGCGCGATCTCGGTCTGCATGTCGGCCAGCTTCTTCTGGTAGAGCTGCATGCCGGCCAGCGGCTTGCCGAACTGCTTGCGGTCGAGACCATATTGCCGGGCGCGGAACCAGCAATCCTCCGCCGCGCCCATGACGCCCCACGAAATGCCGTAGCGGGCGCGGTTGAGGCAGCCGAACGGGCCGGAAAGGCCCTTCACGTTCGGCAGCAGCGCGTCTTCGCCGACCTCGACATTCTCCATCACCACCTCGCCGGTAATCGAGGCGCGCAGCGAAAGCTTGCCCTCGATCTTCGGCGCAGAGAGGCCCTTCATGCCCTTTTCCAGCACGAAGCCGCGGATCTCGTCCTTGCCCTCGGCGTTCCTGAGCTTCGCCCACACCACGAAAACATCGGCGATCGGCGAGTTGGAGATCCACATCTTGGAGCCGTTCAGGCGATAACCGCCTGCCGTCTTCTCGGCACGCGTCTTCATGCCGCCCGGATCGGAGCCGGCTTCGGGCTCGGTCAGGCCGAAACAGCCGATGAATTCGCCTGAGGCGAGCTTCGGCAGGTATTTTTTCCGCTGCTCTTCCGAGCCGTAGGCATGAATCGGGAACATGACCAGCGACGACTGCACGCTCATCATCGAGCGGTAGCCGGAATCGACCCGCTCGACTTCGCGCGCGATCAGGCCATAGGTGACATAGCCGGCGCCGAGACCGCCATATTCCTCCGGCACGGTGACACCGAGAAGGCCGGCCTCGCCCATTTCGCGGAAGATCGCCGGATCAGTCTTCTCGTTGAGATATGCATCCTCGACGCGCGTCGCGAGCTTGTCGGCGGCAAAAGCCGCAGCCGCGTCGCGAATGGCACGCTCATCCTCCGAAAGCTGGTCGTCCAGCAGAAAGGGGTCGTTCCAGACAAAATTGGCGGCCGTCCTGGACGGCTTCGTGGCAATATTCATGAATCTCTCTCGGGTTCCCAGTAGCCGCGCATTTTAGAGCGCCGCGACCGGAGATTGAAGCGATTTCCGTTGTGCCTGAAACGGGCCTGCTGCGGCGCAACGTCCCGGTAACCTTTACGACACAATTCCGGGCGCTTCCCGCAACCGACGGCCGCCGATTGTCCAGCCGTTAAGGATGCAAGCGTAGTCCGGTCCCAAACAAGAAGAACGGATTTCAACGGCGGATGGCGCAGGGGCTCGTCAAACTCGCGGGATCGGCGAGGCTGATCGTTCTCATCAAGTCGGCCTACTGGGTCGGACTGCTGATCATCGCGATCGTCGCCATGATCTCCTTCATGACGCTGAGCAACATGATGGTGCGCCAACAGGTGGACGCGGCCGCCGTCCAGCTCAACGGCTCCCAGATGGCGCTTTCCCAGCGCATCCTGATCCTCCAGCACAATATCGGCAACACGCCGGACAGCTGGCGGCCCCGGCTGATCGAGGAGTTGCACTCGCGCACGGCGCAGTTCGAACATGGCTACCGGCAACTGACGAAATACCTGGCCGACAACCCGTTCGAGGAAGTTCCGGGCGGCGCGGGCAGCGCCAGCGACGTGCTCCATGCGGAGCCGTTCCAGCTCGATCTCCATTCGCAACTGCTGATCACCAACGCCAGACGCTTCCTCGCGGCGCATGAAGGGAAAGAACCCATACAAGCGGGCGCGGGAGAGGCCGCATCCGACTTCACCGTCGCCAACGCCACGCTGACCGGCTACGCCGAACTCGGACGGCGCATCGAAGCAGGCGCCAAGGCCAATCTCGAAAGCATGCTGCGGCTGCACAGCGCGCTCTATTACGGCACCATCGCGGTGATCGTGCTGGTGGCGCTGTTCATCTTCCGGCCCATGTCGAACGCCATCCTGCGCAAGACGTACGAGCTGACCGACGCCCGCAACTCGATGGCCTTCATCGCCAATCATGACGGGCTCACCGGGCTCTACAACCGCGCCTTCCTCGCCGGCCATTTCGACACGATGATCAAGGGCGCGCACCGCAGACGCGAGAGGCTTGCCGTGATCCAGCTAGACCTCGACAAGTTCAAGCAGATCAACGACACGCTCGGGCACGCCGCCGGCGATTACGTGCTGGTGGCGACGGCCCAGCGCATGCTGGGTTCCTGCCGCGCCTCCGACGTGTGCATCCGTCTCGGCGGCGACGAATTCGTGATGGTGCTCAACGCCGCGGGAACGACCGAGGACATCGACGCCCTCGCCAAGCGCATCCTGACGCGCATCAACGAGCCAATCGTCTATCAGGGCATCACCATCATGCCGGGCGCCAGCGCCGGCATCGCGGTCTATCCGGTGGACGGGGACACGGCGGACGACCTGCTCGTCCACGCGGATCTGGCGCTCTATGCGGCGAAGAGGCTCGGCGGCGGCGGCATCTCCTTCTTCTCCGAACAACTCCGGCAGGAACTCGACTACCGGACCAAGCTGGAGAGTGACCTGAAGCTCGCGATCGAGCTGGAAGCGTTCGAGGTCTATTTCCAGCCGCAAATCTCGCTCTCCAGCGGCAGGATCACCGGGCTGGAAGCGCTCGTGCGCTGGAACCATCCCGAGCGCGGCATGGTTTCGCCCGCCTCCTTCCTGCAGGTGGCGGTGAAGGCCGGGCTGATGCCGCCTATCGGCCGCATCGTCATGCGCAAGGCGATCCGGCAGGCCGCCGAATGGCATCGCGCCGGCGTGGAGTTCGGACGGCTCGCGCTCAACGTCTCCGGCACCGAACTGCGCGAGAACGATTTCGACGTGTTCCTCTTCAGGATGCTGGAGAGCGCCGGCCTGCCGCCCGAAAAACTGTCGCTGGAGATCGTGGAATCCGTGATCCTGGACGACGCCAAGACCGGGATAGCGGCCAAGCTCAGGCAAATCCGGTCGACGGGCGTGCATCTGGAGCTCGACGATTTCGGCACGGGCTACGCCTCGCTCATCCACGTCAACCCGAACGAGATCGACCGCCTCAAGATCGACCGCCGTTTCGTGCAGAACATCGACGCCAATGGCGACAACACCAAGATCGTGCGCGCCATCACGGAACTCGCACGCGGGCTGGGCATCTCGATCATCGCCGAAGGGGCGGAGACCGAGGCCGAGCTCGACCTGCTGCAATCGCTCGGCTGCGACCAGGTGCAGGGCTATTCGATCGCCTTCCCTATGCCCGGCGCGCAGACGCTGGAATGGCTGCAACAGCGCGCGCCCAAGCCGCCGAAGCTGACGGTGGTGGCCGGCGCGAAGGCGTGACACGATCGCGTCAGCCACGTCGTCGCACCCTGTTCGATCCGCGCCGAATCCCGGTATGATGCGGCCATGCCCATCCGCCAGCTTTCCGAAACGATGATCAACCAGATCGCCGCCGGCGAGGTGATCGAGCGGCCGGCGAGCGTGGTCAAGGAACTGGTCGAGAACGCTCTCGACGCCGGCGCCTCCCATGTCGAGATCGTCACGGCGGGTGGCGGGCTGAACCTCATCCGCGTCTCGGACGACGGCGGCGGCATTCCGCAGGCGGAGCTGACGCTGGCGGTCGCGCGGCACTGCACGTCGAAGCTCAGCCACGACATCCACGACATACGCTCGCTGGGCTTTCGCGGCGAGGCGCTGCCGTCGATCGGCTCGGTGGCGAAGCTGACGATCCGCTCGCGCACCGAGCAAGGCGACGCGGCGGCCGAGATCGCGGTGGATGGCGGTCGCGTCTCCGCCACGCGGCCGGCGGCGGCCAATCGCGGCACGATGGTGGAGGTGCGCGATCTGTTCTTCGCGACACCGGCCCGGCTGAAATTCATGAAGGGCGAGCGGGCGGAAAGCTCGGCGATCACCGACGTGGTGAAGCGCATCGCCATCGCCTTCCCCGCCGTGCGCTTCTCGCTGTCGGGGACAGATCGCGGCCCGCTCGACTTCGAGGCGGCCGGAACCGATGCGGAAGGGAGGCTGCGGCGCATCGCTCAGGTGATGGGCAAGGAATTCCCGGACAACGCGCTGACCATCGACGCGCTACGCGAGCGCGTGGCGCTGGCCGGGCATGTGTCGATCCCGAGCTACACGCGGGCCAACGCGCTGCAGCAATATGTCTATGTCAACGGCCGGCCGGTGCGCGACAAGCTGATCGCCAGCGCCATACGCGGCGCCTATGCCGACGTGCTGCCGCGCGACCGCCACGCGGTGACAGTGCTGTTCCTGACGCTTTCGCCGCAGGACGTCGACGTCAACGTGCATCCGGCCAAGGCCGACGTGCGCTTCCGCGATCCCGGGCTGGTGCGCGGGCTGATCGTCGGCGCCATACGCGAGGCGCTGGCCAATGCCGGCATAAGGCCAGCCTCCACGGGTGCCGCCGCGATGATGGGCGCGTTCCGGCCGGGACCGGCCCGGCAACCTTATGCGCCGCCGGCCGCACGCAGCTCTTTCGGCGGCTACCGCGTGCCGCAGGCGGGCGGCTACGATATGTGGCAATCGCCGCAAAGGCCGCTCGGCGGCATGACCGAGCCGCAGCAGGCGGCTTTCGACGCCGGGCCGCTGGAGAGCGCCGACATGCGCGCCGGTCTGGAGGAAGCGCCCGCAGACATGCAAAGGCTGGCGCTGGGCGCGGCGCGGGCGCAGATCCACGGCAATTACATCGTGGCGCAGACGCAGGAATCGCTCGTCATCGTCGACCAGCACGCGGCGCATGAGCGGCTGGTCTACGAGGCGCTGAAGCAGGCATTGGAAAGCCGCGACGTGCCGGCGCAGATGCTGCTCCTGCCGGAGATCGTGGATTTGCCGGAGGAGGACGCCGAGCGGCTGGCACTGCACGCCGAAACGTTCCGCCGCTTCGGGCTGGGGCTCGAACGCTTCGGACCGGGGGCGGTGATCGTGCGCGAGACGCCTTCCATGCTGGGCGAGACCGACGTGGCGCGGCTGGTGCGCGACCTCGCCGACGAACTGGCCGACACTGACACCACCGAGGCGCTGAAGGCGCGGCTCGACCGGGTCGCCTCGACCATGGCCTGCCACGGCTCGGTGCGCTCCGGCCGGCTGATGAAGCCGGAGGAGATGAACGCGCTTCTCAGGCAGATGGAGGCGACGCCCGGCTCCGGCACGTGCAATCACGGCCGGCCGACCTATATCGAGCTGAAGCTCGCCGATATCGAGCGCCTGTTCGGGCGGCGGTGAAGCTCTCCGGCCTTGACCTCGCGCCGCAATTGTGGCGGTAGACGTGCAATCAGAGAAAACCATGATGAACCGCTTTGAAGGCCCCGGCGCGCGCGAGGCGCGAATCCGCTATCAGGATGGCGACTTCCAGGTCACCAGCCCGGGCGCTTTCGTGCGCTGCGCGGTGACGGGCGAATCCATTCCGCTCGACGAACTGAAATACTGGAGCGTGGCGCGGCAGGAACCCTATGCCAGCGCACAGATTTCCTTCGAACGCGAGCTTCAGCTCAATCCGGACCTGCGCAAGCGGGCATAGTCTGACATCGGTGGGGTCGCGCGCTCGGCCAAGACCCCTCTCCGGTTCGCTTCGCGAACCACCTCTCCCCAGAGGGGCGAGGAACCCAAGCTGGAAAAGCGCAGGCCTCGCGACAGATCGCGACCTAAGTTCCTCGCCCCTCTGGGGAGAGGTGGCGAGGGCGCAGCCCGAGACGGAGAGGGGTCGCGTCACATGCCACGGGCGGCGGAGAGCGTCGCTTCGATGATGCGCCGCGGGGTGTCGGCATCGTCGAACGCGGCCGCGATGTCGAGCACGCATGTCCGGTCGGGCAGCAGCGCGGCAAATTTCTCCCGGCCGATGCGCGCCGCATCCTTGGCTGTGGTGACGATTTCGAGATCGCGCGCTTTCGCCGTCTCCGCCAATTGGCGCAATTCGGCTTGCGTAAAGACATGATGGTCGGGGAAGGAGCGGGTTTCGACTACCTCGCCGCCCGCCGCCTTCACCGTGTCGAAGAACTTCTCAGGATGGCCGATGCCGGCGAAGGCGAGGAAGCGGCGGCCATCGAGTTTTTCGCGCGGACGGACCCGGGCGCGGTAGAACGGCAGGCGCTGCGCCGTCGCGACAAGATCGTCGGCTGCGTTCCCTTCGCCCATGATGAGCAGCGCCGACGCAAAGCGCATCTGGTCGGCGACCGGGGCGCGCAGCGGGCCGGCCGGCAGCACGCGGCCGTTGCCGATCCCGTAGCGGGCGTCGGTGACGATCAGGGCGAAGTCCATGTGGATATGCGCGCTCTGGAAGCCATCGTCCATGATGACGAGATCGCGGCCCCGCGCGGCGAGCAGCCCCGCGCCGGCCGCGCGGTCGGCGGACACGGCGACGGGTGCGGCTTCGGCCAGGAGCAACGGTTCGTCGCCGACATCGCGAGCCGTGTCGCGCCCCGGCTCCACGATGCGCGGCGTTTTCACGCTGCCGCCATAGCCGCGCGAAAGGATGCCGGGTTTCAACCCCATTGCCTTCGCCGCCCCGGCGAGCGCGATGGTCACGGGCGTCTTGCCCGAACCGCCTACGGTGAAATTGCCGACGCAGAGCACCGGTATCCCGACCTTCTCGCGCGGCGCATTGCGCAGACGGCTGGCCGCGACTGCAGCGTAAATGGACGCCAGAGGCGACAGCGCCGCCGCCTGCCAGCCGGCCCGCCTCCACCAGAAGGAAGGCGCGGGCATGGCTACCGGCCGCCCTCGATCCCCTCTCCCAGCCGCGCCTGCACCTTGAGCGGCTGAATGAACGGATCGATCGCCTTCAGCGTGCGGTTGAGCGCGCCGCGCATCTCCTCGACGGTCTGCGCGCCGGCCGAGATCATTTCCTGCCGCGCAACCTCGTTGTTGAGCAGGAAGTTGACGGCGCCGGCGAGCATGTCGCGGTCGCGCACGAATTTGGCGCCGCCGCTCTCGATCAGCCGCTGGTAGGATTCCCGGAAATTCTGCACGTTGCGGCCAGCAAGCACGGCGGTTTCCAGCATGGCCGGCTCCAGCGGATTCTGCCCACCCTCGGAGGTCAGGGAGCGGCCGACGAAGGCGATCTCGGTGAGGCGCAGATAAAGCCCCATCTCGCCGATCGTGTCGCCGAGCAGGATGTCCGTCTCGGGCGTGATCTTCTCGCCGAGGCTGCGCCGCGCCACGACGAGGCCCTGCGCGCGGAATTCCTCCGCAAGGGCCTGCGCGCGGTCCGGATGGCGCGGGACGATGATGGTCAGGAGGCCGCGATGGCGGCCGCGCAGCATGGTGTGAACCTCGGCCGCGACCGCTTCCTCGCCGTCATGGGTGGAGACGGCGGCCCATGTCTTGCGCTTGCCGATCTGGCGCTGAAGCTGCGCCAGCGCCTTGTCGTCCACCGGCGGCGGCGGCGTATCGACCTTGAGATTGCCCGACACGGTGACCGGCCGGGCGCCGAGGGCGCGGAAGCGTTCGCCGTCCACGTCAGATTGCGCCACCACATGGGCGAGATTCTCGAACAGCGCCTCGGCGATGTGATGGCGCTTCTGCCACGCCGCGAAGGAGCGATCCGACAGGCGGCCGTTGACGAGGATCTGCGGCACGCGCCGGGCGCCGAGTTCCAGGATCGTCATCGGCCAGATCTCCGACTCGGCGATGATGACGAGATCCGGCCGCCAGAAATCGAGGAAACGGCGGACGGCAGGCCGAAGATCGAGCGGCACGTATTGATGGATGACGCGATTGCCGAGGCGCTCCTCGACGAGACGGGCGGAGGTGACCGTGCCGGTGGTCAGCACGATGTTGACGCCATAGGCGACGATGCTCTCGACCAGCGGAATGACGGCCAGCGTCTCGCCGACGCTCGCGGCATGGAACCAGATCAGCGGTCCCGGCGGGCGGTGGCGGCTGGCGTAGCCATAGCGCTCGCTGCGGCGTTTCGGATCTTCCTTGCCACGGGTGGCGCGCCACGTCACATAAGCGCCGACAAGCGGGTAGGCCGCCGAGCCGGCGAGGCTGTAGGCGCCGAGCATGCGGCGTGCCCAGCGCTCGCTCATGCGGCCCCGTCGGCGACTTTGATGGCGCGCGCGGCGACCGCGTTCAGGGCGTCGGTCAGTTGGCGGCGCTTGCGCTCCATCTCGGCATCGTCGGCATCGCGCGCGACATGGATCGGCTCGCCGAAGAAAATGGCGCTGCGGCCGAAAGGCAGGTTGATCGTGGTCTTGTCCCAGGTCTTCTCAAGCACCTTGCGGCGGCTGGTGTTGAGCGCGATCGGCACGATCGGGCGGCCGGAGAGCTTTGCCAGCGTGATGATGCCCATGCCGGCCTGGCGCGGCGTGCCGCTCGGTATGTCCGCGACGGTGCCGACCGACATGCCGGCGTCGAGCGCCTTCTTCATGGAGATCAGGCCGCGCACGCCGCCCTTCTCGATCGCCCGCTCGCGCTCGCGGCCGCCCGAGCCGCGGAACACCTTGAGGCCGAGCTTCTCCGTGCACAACGCGTTGATCTCGGCGTCGGCGCTGCGCGAGATCATCGTCGCCATCGGGTCGTGGCGCGGATGATAGCCCGGCAGGAAGATGTGCTGGCCGTGCCAGATGCCGAAGATGGAATTGGCATTGCGCACAAAACCTTCGGTCGGGTCGTCCGAGCCCTTCGCCATCGGATTTGTCAGCCGCACCAGCCGGATATAGTTGGCCGCGACCGAGGCGACGAAATTCTTGAAGAACCTCGAATCCTTGATCGGCTGCCGGATCGAACGCCAGAATGACGGCTTGCGGCCGCCAGGCCCGGCAGGCGCTTGTGCGGTGGTGTCGTCCAAGGCTCAGCCTTTGCTGCCGGCCGCTTCCGGGTCGAGCAGCCGATGGAGGTGGACGACGAAATAGCGCATATGCGCATTGTCGACCGTCTGCTGCGCCTTCGCCTTCCACGCCGTCTGCGCAGCCGCATAGCTGGGATAAATGCCGACGATATCGAGCGCGTTGAGATCACGGAACTCGGTGCCGTTCACCGACTTCAGCTCGCCGCCGAACACCAGATGCAAAAGCTGCTTCTTCGAATCTTCCTCGGCCATCATCGCCCCGATCTGTTTGTCAGTACCCGGATGTCCCAACGCGGTTTGGAACCCGGATAATCGTTCGTCAAGCCTCGAATTCGAGGATGACGCCGGCAATCTCATCCAGAAGCGCGCCGCTGCCCGCCACCAGCGCGCCGTGCCGCGTCTCGCGTCCGGCATAGCGCGGCGGCCCGCCCAGATGATTGCGGATGCCGCCGCCGGCCTCGCGCAGAATCAGGTCCGCAGCCGCCAGATCCCAATCATGCGAATTTGGCTTCACGAAGGTCGCGTCGAACTCGCCATTGGCGACGATGGCGATGCGGTAGGCGAGCGAAGGAATGTAAGGCACGTCCGGCAGGCGGGCGCGCAACTGCTGCGGCAGGGCGCCGATCAGCGATTTCGGCCCGCCGACAACGGGCCGGCCGGGCGGCGTCCGCACATGGATCGCGCGGCCGTCCTGCCAGGCGCCGCCGCCCTGCCCCGCCCAGAAAATCGATTGCTTCGCCGGGCAATCCAGCACGCCGCAGACCGGGACGCCATCCTCCACCACGGCCACGCTGACGCACCATGTCGAGCGGCCGTCGAGAAAGGCGCGGGTGCCGTCAATCGGGTCGACGACGAAGGTGCGGCGCGCCGACAGCCGGCTCTCGTCGGCGGCGGTCTCTTCGGAAAGCCAGCCGTAATCGGGGCGCGCGGCCAGCAAGGTTTCGCGCAAAAAGCGGTCGACGGCATAGTCGGCCTCGCTCACCGGCGAATGGCCGCCCTTCATCCACACTTCGGGGCTGCGCCCGAAATAGCGCATGGCGATGCCGCCCGCCTCGCGCGCGACGTCCTTCAGCAGGACGAGGTCGTCGGTCAGCGCGGGGTCAGCGTCCGGCAAGGGTCATCCCTTCGACCAGCAGCGTGGGGGCGGCGGTGCCGTAATTGCGGTCGAGATCGCTCGCCGGCACCAGATTGAGGAACATGTCCTTGAGATTCGAGGCGATGGTCACTTCCGAGACCGGCCAGGCGAGCTCGCCATTCTCGATCCAGAAGCCCGAGGCGCCGCGGCTGTATTCGCCCGTCACCATATTGACGCCCTGGCCGAAGACTTCGGTGACATAGAAGCCGGATTTCAGCGATCGGATGAGGTCTTCCGGGCTCGTATCCCCCGGCTCGATGGCGAAGTTGGTGGAGGACGGCGACACGGAAGAGGCAGCGCGCACGCCGCGGCCATTGGTCGTCAGGCCGAGCTCAAGCGCCGCCGAGGTCGACAGGAACCAGTGGTTGAGCACGCCGCCGGACACCATTTCCAGCTTCTGCCCCTCGACACCTTCGCCGTCGAACGGCCGCGAGGACTGACCGCGCAGCTTCAGCGGCTCGTCGGTGGCGGTGATGGCGGCGGAAGCGACCTTTTTTCCCATCATGTCGCGCAGGAAGCTGGTCTTGCGCGCGACGGATGCGCCGTTGATGGCGCCGGCAAGATGCCCGGCGATCCCGCGCGCCACGCGCGGGTCGAAGATCACCGTGACCGGTCCGGTCTCGGCCCTGCGGGCGTTGAGACGCTTCACCGCGCGCTCGCCCGCCTTGCGGCCGATCCCGGCAGGCGCGTCGAGGTCGGCGAAATGCAGGCGCGAGGAATATTCATAGTCGCGCTCCATGCCGGTGCCCTCGCCGGCAATGACGCTCACCGAACGGGAGAAGCGCGAGGCGACATATTGGGCGACGAAACCGGTGGAGGTCGCCAGAACCAGACCGCCGAAACCCGCGCTGGCGCTCGATCCGCTGGAATTGGTCACGCCGGGCACCGCGAGCGCGGCCTCCTCCATGGCCAGCGCATCGGCCTTCATCCGCTCCGCGCCGATCTCGGCCGGGTCGAAGAGGTCGAGGTCCTTCGGCTCTTTCACCAGAAGCGCGGGATCGGCGAGGCCCTGATAGGGATCTTCCGGCGCGACCTTCGCCATCGCCACGGCGCGCTCGGCCAGCACCTTCGGATCGGACGCCGCCGTCGCGGAAACGCTCGCCACGCGCTTGCCGACGAAGACGCGGAGCGACATGTCGTCGCTTTCGGAGGCTTCCGTCTTCTCGACCTTGCCCTGCCGCACCGTCACCGACGAGGAGCGACCGCGCACGGCGACGGCGTCGGCGGCATCGGCGCCGGCCTTCCGCGCGGCTTCGACAAGCGCTGCGACGCGGTCGGTCAATCGGGTGGAGTCGAGGCTATCGGTCATTCACAGGGTCCGGGAAACTTGCAGGGACGCGGCTTCGAAGCGTTCACGGGCCGCGCCATCCATCTATTGTCCCGACCGGAGCTGTGCAATGGCCCGCGTCATCACGATCCCGCGGACGGACCGCCGCCGCTTTCAAGGCGGACCACCGCCCGCTCGATGCCGCGCTTCAGGTCGTCCTTGATATGGGCCGTCTCACGCATGATCTGGTCGATCTTGAGAAAGTCGAGAACGCGGAAGCGCGACACCGCCGGTTTCAGATAGATGTCCGGAGGTCCGTGATGCTTCAACTGGGCGGCTATGATCGACTGCATCATCAGCTGGCTCGCGCCATACATGAGGTCCAGCGTGGAGGGCGGCCTGCCGTTCTCGGTCGGCGTGCCGACGACATCGACGGCGATCACGATATCCGCCAGGCCCTTCAGGAGATCGAACGGCACCGGATCGTAGAAGCCGCCGTCGACATAAAGCCGGCCGTCGCGCATGACCGGGCGGAAGACGCCGGGAATGGCGGCGGAGGCGGCAAGCGCGCTGTTCAGGTCGCCCGCCTCGAAAACGGCAAGACTGTGCGCGTAGTAGTCCGTGGCGGTGCAGCGCAAAGGGATGCCGAGCGCCTCGAAACTGTCCGGCACCTGTTCGGGCAGGAAGGCCTTGACGATCCATTCGATGTCGAACTGGCCGAAGCGGACCCCCATGCCCAGCGCCTCGCGGACGCTGCCGGGGCGCGCCTGCCACATGCGGTTCGCCACGCTGCTCGGACGGCCCAGAACGGATCGCGCGAAGGCATGGATATCCGCACCCGTCATGCCGGCGGCCATGCCCGCGCCCATGATGGCGCCGATCGACGAGCCGGCGATGGCGACGGGGCGGATGCCAAGCTCGTCCAGCGTCTCGATGACATGGATATGCGCCAGACCACGCGCCCCGCCGCCGCCAAGGGCAAGGGCGAAGCTCGGCCCGGCGGGGTCGGGCATCGGAGAAACGGACGACTTCAAGGGCTCGCTCACAGCTGCTTCCGCGACGTGTAGCAGCTAGGAAGGCCGTCTGTCGCGTTCAAGAACGGCTGAATTCAAGCCCTTCTGAATTCAGGCAAGACGCAGGAAGCGGATGACGGTGTCGCCGTAAGCGCGCTGGTCCTCAAGCCGGAAGCCCGCACCCGGATCGAACGGCGCGGATGCTGCTTCCTCGACCACGCAAAGCGCGCCGGGCTTCAGCCAGCCGCCTTCGCGCGCGGACTTCAGGGCGCGTTCGCCCAGTTCCTTGCCATAGGGCGGGTCGGCGAAAAGCAGGTCGAAGGGCTGGATCGTCCCGGCGTCGCCGAGCCGGGTGGCGTCGCGCCGGAAAATCTTCGTGCGGCCCTGAAGGCCGAACGCCTCGATATTGTCGCGGATCAGGCCTCGTCCCTCCGCCGATTCCTCGATGAACAGGCAGTGCGCCGCGCCGCGCGAAACGGCCTCGATGCCGAGCGCGCCGGTGCCGGCGAAAAGGTCGAGGACGCGAACACCCTCCGGCAGACCGTCGAAGCCGTGGGCGAGCACGTTGAACACGGCCTCGCGCGTGCGGTCGCTGGTCGGCCGGATACGATTGTCGCGCGGCGTCGCCAGGGGACGGCCGCCGAACTCGCCTCCCACGATGCGCATTGATCAGTCCTTGCGCGGACGACGGGGAGACGAGGAACGTGGGCCGGAGCCCTTCCCGCCTTTCGACGGCGTGCGCTTCGTCTCGCTCTTGCCCTGCGGCCGGGCGCCGGGCGCCATCCAGACATTCGACTTGCGCGATTTCGGCGGTTCCGGCGCGCGCTTCTCGCGTCCCTCGCCACGCTCGCCGCCCTTGCCGAAGCCGGGCTTCCCGAATGGCTTGTCGCGGAAGGCAGGCCGGTCGCCCCTGTCGCCGAAGCGTTCGGGGCGGGTGGAAAGCCGGCCGAGCGCGTCGTCGCGCGCCTCCTCGCGGCGGCGCTTGCGGCTCTTGATCAGGCCACCCTCGCCGGGCTCGATGGCGACGCGCGCCGGACCGCGCACGGTGCGCTCCTCCGGTGCGCGGACCTGCTCGGCGCGGTTCGAGAAAGGTTTTGTGACCGGCGCCTCGAAATTGGCGCCCGCCTCGGCGATCAGGCGCTCGCCGAGCTGGTCCCGCAGCGTCCTGCCCTTCAGCTCCTGCACCTCGCCTTCCGGCAGCTCCCCGAGCTGGAACGGGCCGAAGGAAACGCGGATGAGGCGCGTGACCTCGAGCCCGAGCGCGCCCAGAATGTTCTTGACCTCGCGGTTTTTGCCTTCGCGCAGGCCGATGGTGAGCCAGGCATTGGTGCCCTGAATGCGCTCCAGCGACGCTTCGATGGCGCCGTAGAAGACGCCGTCCACGGCGATGCCGTCCCTGAGGCCGGCAAGCGCGGATTCGTCCACCTCGCCATGCACCCGGACACGATAGCGGCGCAGCCAGCCGGTGGCCGGCAGCTCCAGCACGCGCGCCAGCCCGCCATCGTTGGTCAGGAGCAGAAGGCCCTCGGTGTTGATATCCAGCCGGCCGACCGTCATCAGACGCGGCAGGTTCTGCGGCAGGACGTCGAAGACGGTCTTGCGGCCCTCGGGGTCGCGATTGGTGGTGACGACGCCGGCCGGCTTGTGGAACAGGAAGAGCCGCGTGCGCTCGATCGCCGGAATCTCGTTGCCGTCGAGTTCGATGCGGTCGCCCGCCTCGACATTGAAGGCCGGCGAGGTCAGCACCTGTCCATTGACCCGCACGCGGCCGGCGGCAACCAGATCCTCGGCCTCGCGGCGCGAGGCGATGCCGGCGCGGGCCAGGCGCTTGGCGATGCGCTCGCCGCTTTCCTCGACCGCTTCGGCGCGACGCGACACCGATCGATCGCCGCGCGGGCGGTCGCCGAACGATTTATCGCCATGCGATTTCTGGCCGTAGGAGCGCGGACGCTCGGCACCTTCCTCGCGGGGGCCGGCATGGCGCTTCATGCCGAAGGAACGCGGCCTGTCGCCACCCTCGCCGCGCGTCTGCTCGCGCTCGAAGCGGCCCGGCCGCTGGTTGCGCGGCTTGTCGAAGGAGCGGCTTTCACCACCTTCGCCGGACTCACGGCGCGGCGGGCGCTCGCGAAATCCTTCCGACGGAGCGTTGCGCGCGGAAAACTCGCGGGGCTTGCGGAATGGACGGTCCTGCTGCGGGCTTTCCTCGCCCTCGCGACGCGGCGAAAACTCGCGGCGGCGCGGCGCATCCCCGGAAGACTCCTCGCGACGCGGGCGGAAGGAGCGTTTCTCGCCGTCACCGGCCCGGTCTTTCGCGAAGGGACGCTTGCCGCCTTCAAAGCGCGGCTTTCCCTCGAAACGCGGCCGGTCGCCGTCGTCGCGCTCCGGACGCAGGCCCTTGCGGAACGGACGCTCTGCCCGCTCGCCCTCGGGGCGATCGCCGCGCGCGAAGTCGCGGCTGCGCGGGGCTGCGCCATCCTTGGCGAAACGGGCGCCGCCAGACGATTTGCCGCCCGGTTTCGCGCCAAAAGACTTTCCGCCGGGCTTGCCGCCGAAGGATCGGCCGCCCGGCTTGCCTCCGCCAAAGCCTTTGCCGGCCGGACGTCCGCCGCGCCCGCCGTCAGGGCGGGGACCGCGCGGCCCTTTCGGCTTGTCCGATTTTCTGCTGTCGTCGTCCATGTGGCCTTTGCCCAATCTGGCGGGTAGGAATGAGGCGGCTCAATATCAGGCGCGCCCGATGCTTGCGAGAACAATATGAGGCGCGCGCAGGTTCCTTTGAGGGTTGGATGAAACGCCCCGATTTCATGGGTCTCGCGCTGGCCGAGGCCGAAGCCGCCGCCCTGCGCGGAGAAGTGCCGATCGGCGCCGTGCTGGCGCTCGGCGGCGACGTGGTCGCAGCCGCCGGCAACCGCACCCGCGAGCTGAACGACCCAACCGCCCATGCCGAAATGCTGGTGATCCGGGAGGCGGCGAACCGGCTTTCCGCCGAACGGCTGACCGACGCCGACCTCTACGTCACGCTTGAACCCTGCACCATGTGCGCGGCGGCGATCTCCTTCGCCCGCATCCGAAGGCTTTATTTCGGGGCCGCCGACGAGAAAGGCGGCGCGGTGGTGAGCGGCGTGCGCTTCTTTGCCGCGCCGACATGCCACCACGCGCCGGAAATCTATCCCGGAATTGGCGAAACGCGCGCCGCGGAACTGCTCAAAGACTTCTTCAGACTACGACGCTGAGAAGGCAGATCAGAGACCGGGAACGAGATCCCGCCAGCTGCGGCCACCGCCGGAGGCCTTCCTGGCCTCGGCCTTGCGGCGACGCTCCTTCACCAGCTCATCCTCGCCCACATCGTCCTGCGACGCCGTCGCGGAGGGTTCGCGATAGTCGAGCGGCGGCTCGCTCAGATATTTGCGTGAGGTCGGGCTGCCCTGCTTTTGCTCGGCGAGCCTCTTCTTGAAGGCCTCGCGCGTCGCGGCGTTGTTCATCTGGTCGCCATAGCGGCGGCCCGCATCGTGGGCGCGGGGCGAACCCACATCCGCGCTCGCCTGGCGGCGTCCGGTCTCGACGGTCGCGACGGCTCCCGCGATCGGAGAATCGTAATCCGGATTATCCCGGTTCTCCGTGATCTCCTTTTTCAGCCGCGCGCGCCGCGCCTCCGGGCTTTCAACCCAGTCGGGGTTTTCCGCCGTCGCGAGCTTCTGCTGCGGAGCGGGCAGATTCTTGTCGGCGCCCGGCGCAGGACGCACGAGGTCAGGACGCGGCTCGTAGGCGATCGCCTCGCGCTGCTTCGGCGCCAGCGACAACATGCCCGACAGATCCTCGGCAAGCTGCACGCTCTGGCCCTTGCCGGTGCCGTAGGTGGGGTCCGACATACAGCCCGCGAGCAGGAAGGTCGACGCGACCAGCGGTGCGCCAAGGGCAAGCCGCAGTCCGATGCCGCCGTTCATGCCAATCAATTTCACAGCCAATGCCTCTCGTTTCCCCGGAGCCAGAATCCGGCTCATGTCGGTCATCCGATTGGAATCCGGCGACAACATGGCGCGCGGATGATCCGGTGTTTAGCTTAACCGCCGATTAAGGGCAACGCGGGCGGCCTCATACAATGTCGTGAGCAAGCCGCCGCGCCCTTTCCGCAACAGCCGCTCAGAGCCGGCCGAGCGCCTGCAACTCCCGCAAGGTCTCGGCATCGCGCCGGGACACGTCGGGGAATTCCGGATCGGACCCGACATCGTCCGTATAACGCCAGGAACGCGCGCACTTCCTCAGGCCGCGATCCTCGGCCTTGCCGATGACGACAGCGACACCGGGAACCTCGTCCAGGGTGAAGGCGTCGGCCGGCGCGGCTCCCGAGGCGAGCTTCAGGTCGCTGGTGATGGCGACCTCGGCGAGGTCGACGCCCAGCACCGCCTCATGCAGCGACTGATCGGCGATGTAGACGACCGGCACAGCCTCCAGCGAGGAACCGATGGTCTTCTTCGCCCGCTCGATCTCCAGCGCGCCGGTGACGACGCGACGGACCTGCCGCACCTTGCGCCACTTTTCCGCCAGCGCCTCGTCGCGCCATGCGGCCGGAATCCTGCGGAACTGCTCGAAATGCACCGAACGCGCGGACGGATGGCGGTCAAGCCACGCCTCTTCCGTCGTGAAGGGCAGCAGGGGCGCCAGCCACACGGTCAGGTTCTCGAAGAGATGGCGCACGACCTGCATCGCCGCCTTGCGGCGCACGCTCGACGGGGCGTCGCAGTAGAGCACGTCCTTGCGCACGTCGAAATAGAAGGCGGAGAGGTCGACCACCATGAAATCGAGCAGCGCCTTGGCGACGCGCTTGAAGTCGAAGGCGTCGTAGCCGGCGCGCACGACGTCATCGAGCTCCGACAGACGATGGAGCATCAGCCGCTCCAGTTCCGGCATGTCCTCCTGCGTCACGTTCGCGCCGTCGTCATGGGCGAGCGTGCCCAGCATCCAGCGCAGCGTGTTGCGCAGCTTGCGGTAGGCGTCGATGTTGGTCTGCAGGATGTTCTTGCCGAGCCGCTGGTCTTCCCAATAGTCGGTCGTCGCGACCCACAGGCGCAAAATGTCGGCGCCCGACTGCTTGATGACGTCCTGCGGGACGACCGTGTTGCCGAGCGACTTCGACATCTTGCGGCCTTCCTCGTCCATGGTGAAGCCATGGGTGACGACCGTGTCATAAGGCGCGCGGCCGCGCGTGCCGCAGCTTTCGAGCAGCGAGGAGTGGAACCAGCCGCGATGCTGGTCGGAGCCTTCGAGATAGACGTCGGCCGGCCATTTCAGGTCCGGGCGATCCTCCAGCGTAAACGTGTGGGTCGAGCCGGAATCGAACCAGACGTCGAGGATGTCCTTGACCATCTGCCACGGCTCGTTGGCGCGCGAGCCGAGGAAGCGCTCGCGGGCGCCTTCCGCGAACCAGGCGTCGGCGCCCTCCTTCTCGAAGGCGTCGAGGATGCGGGCGTTCACTTCGGGATCATCGAGCACATTGCCATCCTCGTCGGCGAAGACGCAGATCGGCACGCCCCATGCGCGCTGGCGCGACAGCACCCAGTCGGGACGGTCCTCGATCATGGCGCGCAGTCGGGTCTGGCCGGCCGCCGGCACGAAGCGCGTGGCATCAATGGCCGCGAGCGCACGGGTGCGGAGCGTGTCGCCTTTTTTATCGCTCACGGCAGCCTGCTTCGCAGACGCCCCCGCCGGAAGGCCATACCCGCCCAGTTCCTTGTCCATATAGACGAACCATTGCGGCGTGTTGCGGAAGATGATCGGCTTCTTCGACCGCCAGCTATGCGGATACTGGTGTTTCAGCCGGCCGCGCGCGAAGAGCATGTTGCGGGAGATCAATTCGTCGATCACCGCCTTGTTGGCATCGCCCTTCTTGCCGTTGTCGTCGATGACGCGCGCCGGCCCGCCCTCACGGTCGGGGCCGAAGCCCGGCGCGTCCTTGGTGAAGTAGCCGGCGTCGTCCACGGTGAAGGGGATGGCGGGGTCGATGCCGCGCTCGCGCAATTCCTTGGCGGCATCCATCCACGCGTCAAAGTCTTCCCGGCCGTGGCCCGGCGCGGTGTGCACGAAGCCCGTGCCTGCGTCGTCGGTGACGTGGTCACCTGCGAGCATGGGGACCGTGAACTCGTAACCGCCGTCGAGACCCTTAAAGGGATGGGAAAGCTGAATCGAAGCAAGCTCTTCCGTGCTGACGCTCCGGATGAGATTCAACTTGAGCTTCGCCCTGTCGGCCGCGTCCTGCGCGAGCCGTTGCGCGAAGATCAGTTTCTCGCCCGGACACGGGCCGAAATCGTTCTCCACCTCAGTGACTTCATAAAGTCCGTATTCGATGCGCGGCGAGTAAGCGACGGCGCGGTTGCCGGGGATGGTCCACGGCGTGGTGGTCCAGATGACGACGGAAGCGCCTTGAAACCTTGGAACGAATGATTCTTTTTTCTGTTTGAGTTCGTTCTCAAAAATCCACGCTGCAGCTTTGTCCTCTATCGAACCTACAACCGGGAACTTCACCCAGATCGTGTCGCTCTCATAATCATGATACTCGATCTCGGCTTCGGCGAGCGCGGTGCGCTCGACCACGCTCCACATCACCGGCTTGGAGCCGCGATAGAGCTGGCCCGACGCGGCGAATTTCAGAAGCTCGCCGGCGATGCGGGCCTCGGCGTGGAAATTCATCGTCGTGTAGGGGTTCTTGAAATCGCCGACGACGCCGAGGCGCTGGAACTCCTCGCCCTGCACCCTGATCCAGTGCTCGGCATAGCGGCGGCATTCCTGCCGGAACTCGACCATGGCGGCGGGGTCCGACAGGTCCGGCTTCTGCCTGCCCTTGGAGCGGTAGTTCTCTTCCTCGATCTTCCACTCGATCGGCAGGCCATGGCAGTCCCAGCCCGGCACGTAGTTGGAATCGTAGCCGCGCATCTGGAACGACCGCGTGATGATGTCCTTGAGGATCTTGTTCAGCGCGTGCCCGATATGGATGTTGCCGTTGGCATAGGGCGGGCCGTCATGCAGCACATAGAGCGGCCGGCCCCTGGCGTCCTCGCGCAGGGCGCGATAGAGGTCCATCTCCTGCCAGCGCTTGACGATATGCGGCTCCTTCTCGGGCAGGCCGGCGCGCATCGGAAAATCGGTCTGCGGCAGATAGAGCGTCTTGGAATAATCGAGCTTTTCAGCGGTATCGGTCATCGGTCTGCCATCAACGGTGGCCCGGCAGGCATTTCCGGGCGCCAAGGATCAATCTGGTGGAAGGGCGCGGAAAACGCGCAAAGCCCGGACCCTCCGTCAGCCCTCAGGCCGTCCGGAAGACCGGGCACATAATTCGTATCGCCGACGCGAAAAACCCGAGCCGTCTCATGGCCGGCGCTTTTAGCGGAGGAACGGCGGAGAATAAAGAGGCCAGCGCGGCTGAAGCGTCATTGAAGCGGCGATCTTCAATGTGTATATTTATGGCATTCCATACACATCAGGCGATCGCATCATGCGCACCAATATCGAACTCGACGACGAACTCATCGCGGAAGCGATGAAGGCAACCGGATTGAAGACCAAGAAGGCGACGGTCGAGGAGGCTTTGCGCCAGTTGGTCCAGAACAGCCTCCGGCGGCAAGCGATTCACGACATGATCGGTCTCGGATGGGAGGGCGATCTCGATGAGATGCGAACCGATGGGACTCCCGAACTCATATGATTGTCGTCGACAGTTCTGTCTGGATCGACAATCTGCGGGACAGGCCGACACCCGAGGTTCTTGCTCTAAGACACCATATCAAACCCGCACACATCATTGTCGGGGATCTGGTGCTTCTGGAAGTGTTGCGGGGTGCGCGAGACGAGAGCCAAGCGGAGAAGCTTCGGCGATATTTCGCACGTTTTTTCCAAGTTCAACTGCTGAATCCCGTGCTTGCAGTGAAAGCTGCGGCAAATTACCGGCTGCTCAGATCACGCGGAATATCTATTCGAAAGACAGTCGATCTCGTAATCGCGACGTTCTGCATCGAACACGGGCATTCACTGTTACACAGCGACCGCGACTTCACACCGTTCGTGCAGGTGCTCGGCCTTGAGATGGCGGTGACTCACCCTTAGTCAAAAGCTGAAATCGAAGCGATAAGTCGCCGAGACGCCGACGGTGAACTGGTCGGTGGAGCCGCGCTCCTTGACCAGCGTGGAGCCGGCGGCGTCACCCTGCAGGCGGGCATATTCGCCGAAGAGACTGGTGGTGATCTTGTCCGTCGCCTGCCAGGTGACCGCGCCGCCGACGCCGAGCGATTTCAGCCCGCCGCCGTCCGGATCGAAGGCGCCAAGGCCCGAGGCCACCGATTCGGCCGCGTTCACGCCGTAATAGGTGTCGAAATAATCCTCCGAGGCGAAGGAGGCGCGGGGTCCGCCCGACACGCGGATGGTCGGCGTGACATCGTAGAAGGCGTCGGCCGCGACGTCGCCGACGAAGGCGTCGTGGGTGCGGATGCCATGGCGCAGTTCGCCGCGCAGGCGCAGCCAGTCGGTCGGATAGACTTCCGCGAACAGGCCGAGTTCGCCGCCCCAGCGCACCGGGTCGAGGCCGATCAGGTCATCCGAATCGTCCTCGTCGCGCCCGAAAAGGATTTTTCCGGCGATGCCGGCGCGGAAGGTGCCGTTGTCGATCAGGCCGAGCGAGATATTGTCGTTGCGCGAGGAGAATTTCGTGATCGTGCCCGTGCGGCCCAGCGAGACGAGCGGCACCGCCATGAAGACCATCTTGTCGTCGCCTTCATATTCCGGTGCGAAATAGCCGGAAGCACCCAGCGTCAGCGACCAGCCGCCGGAGAGAAGACCCCCCTCCCCGGCAGATTCCTGCATGTCCGCTGCATGAGCGGCTGCGCTGAGGAGCACAAGGCTCGCGACGGTGAGAATGCGGATCATGAAGTGGCTGCTCCAGTCATACGAGACACTTGCGCTGGCCGGATCGTTTTCCGACAACGCAGTGAAGAATCGCTTAAAATTGAAGCACCCCTCTCCAGTGAGAGTGTCAGAATGCGATGGCCGCGTCCAGCGCGGAAAGCGGCGTGACGCCGCCGAGCAGCGCGCGAGCTTCCGCCTCGTCCCGCTTCATCTGGGCAAGCAGCGCGTCGAGACCGTCGAACTTCTCCTCGCCCCGCAGATAGCCGAAGAAGGATACGGCGCAGGTCTCGCCGTACAGGCTGCCGGAGAAATCGAACACGAAGGTCTCCAGCAGAGGCACGCCGTCGGATTCGACGGTGGGCCGGCGGCCGAAGCTCGCGACGCCGTCATGGAGGGAGCCGTCCGGGCGCCGGAGCCGGACAGCATAGATGCCGTGCTTCAGCCGGTTGTCGTCCGGCAGCGCCATGTTCGCGGTGGGATAGCCGAGCTTGCGGCCCAACTGTCGGCCGGAAGCCACTTCCGCCTCGACCGTGTAGCGGTAGCCGAGAAGACCGGCGCCGCCGCTGACGTCGCCCGTTTCGAGCAATGCGCGGATGCGGCTCGACGAGACGACTTCCGCGCCTTCGTCACGGAAAGCGTCGACGAGCGTGACGTCAAACCCTCTCGTCTCCCCCGCCGCCATCAGAAAGGCCGGTCCGCCCGCGCGATCCTTGCCGAAGTGGAAGTCGAAGCCGGTGACGGCGCCGGCGATGCCCAGATGCGCGACCAGAATCTCGTCGACGAAGCGATCCGCCGAATGCGCGGCGAACTCGCGGTCGAACGGCTGCTCGACGACGGCGTCGAAGCCCAGTTCCCCGAGCAGCCGCGCGCGCATCGGCGGCGGCGTGATGATGAAAAGCGGGTCCTGCGGGCGAAAGACGCTGCGCGGGTGCGGGTCGAAGGTGAGCACCAGCGCGGGGACGCCGAGCCGCTTCGCCTCGTCCAGCGCCTTGCCGAGCACGGCCTGGTGGCCGCGATGCACGCCATCGAAATTGCCGATGGCCACGACGCCGCCGCGAAGCTGCGGCGGCAGCCTGTCGGCGCCGCAAACGCGCAATATGGTCGACGCGGCCACCGTGGTCCTCAGCGCAGTTTCGGGATGATGGCGACGGGATGATGGCCGTGCCTGGCCAGAAAAGTCGCCATCCGATCGAAATCCGGCAGGTCCGCATCGTCTCCATATTCGCGCGCGTGAATGCCGCCCGACACGTAGAGGACGTCGATGCCATTGTTTTCGGCGCCCTTCACGTCGGTCAGCACGCCGTCGCCGATCGCCAGCACCTCGTCGCGGGACACCGCGCGGCCGAGAACCTCGCCTGCCGCTTCGAGCGCCGCCTCGTAGATCGGCCGATGCGGCTTGCCGGCGATCAGGGTACGGCCGCCGAGCTGCGCATAGTCGCGCGCCAGCGCCCCGGCGCACCAGATGATGGTCTCGCCGCGCTCGACCACGATGTCCGGATTGGCGCAGATGAAAGGCAGGTCGCGGGCGCGCAGCCGCAGCAGCAGATCGGCATAGTCGTCGGGCGTCTCGACGGTGTCCTCGTAGAGGCCGGTGCAGACGACGCCGGACGCCTCGAACTCCTCCACGACCTCGACGTCAAGACCTTCATAAAGGACAAGGTCGCGCTCCGGCCCGAGATGGAAGATCTTCCGGGGACCGTTGCGGACCAGGCCACGCGTCACGTCGCCCGAGGTGACGATGCGGTCCCAGGCGCTTTCGGGCACGCCGAGCCTGCCCATCTGCTTGACGATCGGCGGGGCCGGGCGCGGCGCATTGGTGATGAGCACCACGGCGACGCCGTTCTCGCGGGCACGCGTCAGCGCCACCGCCGCATCCGGGAAGGAGCGCTCGCCATTGTGGATGACTCCCCAAACGTCGCAGAAGACAGCGGCGTAGCGGCCGTCGAGTTCGGCAAGCGACGATATCATCTTGGGCGAACCCGCCATGTTCTTCCTTCCCCTGTGAGACCGGAAAGCGGACGCGAGCCGGGCTGCGTCCGCGACCGGAATTAACCCAAGGCATTCACCCTGTCACCAGCTTTCGCTTAACAGCGGCGGTCGGTCGCCCTATGTCCGTTCCGTAGACGTACGATCGGCAGGATTGCGAAAGACCGGTTCGCGATCCGGGGAGCATCGTTGGGACGCCTGTTACCTGGCCTGGTCGCGGCAGCGTTGCTTGCCGGCCTCGCCGCCATTTCCATGACCTTGCTCGGCCGCCCTGCCGTCATGTCGGGTGTCGACGGGGCGATGCTGTCCGCCTCGGGGCTGGCGCTCCTGCTGTCGGCCGCGGCAGCGCTGATGGCGCTCGCCGCCCTGCGCAGCGCCCGCTCGACCGCCGCCGACATGCGCAGGCTCGAGGCCTCGGTGGAATCGGTGTTGCGAAGCCGGCCGACGGCTCTCCTTCCGGAACAGGCGCCTGCGTCAGGCACGCAGGACGGCCCGAAGCCCGCGGCCGATGCCGTCGCGGCGGCGGCGTCCCATGACGGACCGCCGGCGGACGGAACGGACGCAGCGACCAATGTCGTCCCGCTTCGCAGCCCGGCGCAGGAACGTATGTCGAGGGAGCCGGCCGCGACACCCGCGTCGGTGCTTGCGGCGGCGGCCGTCGGGGATGCGGAAATCAGCCTGCAGCCGATCATGTCGGTGTCGCACGGAACAACCCTAGGCTTCGACGTCTTCCGATCGGTCGAGTGCGACGGGCGTCCGGTCCATCTGCGCGACATCGCCGAGCCGCCGGTCGGCTTCGACGCCGCAGCGTTCGATGCGCAGACCGTCGCGGCGGCCGTGGCCGTGGCGCGCAGAAGGCTGGGCAACATGCCGGGACAGGCGCTGCATGTGGCGCTGTCGGGAGCCCTCCTGGAGTCCGCCGGCGAGGTCGACCGGATTCTCGCCATGGCGCGGGAATATCCATTGGTCGGCAAGGTCATCATCCTGTGCGCGGATGCGCGATCGTTCGATCCCGGATGCGCCGCCTATGCTTCGCTCTCGCGGCTTGCGGCGGGCGGCTTCGGGCTCGCAGCGGACATGGCGGGAGGCCAGCCAGGATTCCCGCTTGCGCATCCGGCCCTGCGCTATATCCGGATACCGGCGCAGCGGCTGCTGCGCACAGGCGCGGCGCGCCCGCACGACGTCGCCGCGCTCCCGGGCCATCCGGAAAATGATCACGTGCCGATCATCGCAACCGGGGTGGCGGACGACCGCGAGGCCATGGCTCTTCTCGATCTCGGCATCGACGTGATGGTGGGCGACCGCTTCTCGGCGCCGCGCCGCATCAGACCGGAGCGGCTGGCCGAAGCCCGTCAGTAGACGGCGCTCCGTCCGGCGCCAGGACGAGCTTCCGGGCGCCGGCATCTTGGTAAACGGTTCATCGCCTGCGTTCAGCTCGTTTTAACGCTTTCCGGAAGCGGGAATTTAAAGATTCCGTGTCAACCTGTCCCATCGTTTTCAAAAGCTGGCAGGGGCAGCTCCCATGTTACGCAGATTTTTACGCGATACTCGCGGCAATTTCGCCATGCTCACCGGCATCGCCATGGTGCCGATCCTGGGCGGACTGGCGCTCGCCATCGATTATACCGACATGTCGCGGCAGAGGCAGGACACGCTCAACGCGCTCGACGCGGCGAACATGGCCACGGCCCGGCGCATCCTCGAAGGCGCCTCCGAAACCGTGGTGCGGGAATACGCCCGCGAATTCTTCGACGCGAATCTCGGCGGCGTGAAGCCGGAGGATGTCGATCTCGAAGTCTATCTGCCCACCAACATCAATGGCGGCGGGCGCGTCAAGATGGTGGCGCATCTCCGCTACAAGGCCCAGTTCCTGCCGCCCTTCATGGCGCTGCTCGACCGGACGCGCGTGGTGGACAACGGTCCGCTCGAATTCCAGGCTTCCTCGGAAGTGCAGCTGAAGAACACGGTGGAAGTGGCGCTGGTGCTCGATAATTCGGGCTCGATGGACTATTACGGCACAGGCTCGAGCCAGAAGCGCATCGACCTGCTGAAATCCGCCGCGAAGGACCTTGTCGACAAGCTTGCCGCGACCGCCCAGATCATGAAGCAGGTCGAGAAGCCGGTGCAGTTCTCGGTGGTGCCGTTCGCCGCGTCGGTGAATGTAGGATCGAGCAACAAGAATGCCGCGTGGATGGACACGACCGGTATATCGCCGATCCATCATGAAAACTTCGACTGGTCGACGATGACCGGCAACAAAAAGGTGCAGAAGGACGCGAGCGGCAAGTACGTCAAGGTCGGCTCGGACTGGGGAAGTCAGGCCGGTCAGACGGTCTCCCGCTTCACGTTGTTCGACGACATGCAGCGTTATGTCTGCAGCGGCAGGAACTGTTCTTCACAGACGTTGCAGGCACTCGACGTGCCATGGGCGGGCTGCGTCGAAACCCGGCCCAGTCCCTACAACACGAATGACGAGGCGGCCACCTCCGGAGTTCCATCGACACTCTTCGTGCCAATGTTCGCGCCCGACGAAGCAGGCGACTACAACTACAACGCCAGCAGCAACGACAATCTCGTCAATTTCAGCGCCTACAACACATGGTGGAACGACCAGTGGTCCAACAATACCGTCAATAGCACGCAGGCGAAGGGCCGCCAGCGGAGCGCCGCGAAATACTACGTGCCGTTGCCCAAGGATGCGTCGCTTCCAAGCGGCGACAAGGGACCGAACGCGAGCTGCACCACGACCGCGATCACCGAGCTGACCGACGTTACCACGGAAGCCGGGGCGACCAAGGTCAAGAACGCCATCACCGCGATGGCCGCCAACGGCGCCACCAACGTGCCGGAGGGTCTCGTCTGGGGCTGGCGCACGCTGTCGAGCCAGGCGCCGTTCACGGGCGGCCGTTCGGAAACCGAGCGCGGAAACGACAAGGTCATCATCGTGCTGACCGACGGCGCCAACACCTACTATACGCCGTCCTCCCTCGGGGCTTCCGACACGGCGGACAACAGGTCGACCTATTCGGCCTACGGCTATGCCCGTCTCGCCGACAACACGGCCGGCCGCATCTATTCCGGCACGACCAGTTCGGTCACCAAGGACTACACCAACGCGACCTATACCAATGCGATGAACGAGCAGTTCCTGAAAGCCTGCGAGAACGCCAATGGCGGCGATACAGGCGGCACGGGAGCGAACATCATCGTCATGACGGTCGCTCTGGACCTCGACCCGAACAAGAAACCCAGCGACCCCTCGAAAACGGCCACCGCCGCCGAGAAGAAGCAGACCCAGGAGCAGCTCGACATGCTCAAGCAGTGCGCGTCGCGGTCACGCTACGCCCGCGATCCGGCGGATCTGAGCAAGGGCAAGAAGCTGTTCTGGAACGCCACGGGCGCAACGCTCCAGCAGACCTTCAAGGAGATCGCGGACGAACTCGCCAACCTGCGCTTCGTCGGCTGATCCTTCCCAGAATCCAGACGCGCCCCGCTCCGGCGGGGCGTTTCTTTTTGGGCCGCAGACTCCGGTAAGAGCCGCGCCTTGGTTAACGGCCGGTCAAATCGCGCAACACAATGCGACGATCCGCGAAAACCAGCCTTTCAGCCCTTTGCTCTAAGGTTCGCTGCGGGCTTGCGGCGACAATCGCCGTCGAAGGGCGAAAGCACAAATGCGGAAGTTCTGGAAGGACCGGCGCGGCAACTATGGCATGCTGTTCGCCATCATGCTCGTGCCGATCATGGGCGGCCTCGCCATGGCCGTCGACTATCACGAGATCAGCAGCCAGAGACAGGCAACGCTCAACGCGCTCGACGCGGCCGGCATCGCGACGGCGCGCTATATCGTTTCCGGCGCAACGGACACGCAGGTCGTCCAGTACGCCAACGAATTCTTCAAGACCAATCTCGCCAATGCCGTCGATCCGGCGAATGTGACGCTGAATGTCAGGCTGCCCTCGAACCAGGCTGGCGGCGGCACGCTGAAACTCTCGGCTCATCTCAACTACAAGCCGTACTTCTACAATATCTTCACGGACATGCTGGACGGCGGAGAGGGCGGCGGCACCGACAATATCGCTATCGCCGCCAGCACCGAAATCCGCCTGAAGAACACGCTGGAAGTGGCGCTCGTGCTCGACAATTCCGGCTCGATGAGTGACCTCGGTTCGGGTTCCGGCCAGAAGCGCATCGACCTTCTGAAGACGGCCGCCAAGCAGCTCGTCGACACGCTCGCCTTGCAGGCCAACCTGATCAAGCAGATCGAGAAGCCGGTGCAGTTCAGCCTGGTGCCGTTCGCGGCGTCGGTGAATGTAGGCCCGCAGAACGCCGGCAAGGCGTGGATGGACACCAACGGCATCTCGCCCGTCCACCACGAAAACTTCAACTGGGCGTCGATGTCGAGCGGCGACAGGCGCGCGGTGAAGTCGAACGGCGTCTGGCGCAAGGTCGGTACCGGCTGGGGCGGAGAGGAAGGCGAGATCCTGTCGCGCTTCACGCTCTACAAGGACATGAAGCACGTCAGCTCGCGCGAGTGGGTGGTGACGGGACAGGAATATGTCTGCACGAACTACGATAGCAGAGGCCGATGCACCAAGGGCCGCTGGCAGGACACTGGCTACTACGACGAGACGATAACCGGCTTCGCCAGCTGGCAGGGATGCGTGGAGGCACGACCCTACCCCTACAATGTGAACGACGAGCCGGCGAATGCGGCACTGAACGAGGGCGGCGCCATCAGCGGCGATGCGGCCACCATGTTTGTGCCGATGTTCGGGCCCGACGAGCCCGGCGACCGCTGGGCCACGGCGGAAGACAGCACGCCCGACAATTTCAGCGCTTCGAACAACTGGTGGAATGACGGCACCGAGAGCACGGGCACGACCCGGCTCAAGAACATGGGCAAATACTTCGATGTCCGCCCCTATGGCGCCACCTCGCCGCAGGGCAGCGGTCCGAACTACAGCTGCACCACCGCACCCCTCACCGAACTGGTGGACGTGACCAAGCCGGAAGGCCTGAGCGCCATCAAGACCGCCATCGACGCCATGGCGCCGAATGGCGCGACCAACGTGCCCGAAGGTCTCGCATGGGGCTGGCGGACGCTTTCCAGCACGGAGCCGTTCACCGGCGGACGCGCCGAAACCGAGCGCGGCAACGACAAGGTGATCATCGTGCTGACCGACGGCGCGAACACCTACTATACGCCGTCGTCGCTCGGCTATTCGGACCCCGCCGACTCGAAGTCGACCTATTCGGCCTACGGCTATCTGAAGCCGGGCTACAACGGCACCAGCACGCCGCGCCTTTTCATGGGCACGTCGGGCTCGATCGGCCAGTTCGACTATTCGAACGGCAACTACACCAACGCCCTCAACGAGCAGATGGCGAAGGTCTGCGCCAACGCCAAGGACAGCAAGGTGCTGGTGATGACGGTCGCGCTCGATCTCAACGCCACCAAGACGGCGGATGCGGCGCAGATCCAGGGTCTCAAGAACTGCTCGTCGGACTCGCGCTTCCGCAAGGACCCGACCGACGCGTCAAAACCCGCTAAGCTCTTCTGGAACGCGACCGGCAGCAACCTGTCGGAAAAATTCAAGGAAATCGCGGACGAGCTGTCGAATCTCCGCATCGTCGGATGATCCTCCAGCAGCGGGCGGAGGGCGACGCCGCCCATCCGCAATGTCTCGGCCCGGCCCTTGCAGATCCGCGTCCGCATTCCTAAGTGCGGGTGGCCAGCGGAACAACGGTTCGTAACGGCACCGCGACATAGCAAATTTTGCCTGCCGACCGCCCTTCCCGCCCTTGACAGATTTTTCCCGCCCGCCTATGTCAGCGCCGCGTTAGCACTCTTTACAAGTGAGTGCTAACGCCCCGGCGAGACCGGGAAAAAGCGATTTCATCATCCGTGTCGAGGACAGTTTCACATGGCAAAGTCGAAGTTCCGCCCGCTTCATGACCGCGTGGTCGTCAAGCGCGTCGATTCCGAAGAGAAGACCAAAGGCGGCATCATCATCCCGGACACCGCCAAGGAAAAGCCGCAGGAAGGCGAAGTCGTCGCCGTCGGTTCGGGCGCTCGCGACGAGGCCGGCAAGCTGGTTCCGCTGGACGTCAAGGCCGGCGACCGCGTCCTGTTCGGCAAGTGGTCGGGCACCGAAGTGAAGCTCAATGGCGAGGACCTTCTGATCATGAAGGAATCCGACATCATGGGCATCATCGGCTGATCGATTCCCTCCATCCGCACCATCCGTAGCAAATTCGGGCCTCCGGCCCAGGAGTAGAAAATGGCTGCCAAAGACGTAAAATTCTCCCGCGACGCCCGTGAGCGCATGCTGCACGGCGTCAACGTTCTCGCCGACGCGGTGAAGGTGACGCTCGGTCCGAAGGGCCGCAACGTCGTCATCGACAAGTCGTTCGGCGCTCCGCGCATCACCAAGGACGGCGTGACCGTCGCCAAGGAAATCGAGCTTGCCGACAAGTTCGAGAACATGGGCGCGCAGATGGTCCGCGAAGTCGCTTCGAAGACCAACGACATCGCCGGCGACGGCACCACCACCGCCACCGTTCTCGCCCAGGCGATCGTCCAGGAAGGCCACAAGGCCGTCGCCGCCGGCATGAACCCGATGGACCTGAAGCGCGGTATCGACCTGGCCGTGACGGAAGTCGTCGCCGCCCTCTCCAAGGCCGCGAAGAAGATCAAGACCTCCGACGAGGTCGCGCAGGTCGGCACCATCTCGGCCAATGGCGACGAGTCGGTCGGCAAGATGATCGCCGAGGCGATGCAGAAGGTCGGCAACGAGGGCGTCATCACCGTCGAGGAAGCCAAGACCGCCGAGACCGAGCTGGAAGTCGTCGAGGGCATGCAGTTCGACCGCGGCTACCTGTCGCCGTACTTCATCACCAACCCGGACAAGATGGTCGCCGAGCTCGAGGACGCCTACATCCTGCTCCACGAGAAGAAGCTGTCCAACCTGCAGGCCATGCTGCCGGTCCTCGAGGCCGTCGTGCAGACCTCCAAGCCGCTGCTCATCATCGCCGAGGACGTCGAGGGCGAGGCGCTCGCCACGCTCGTCGTCAACAAGCTGCGCGGCGGCCTGAAGATCGCCGCCGTCAAGGCTCCGGGCTTCGGCGACCGCCGCAAGGCCATGCTCGAGGACATCGCGATCCTCACCGGCGGCCAGGTGATCTCGGAAGACCTCGGCATCAAGCTCGAGAACGTCGACGCTCAACATGCTCGGCCGCGCCAAGAAGGTGTCGATCGCCAAGGAGAACACCACGATCGTCGACGGCGCCGGCAAGAAGGCCGAGATCCAGGGCCGCGTCGCCCAGATCAAGCAGCAGATCGAGGAGACCACCTCGGACTACGACCGCGAGAAGCTGCAGGAGCGTCTGGCGAAGCTGGCTGGCGGCGTCGCCGTCATCCGCGTTGGCGGCGCGACCGAGATCGAGGTCAAGGAGAAGAAGGATCGCGTCGACGACGCCCTCAACGCGACCCGCGCGGCCGTCGAGGAAGGCATCGTTGCGGGCGGCGGCGTCGCCCTGCTGCGCGCCACGGCCGCCATCAAGGCTTCGGGCGCCAATGCCGATCAGACCGCCGGCATCAACATCGTGCGCAAGGCGCTGCAGGCTCCGGCCCGTCAGATCGCGGCCAACGCCGGTGCGGAAGCCTCGATCGTGGCCGGCAAGATCCTCGAGAACAAGGCCGCCAACTTCGGCTACAACGCCCAGACGGGCGAGTATGGCGACCTGATCGCGCTGGGCATCGTCGACCCGGTGAAGGTCGTGCGCACCGCCCTTCAGGATGCGGCTTCGGTCGCCGGCCTGCTGGTCACCACCGAGGCCATGATCGCCGAGGCTCCGAAGAAGGACGCCCCGATGCCGGCTATGCCGGGCGGCGGCATGGGCGGCATGGGCGGCATGGATTTCTAAGGAAATCCATTAGCACGCCCATCGGACAAAGTTGCTTCAGCCCGCTTGCGGGCTGAAGTGGCGGCATGGATTTCTAAGGAAATCCATCAGCACGCCGATCCGGATGGATCATGCGAGGGCGGTCGAAAGACCGCCCTTTTTCTTTGTGCTCAGCCGTTTGTGTCGGTCAGGAGCGGTTCGCCCCACGCCAGCCGTTCCGCATAGGCGCGAATATCCGCGGGCCAGCTTTCGGCGTATGTTGCGAAACGGTCCCGATCCCCAGCGAACAGGGCGCGGATCGCTTCCTCGAAACCGGCAAGATTGCCGGCCATCGCGGACATGAAGCGGTAGGCTGCCTCCCGGCGGGCGCGCAGCCTCCCCTCGCCGGGATCGGCGCGCATCGCCAACTCGGTCAGCCGCCGCAATGCGTTTGAGGTTCCGCCCGGCTGCTCGGCCAGCCATTCCCAATGGCGCGGCAGAAGCGTCACCTCGCGGGCCACGACGCCGAGTTTCGGCCTTCCGCGCCTTGACGGCGGCTGGCCGGGCAAGACCTCCGCTTCCGCGATATCGTTCCCTTCCCGGAGCCGCGCGAGGATTTCCGCATCGTCGCCCCGAAGATCGAGATCGATCACCTTTCCGGTGCCGTCATCGAAGACCAGCACCGGCAGGTCGGGCGCTGCCTCGGTCGCGCTCTTCACGGCCAATGCGACGCGGTGAAGCGGACCTGCCGCAAGCATTTTTTCCGCCCGAAACGCCGTTGCCGGCAAGGCTGCGAGATCGGACATGAGACCACTCCTGAAATCATCCGGGTAAAACTATTGAACGATTATTACCCGGATGATAATAGGAGATCTGTTTCCAAACCGCAAGAACAGGAGAAAGCCGATGCGCGGCGAGCAACGGAAGGCTGCGATCGCGGCCTATAAGGAACGCAAGGTCGTCGCGGGCATCTATGCCGTGCGCTGCAGTGCAACCGGGCAATGCTGGGCGGGCGCCGCGCCGGATCTGAGCACGGTCGAGGCCCGGCTGTGGTTCAGCCTGCGTCTCGGGAGCATGCACCGGCCCAGCCTCCAGGCGGCATATTGCGAGCATGGCCGAACTTCCCTTGCCTACGAGGAAATCGAACGTTTGCCGGAGGAGGACAGCTACATCCAGGGCAAGAAGCTGAAGGAACGCCTTGCCCACTGGTGCGAGCGGCTGGCAGCCGAGGCGTTGTGAACGAGGCCCGGACAGGCAGGGCGGAAGCTCGTTTCCCTCGGTGGACACTGGAAACGATTGCCCGCAAATTTTTTTCCGGAAAGTCGGAACCTATCGCGAGCTGGTGGGTTCTCTGGATGTCGAAGCAGTCTGGAACGAGAAATCAGGAAAGACAGCAAAGACAAAGAGCCTCCTGTCCATTCATGTGGAACGGGAGGCTTTTTATTGTCGGCGACCCCGATTTCCAGAAACAGCATCGCCGTCCACGGAGCGTTCGTCATGGTGAACAAGGATCAGATCAAGGGCGCAGCCAGACAGGTCAAGGGCGCCGTCAAGGAGGCCGCCGGCAAGGCGACAGGCAACCGGCAGATGGAAGCCGAAGGCGCGGTCGAAAAGACCGCCGGCAAGGTCCAGAAAGGCTTTGGCAACGCAAAGCAGAAGATCAAGGACTCCCTTTGACGGTCGAGGCCTGATCTTCCGGACAAGGGCGGCGGCAGCCGCCCTTGCTGTTTGTGAGGCACAATCGGCGCGCATTGCACCTATTTCATTCCCTCGCCATTAACCGCCACCGCAAAGACATTGCCTCGACGCGTCGGATGCGGGCCGTCCTTGAACGGCGATTTACCTTGGCATGCGCAGGATGGCCCCTCTGGCAAGGGGTGCATCCATGGATATTCTCTTCAGCTTTTCAGGCCGGATCGGCCGCGCCAAATGGTGGCTGTCGCAATTCGCCATCCTCATGGTGTGGGTGGTCGTGATCGGGGCGTTCGCCATCTTCGTCGAGGCGGTCGATCCCTCCGTCGAGCACGCCACCGGCGAACTCTCCAATGGCGGCTTGAGCGTGGGCATCGCGATACTGTGCGCGGTCGTGCTCTCGGTCTGGATCAACCTTGCCGGCACGGTGAAGCGACTCCACGACCGGGACAAGTCCTGGGTGTGGTTCCTCATGATCTTCGTGCCCATCATCGGGCCGATCTGGCAGATCGTGGAATGCGGCGTGCTCGAAGGAACGCGCGGCGGCAACCGCTTCGGCCCGCCGCCCGGCGGCATGGACGGTTTCGCCGACGAGCTGGAAGCCCATATCGCGAAGATGCAGGCCGAGCGCATGCCCCGCCAGAGCACCGCGCCGGCGGCGCGAACCACGGCGCCGGTGCCGGTCGCCCAGCTCTCCAGCCGCCGCCCGACCTCTCCCGGCGGCTTCGGCCGGCGCGGCACCTGACAGGCTCCATACTTCAAACGATTAGGCTTCCCTCACCCGCCAATCTCCGCTTGAAGGCCATTGTGCGACGCGATACGGCATCGCCATATTTTCAGGACTGGAGATTGCGGTGACCAAGACGACGAGAACCGAAACCGATACGTTTGGCCCGATCGAGGTCGCGTCGGACCGCTATTGGGGCGCGCAGGCCGAACGCTCGCGCGGCAACTTCAGGATCGGCTGGGAAAAGCAGCCGCTGTCGGTGGTGCGGGCGCTGGGCATCGTCAAGCGCGCCGCCGCGGAAGTGAACATGGAACTCGGCCGGCTCGATCCGAAGATCGGCAAGGCGATCGTGGACGCCGCGCAGGAAGTGATCGACGGCAAGCTGAACGACCACTTTCCGCTGGTCGTCTGGCAGACGGGCTCCGGCACGCAGTCCAACATGAACGCCAACGAGGTGATCTCCAACCGCGCCATCGAGATGCTGGGCGGCGAGAAGGGCTCGAAGAAGCCGGTCCACCCGAACGACCATGTGAACATGAGCCAGTCGTCGAACGACAGCTATCCGACGGCCATGCATATCGCCTGCGCCGAGCGCATCGTGCACGACCTGCTGCCGGCGCTAAAACACCTGC
Organism: Rhizobiaceae bacterium; assembly: GCA_023953845.1. Lineage (NCBI taxonomy): Bacteria > Pseudomonadati > Pseudomonadota > Alphaproteobacteria > Hyphomicrobiales > Rhizobiaceae > Rhizobiaceae bacterium. The sequence continues at coordinate 2,975,303 of JAMLJC010000001.1, read as the reverse complement.
ACGCCGCGCTGGACGCCAAGGCCAAGGCTTTCGACCATATCGTCAAGATCGGTCGCACCCACACGCAGGACGCGACCCCCCTCACCCTCGGCCAGGAGTTCGGTGGCTATGCCGCGCAGGTCGCATCCTCGATCAAGCGCATCGAGATGACCTTGCCCGGCCTGATGGAACTGGCGCAAGGCGGCACGGCGGTCGGCACCGGGCTCAACGCGCCGGTCGGCTTCGACGAGAAGGTGGCCGCCGCGATCGCCGCGATCACCGGACTAGACTTCAAGACCGCGCCGAACAAGTTCGAGGCGCTGGCCGCGCACGATTCGATGGTCTTCTCGCATGGCGCAATCAACGCCGCGGCGGCCGCGCTCTACAAGATCGCCAACGACATCCGCTTCCTCGGCTCCGGGCCGCGCTCCGGCCTCGGCGAGCTCTCCCTGCCGGAGAACGAGCCGGGCTCCTCGATCATGCCCGGCAAGGTCAACCCGACGCAGTGCGAGGCGCTGACGCAGGTCTGCGTGCAGGTGTTCGGCAACAATGCGGCGCTGACCTTCGCAGGCAGTCAGGGCCATTTCGAGCTCAACGTCTACAACCCGCTGATGGCCTACAACTTCCTGCAGTCGGTGCAACTGATGGCGGACGCCGCAGTCTCCTTCACCGACAATTGCGTCGCCGGCATCGAGGCGCGCGAGGACAACATCAAGGCCGCGCTCGAGCGCTCGCTGATGCTGGTGACGGCGCTGGCGCCGACCATCGGCTACGACAACGCCGCCAAGATCGCCAAGACGGCGCACAAGAACGGCACCACGCTGCGCGAGGAAGCGGTCGGCGGCGGTTATATCAGCGACGCGGATTTCGACCGGCTGGTCGTGCCGGGGGACATGACGCGCCCCGGCTGAGGCTGAGGTACAGGCGATCATCGTTCGATTTCAGCGAACGATCTGTCGTCTTGCGTGCTCTTTCGATGAATGACGGGATTCGCTAGTCAATCGCGACCGTCATCCATCGGAGTTCTCCCATGTCCCTCTCCACCACCGCTCCTGCCGCCTCGACCAGCGGCGCCGGCTCCGCCGCCGTCCTCGTCGGCCGCATCCTTCTTTCCGTTCTCTTCATCCTCGCCGGCTTCGGCAAGCTGACCGCCATCGGCGGCACGGCGGGCTGGTTCGGCTCGATGGGCCTGCCGGCCCCCACGGTCGTCGCCGTCGTCGTCGGCCTGCTGGAATTCTTCGGCGGCCTTGCCGTGCTCGCCGGCTTCTATTCGCGCATCGCAGCCGTGGCACTCGCGATCTTCACCATCGCGGCCAGCCTCATCGCCCACACCGACTTCTCGGATATGTCGCAGGCCCTGTTCTTCCAGAAAAACCTCGGAATCGCCGGCGGCTTCCTGCTGCTCGCCGTGTTCGGCCCCGGCGCATTCGCCATCAACAGGCGCTGATAAACGTTTAGTAACCTTTCCTAAAGCCCGGAATTATCCGGGCTTTTTCTTTGCCGGCTCGCGCGCTCAGGAACTGATTCAAGTGCTTGCGAGAGTGATTCAACCGGCTCGAACATCGATTCCGGGGTTCGACGCAAGCCTTTGAAACAACAGAGCTTGTTCGAGGATCGGCGTGTCAGGACGCAGCCGCGCGAAGACGCCCGCAAATATCGGCCACAGCCTGCATATCGGTAGCATCGCGCTGGCGGCGCGAAGCGACAAGACAGGCCTGCGAACGCAGGATGACGCCGTCCGACAGCACCTTGAGATGGTTGGATTTCAGCGTCGACCCGGTCGTCGTGATGTCGACGATGACGTCGGCGGAGCCGGAGGCCGGCGCGCCTTCCGTTGCGCCGAGGCTTTCGACGATGCGGTAGACCTGAATGCCGTGCGCGCCCGAAAAGAACTGCTGCGTCAGCCGCCAGTATTTGGTCGCGATGCGCAGGCGGCGACCGTGGCGCTGGCGAAAATCGGCGGCCACGTCATCGAGGTCTGCCATGGTGTCGACGTCCCACCAGCAGTCGGGGACGGCCACCACGACATCGGCGAACCCGAACGGCAGGCGCGCCGCGATCTCGACGCGGGCGTCGCAATCGGTCAGCTTCTCGCGGATCAGGTCCTCGCCGGTGACGCCGAGATCGAGCGTGCCCGCGCCAAGCTCGGCGGCGATCTCGGAGGCCGAAAGCAGCTTCACCTCGATGTCGTCGCGCCCCTCGACGCGGGCGCGATAGGAGCGCTCGTCGCCCGTCTGCACGATGGCGAGGCCGGCGCGCGCGAAGAGTTCGCTCGCCTGCTCCTTGAGCCGGCCCTTGGACGGCAATGCCAGCGTGATGGTCATGATGCCGTCTCGTTGCATATGGATCGGGAGCTACCCCCGCCCCTCACCCCTCCCCACAAGGGGGAGGGGGACGTCAGCCGTATCGTCAGCTCGCCGATCTTGGCGCTGACTTTGCCGAATTCCCCTCCCCCTTGTGGGGAGGGGTGAGGGGTGGGGGTCGAAGGATAAAACCGCCCGCTCATTTCCGCAGCGCCTCAATCCGGTCGAGCCACACGGAGAAGCCGACGCCCGGGATCGGCCTTTCCGCGCCGAGGAGCGTCAACAGGCGGTCGTAGCGTCCGCCGCCTGCCAGCGGCCGCGCCGCATCGCCGGCGTATATCTCGAAGACGAGGCCCGTATAATAGTCGAGCGGACGGCCGAAGGCGGCGTCATAGGCGATGTCGTCGCTCGCCTGCCCGTGACGGCCGATGGCCTCCACACGGCGCGAGAAGGCGTCGAGCGAACGCACGAGGCTGAGGCCCGACGCCTTCGCGAAATCCGACAAGGCGGCAGCCGCCCCGGCCAGCGGCACCTTGATGGCGAGGAAGGCCCGCAACGCTTCAAAAGCTTCCGACGACAGGCGCACGCTGCGCAGTTCCGCCTTCTCGATGAGGCGACGCGCGATATCCTGCGGCGCGCGTCCGGAGCTCTCCGACAGGCCGGCGCGCTGCATGGCGACGGCGATTTCGCCGGACAGGGCTTCGTGGTCGCGCAGGGCGACAAGCTCCGCCGCCTCGTCGGACAGCACGCCGTTGCGCGGCGGGTTGGCGAGATCGGCAAGCGCCGCCTCTAGCTGCGCCGGCGAACCGAAGGCGCGGGCAAGGCGTTTCTGCCAGCCGCGCGGCAAGCCGAGCGCGGCCAGCACCGCCTCGAACACGGCCTGATCGCCCAAGGTCACCGACAGTTTTCGACCGGGCAGTGCGCCGGCGAGCAGCGCATGCGCGTCGGCGATGGAGCGAGCGTCCGCTTCCGCCGTGCTGGTTTCGCCCAGATCCTCGATGCCCGCCTGGAAGAATTCGTTGCCGCCCTCGCGCCGCTGGCGGAAAACCTCGCCCAGATAGGCATAGCGGTGCGGGGTCGCCGCGCGCTTGGCGATATGGTCGAGGCAGACGGGAATGGTGAATTCCGGGCGCAGGCAAAGCGTCTCGCCCGTCTCGCTCTCGGTGAGGAAGATGCGGCGGCGCAGATCCTCACCCGCCATGTCGAGGAACGGATCGGCCGGCTGGATGATCGGCACGTCGACAAGCTCCGCCTCGCGCTCGGCGAAGAGCGCGAGGATGGCGTCGGCGGAGGCGGGATAGCGGAGGGTCATGCTTTATAATGAGACGTTTGCAGAGACAGCGCTCTACGTTGCCCCCCTCTGTCCTGCCGGACATCTCCCCCGCAAGGGGGGAGATCAGCCGTTATCCCGGCTTTCGCCAATCGCCAACGTCGAGAGGCGGGCGATAAGGTCAAAACTGCCGATCTCCCCCCTTGCGGGGGAGATGTCCGGCAGGACAGAGGGGGGCAACGTAGAGCGCCACCCTTCGCTATCGTCAAATCCGCGATCATCACCCGCGTTCCGCCTTCTGCGCGGCGAGCATTCCCTGCACGGTGGCGACAAGCTCGCTTTCCGGCACGGTCACCTGACCAGGCCGCGCCTCCTTGTAGGCATCGTGGCCGGAAATTTCGGCGGCAAGGGCTGCGCCGACGATCATGTCCTTGATCTGCACCTCGCCTTTCGCGCGCTCGTCGCCGCCCTGGATGACGACGCATGGCGCCTTCCTGCGGTCGGCATATTTCATCTGCGGCTTCATGCCGGAGCCGCCGAGATACATTTCGGCGCGGATGCCGGCTTGCCGGAGATCGGCGACCATCTTCTGGTAGCGGCCGAGGCTTTTCGTATCGCGGTCCATCACCAGCACCACGACCGGACCGACCGTCTCGGCGTCCGAGAGCTTGCCGAGGTTCTTCAACGCCGTCAGCAGGCGCGAGACGCCAATGGAAAAGCCCGTCGCGGGCACCGGCTCGCCCCGGAAGCGCGAGACCAGCCCGTCATAGCGTCCGCCGCCGCCGACCGAGCCGAAGCGCACGATCTGGCCGTCCTCGTTGGGGATTTCAGCGAGCAGTTCGGCCTCGAAGACCGGGCCGGTGTAGTATTCGAGGCCGCGCACAACGGAGGGGTCTATGAGAATGCGATCTGCCCCATAACCTGCGGTCTCGGCAAGTACTGCAATTTCCGCGAGTTCATTAAGGCCTTGGACAATCTTATCATTCGCTTCAAAAGTTAGCGCAAAAAGACTCAGGTTGTCCAAATTCCAGATTTCTCCCAGATTGGCTGGCACATCAATCAGGCCTAGAAGAGATTTTGCTTTCTCGTTGACGCGATCTGAATCATGAGGGGAATTCACCGAATAGATATTCCAATCGCGGGGGTGACTTCTGAAGGGAAAAGGAAACTCTATCTTCGAATCAAGTGCGTTACTGTAGCGGATTCCGTTTAAGGTCTCCTCGAACTTGGCCAACTCCATTAACGGCTTGATCTGTCTTTCATCCAGCCCAGCGCCCTTGGTGAAATCGCCCTCGCCTTCCTTGCCGCCGTCCCATCGGCCTTTGCCCAGCAGCAGGCGCACGCCTTCCGGCCCGAACTTGTCCAGCTTGTCGATGGCGCGGAGCACGGTGAGCCGGCGGCCGGCATTTTCCTCGCCGCCGAGGCCGATGGCCTCCAGCACGCCGTCCAGCACTTTTCGGTTGTTGACGCGGATGACGTACTGGCCGCGCGGAATGCCCAGCGCCTCCATGACGTCCGCCATCATCATGCACATCTCGGCATCGGCCGCGACGCCCGGGGTGCCGACCGTGTCGGCATCGAACTGCATGAACTGGCGAAAACGGCCCGGCCCCGGCTTCTCGTTGCGGAACACCCAACCCGCGCGATAGCTGCGATAGGGCTTTGCCAGTTTTTCGTAGTTTTCCGCCACGTAGCGGGCCATCGGCGCGGTGAGGTCGTAGCGCAGCGACAGCCACTGGTCGTCGTCATCCTGGAAGGAGAACACGCCCTCATTCGGGCGGTCCTGATCCGGCAGGAACTTTCCCAGCGCGTCGGTGAACTCGATCATCGGCTGGTCGACGGGCTCGAAGCCGTAAAGCTCGTAGACCTCGCGGATCTTCGCCATCATCTTCTCGGCCGCGCGGATATCCTCCGGCCCGCGGTCGACGAAGCCGCGCGGCAGCCGCGCCAGCGTCTTCTGCGATTTTTCGGCCATGGATCGGTACTCGCGGGCTGTGGTAGGGAAGCGGGCGTGTCCTAGACGATAGGGGTGGCAGCGGCAAGGGTTACGCGCAGCATCTGCCGCATTCGCCGCGCCGGGGAGGCATTATGCTCGGAGGGATCTTCGTTGCGATCGCGCTCGCGGCTCTGGTCAGCGCCTGCGGCGGGCCCGGCGGCCGCTGCGGACTGCTCGACAAGGGTTATCCGCTCTGCGGGATTTAGCGGGTCAGGCGATCATATTCGGCATGCGTGCCGATCCAGATGAGATCGTCCTCGTCCCGGACGGCAAGGGCGCGATAGTGAAGCCCGACGCGTACGGACCAGTAGCGCCCGACTTTCTTCAGCCGCAGCGCGGGGTGCGACGGATCGCGTTCCAGGCGCTCAAAACTGCGGTCGGCCAATTGCCTTATCGCAGCGGGAAGTGCCTCCCGCGACGCCCAGAACTCAGGCGTGGCGAAATGCTTCACATCGGCCGCGTCTTGCCGGCCCGATGAGCCGCAAGCGCTGCGTCAGCAAGCGCATCAAGCTTTCCGGATAGGGCGTCGGTCTCGAAACGCGCGTCCCAATCGGCACCATCGAGCTCCGCGAACCACTCGCGTATGCGGGCGCGCTCTTCCGCCGGAAGTTCGGTGATCTCGCGCTGCAATCGTTCCAGTCTGGTCATGGTCGCTCCTGCATTGAATGTAATGCAGAGCCGGGATCGATGAAAGCCTACCGCGTTGGCCTATTCAGGCGCGCCCGCATCGTCTCCACTTCGGCGCGGCACACGCAGCCTTCGATGTGGTCGTTGACCAGACCCATCGCCTGCATGAAGGCGTAGACGGTGGTCGGACCGACGAAGGTCCAGCCGCGCTTCTTCAACTGCCTGGAGATGGTCGTCGAGATTTCGGTCTTGCCGAGGCGGGACAACACTTCCCATGAGAATGTGTCGGGCCGTTCATGCGCGCCCGGCTCGAAACTCCAGAAGAAGGCGGCGAGCGAGCCGGCCTCGTCCACCAGTTCGATGGCGCGCTTGGCATTGTTGACGGTCGAGACGATCTTGCCGCGATGGCGCACGATGCCGGCGTCCTGCACCAGCCGCTCGACATCCGCCTCGCCATAGAGCGCGACCTTGCGGAAATCGAAGCCGTCGAAGGCGGCGCGGAAGTTTTCGCGCTTGCGCAGGATGGTGATCCAAGAAAGGCCGGACTGGAAACCTTCGAGACATATCTTCTCGAAAAGGCGGATGTCGTCGGTGACGGGGCGGCCCCATTCCTCGTCATGGTAGCGTCGGTAGAAAGGGTCGCTGCCCGGCCACGGGCAACGCATTTTTCCGTCATCGCCTTCAATCAATGTCTTGTCCGCCATCGACAACCCAATCCGTCACGCCCTTTACGCCGCCTTTACCACGCCGGTGAACGCGCCGGTAACCACACCAAAAGGTTTACGCCTCAGGCGGCCTTTTATGGAACCCGATTCACCATTTGGATTCCCCTGAAACGGCAAAACCGAGCCAGCGCCACAAGCGCCGAAGCATACGAGTTGGGGTCGGAATGATGAAGGTCTCCATGCTGTTGCCGGCAGCCATTGCTGCCATCGTCATGTCAGCAGGCGGTGCGGAAGCGAGCGATCGCTACGCCACGCGCCCGCCGGTGCTCGTGAGCCCGGATCTTTCCGCGCCATGGGTGATGCAGTTGCAGAACAGGCAGACGCGGCGCACCGTGCCGACGGCTGTCCGCCGCCAGAATCGCGAGGTGCTCGTGCAGCCCTTCGGCCAGACCCGTTCGGCGACGGCTCGTTCGGGCCAGCGGCAGGGCGCCGGCAGCTACCGCGCGCTCGCCGCTGTCGGCGCGCCGGCCGAGCGGCCCGCGAAACATGCGATGGACCCGAAATTCCTGCCGCAGCAGGTCGAGTACGACAGCGGCTATGCGCCGGGCACCATCGTTATCGATAGCACGCAGAAATTCCTCTACCTCGTGCAGGGCGACGGCAAGGCGCGCCGGTATGGCGTCGGGGTCGGCAAGGAAGGCATGGGCTGGACGGGCACGCAGAACATCACGCGCAAGGCGGAATGGCCGGACTGGCGGCCCCCGGCGGAAATGATCGCGCGCGAACGCGCCAAGGGCCGCAGCCTGCCGGCTTTCATGGAGGGAGGTTCAGCCAATCCGCTCGGCGCGCGCGCCATGTATCTCGGCGACACGCTCTACCGCATCCACGGCACCAACGCGCCCTGGACGATCGGCACCAACGTGTCGTCAGGATGCATAAGGCTGCGTAACGAGGATGTGGTCGACCTCTACGAGCGCGTGAATGTCGGTGCGAAGGTCGTCGTGATGTAGCTTCGATCCCGAAAGGGGGATACGGCCGGCCGCAGGGGATGGGGCCGGGCGGACGGAAAGGCGGCGCGGGAGACTGCGGCCGCCTTTTCCACATTCCGGGCGGCAACCGGCCGTTTCACACTTAGTCAAGTGCTTTCCGGTAACGATACAGATCACCCACTCCGCACCGGGAGGCCGCCTTGGACATCTTCGTGACCGTCTTCCTGCCGTTGACGCTGTTCGTCATCATGTTCTCGCTCGGCCTGGGGCTTGTCGTGAGCGACTTTCGCCGGATCATCACGCATCCCAAGGCGTTCGCCGTCGGCCTGTTCTCGCAGATGGTGATGCTGCCGCTGATCGGCTTCCTGCTGGCGCGCAGCCTGAACCTGTCGCCGGAACTTGCGCTGGGGCTGGTGATCCTGACGCTGTGCCCGGGCGGCGCGACCGCGAACATCTTCACCCGCCTTGCCCATGGCGACGTCGCCCTGTCGATCTCGGTCATGTCGGTCAGCACGCTGCTCTGCGTCGTCACCATGCCGTTGCTGGCGCAGATGGCCGCCGGGCATTTCCTGGGCGTCGAAGCCGAGCATGTCGACGTGACGGGACTTTCCCTGTCGATGCTTGGGCTCGCCGTCCTTCCGGTGAGCGGAGCCATGGCGATCCGGCACTTTGCGCCGGCCTTCGCCATTGCCATCGACCGCGCGGTGGCGCGGCTGGCGCTGGCGCTGGTCATCGGGGTGATCGGCGTCGTGCTCGCCATCAACTGGAACATGTTCGTCGAGAACCTGCCTGTCCTCGGTCCGAGCGTCATCACGCTCAACGCGCTGGTGCTCGCCGGCGGCCTGGTGCTGGCGTGGCTGTTTTCGCTCGACGAGGGTCAGGCGACTGCGATCTCTCTCGAAACCGGGATCAAGAACGGCGCGCTGGGCGTCACGGTCGGCTCGATGATCGTCAACCACGGCGGCGAGGTTTCGCCGATCAGCGTGCCCTCCGGCGTCTACGGCATCACCATGTACGGGATGTGCGTGGCCTTCATGCTCTGGCGGCGGAATCGCGCCGAGGCGGGACGGCCCGCGGCCGCCTGAGAAGCCCTGCGGCGAAAGGGGAATCAGACAATCCCGGCCGGCTTCTCGCCGCCATAGGCCCAGTCAAGCAGCTTGATCGTATGCACGATCGGCATGCCGGCGCGGTCGGCGATCTGCGTGATGCAGCCGATATTGCCGGTGGCGACGACGGCCGCGCCGGTGGCGGCGATGTTCCTCACCTTGCGGTCGCGCAGTTTTGCGGAAATCTCCGGCTGCAATATGTTGTAGGTGCCGGCCGAGCCACAGCACAGATGCCCTTCGCGCGGCTCGCGCACGACGAAACCGGCCTTTGCCAGCAGCTCCTTCGGCTGGCGCACGATCTTCTGGCCATGCTGCATGGAACAGGCTGAGTGGTAGGCCACGGCAAGGCCGCTTTTCACCGTCGGCTCGGGCAGGTCGAGCGTCGCCAGATATTCGGTGACGTCCCTGGCGAGCGCCGAGACGCGCGCGGCCTTTTCGGCATAGGCGGGATCGAGGCGGAGCATGAAGCCGTAATCCTTGATTGTGGTGCCGCAACCGGACGCGGTGATGATGATGGCGTCGAGGCCCTTGTCGATCTCGCACGTCCACGCATCGACGTTTCGCCGCGCGAAGGCGAGCGCCTGCTCCTCGCGGCCCATATGATGGGTGAGCGCGCCGCAGCAGCCCTCGCCTTCCGGGAACACCACCTCGATGCCGAGGCGGTTGAGCAGCGAGACTGTCGCGTCGTTGATGGCCGGATCGAGCACCGGCTGGGCGCAGCCGGTGAGGATGGCGACGCGGCCGCGCGGGGTCGTCTTCGGGGCGTGCGAACCGGGCACGGTAAGCGCGGACGCCGGCGGCACCGCACGCGGCGCGAGCCTGAGCATGGCCGATAGCGGCTTCAGCGCGCCGATCGAGCCGAGCAGCCTTTCAAAGGGCCGGCCGAGCGCGGCGAGTTTCAGCGCGGCGCGGAAGCGCGCCGGATAGGGCAGCGTCATCGCCAGGATCGAACGGACCAGCCGGTCCATCAGCGGCCGACGATAGGTCTTTTCGATATGGGCGCGGGCGTGATCGACCAGATGCATGTAATTCACGCCAGACGGGCACGTCGTCATGCAGGACAGGCAGGAGAGGCAGCGGTCTATATGGGTGACGATCTCGTCATCCGCCGGCCGGTCGTTCTCCAGCATGTCCTTGATGAGATAGATGCGCCCGCGTGGCGAATCCAACTCGTTGCCGAGCGTCACATAGGTCGGGCAGGTCGCCGTGCAGAAGCCGCAATGCACGCATTTGCGCAGGATCTTTTCCGATTCCGCGACATGCGGATCGGCAAGCTGGTCGGGGGAGAATGTCGTCTGCATGGGTTTCAGCCTGCCGCCATGCGGCCGGGATTGAGGATGCCTTTCGGGTCGAACTCGTTCTTCAGCCGCCGCGAGAGCGCGGCAAGCGGCGCCGGCTGCGGCTCGAAAACGGCAATGGTGTTGCGCCAGGTCGGACTGGCGCGCACCAGCGTCGCATGTCCGCCGCCGCATTTGACGACGAGACGGCGCACGAGGTCCGCTTCCGGGTCGTCGCCGGTTTCGATGCGCAACCAGACAAGCCCGCCCTGCCAGTCGAAGAAGGCGCTGGCCGGCGCTTCCATGCGCAGCGCGAGCGCGAGTTTCCAGCCCTCCGACGGCGCGACCGAGATACGCCAGACCGGTTTTTGCGTGCCGTCGGCGAAGGGGATGCAGTCACGAATGTCGCGCCAGATAGAGCGAGAGGTCTCGGCCGGAATCTCATCGATCTCCGGCGCGCTCGCCAAAAGCTCCTTCAGCCTGGCGACGCGATAGGCGACCGATGGGCCAAAACCCTCGACGCGGATCAATGTCGCCGGGCGGTTGCCGAGCACGCCGCCGGCCACCTTGTCGGCGATGCCCTCGGGCAGATGCGCCGCGCCCGACACCTCGCAGCTCGACCCCATGGCGACGGCAAGCGCGGCCGCCGTCCCAGCGTCCTGCAGATCGCGGACGGCGAGCGTGATCTCGGTCTCGGCCGCCGGCAGCACCTTGAAGGTGACGTCGGTGGCGACGGCGAGCGTGCCCCACGAGCCGGCGAGACCCTTCGAGAGATCGTAGCCGGTGACGTTCTTCACCACGCGCCCGCCTGATTTATAGGCTTCGCCGCGCCCGGAAACGGCGTGGATGCCGAGCACGTGATCGCGCGCCGCACCCGCCTTGATCCGGCGCGGACCGGCGAGATTGGCGGCGAGCGTCCCGCCGATGGTGCCGCGCCCGGCTTCGCCGCCGAGCAGCCGGCCGTAGTCGATTGGCTCGAAGGCGAGTTCCTGCCCCTTTTCGGCGACCAGCCTTTCAATATCGGCCATGGGCGTGCCAGCGCGCGCCGACAGCACAAGCTCCTCCGGCTCGTAGAGCGTGACGCCGGTGAGGCCCGACAGGTCGAGCGTGTGTTCGGTCTGCAACGGCCGGCCAATGGCGCGCTTGGAGCCGTGGCCGACGATTTCCAGCGGCGTTTCCTCGGCGGCCGCCCAGCTGACGACGGAGAGGACATCGTCGGAGGTGGACGGAGTGAAGGTGATCATGGGGCATCGCCCCTCGATGCGGCAGCGCCGCAGAGCACCCCCTCACCGCCTCGCTTCGCTCGGCACCTCTCCCCCTGCCCGGGGGAGAGGAACCGTTGCGGCAATGCCGGCGCTAGTCCAGCTTGGGTTCCTCGCCCCCATGAAATGGGGGAGAGGTGCCGAGCGAAGCGAGGCGGTGAGGGGGAAGTCGACGTCATCCGCGACGCCCCTTCACATACCGCAGATCCGGCGCAATTGTTTCCTCAAGGCGATTCTCCAAGGCGGCGAGAATCGTCTCACATACACTCCGCAATTCCCTCAGCACGTCAGCGCTCCAGAAACGAATCACAGAGATGCCCTGATCCCGCATGAAATTATCCCGTTCGCGATCATAGGGGCTGTCCGTGTGCTGACTTCCGTCAAGTTCGACGACCAGACGCCGTTCGCGGCAATAGAAGTCGGCGTAATATGGACCAACAGGAAACTGTCGGACAAATTTGTGATCGCTCAGTTTCCTGCCCTTAAGCTCATTCCACAGCACGGCCTCCGCCATGTTGTCACCGTGTCGTAGCGATCGCGCCCTGGCGGTAGTGCCCAATCTGCGACGGCTGCGGCTCTCAACCATTCTCCCCCCGGCTTACGAAGCCTGTCCTCGGGCCGACCGAAGGCCGGACCCGTGAAGTTCTGCGAGGTCGCGAGCAGAATCTCTCCATACCTCAAAACCTCGGAATGTCCGGGAAGGCCAGTTGGCCCCGATGGACGTGCATGCGGCCGAGTTCGGCGCAGCGTCTGAGTTGCGGGAACACCTTTCCGGGATTGAGCAGGTGGTTCGGGTCGAAGGCGCATTTGACGCGCATCTGCTGGTCGAGGTCCGTCTCGTTGAACATCTCCGGCATCAGGTCGCGTTTTTCCACACCGACGCCGTGCTCGCCGGTCAAGACGCCGCCCACCTCGACGCAAAGGCGCAATATGTCTGCCCCAAAGTCCTCCGCGCGCTGCAATTCGTCGCCGACATTCGCGTCGTAGAGGATGAGCGGATGCAGATTGCCGTCGCCGGCATGGAAGACGTTGGCGACGCGCAGTCCGTATTTTTCAGAAAGCTGGCGCATGCCGGCCAGCACGCGCGGCAGTTCCTTGCGCGGAATCGTGCCGTCCATGCAGAGATAGTCCGGCGAGATGCGGCCGACCGCCGGAAACGCCGCCTTGCGGCCAGCCCAGAACGCCATCCGCTCCTCTTCCGAGGTGGAGACGCGGCAAAGAGTCGAACCGTTGCGCCTGGCGATCGCCTCGACCTCGCCGATCAGATGGTCGACTTCCATCTGCGGGCCGTCGAGTTCGACGATGAGCAATGCCTCGCAGTCGAGCGGGTAGCCGACATGCAAGAAATCCTCAGCGGCGCGGATCGCCGGCGCGTCCATCATCTCCATGCCGCCGGGGATGATGCCGGCGCCGATGATGTCGGCGACGCACTGGCCGCCCTGCTCGCTGGTCGGGAAGGCGATGAGCAAAGCGCGCGCCGTCTCCGGCTTGCGCAGGATGCGCACGGTGACCTCGGTGACGACGCCCAAAAGCCCTTCGGAGCCGGTCATCAGGCCGAGCAGGTCGTAGCCTTCCGCATCCAGATGCTTGCCGCCGAGCCGCACGACCTCACCGTTCATCAGCACCATCTCGATGCCGAGCACATTGTTGGCGGTGAGCCCGTATTTCAGGCAGTGCACGCCGCCGGAATTTTCGGCGACATTGCCGCCGATCGAACAGGCGATCTGCGAGGACGGATCGGGCGCGTAGTAGAAGCCCTCCTGCTCCACCGCCGTGGTGATGCCGAGATTGGTGACGCCGGGCTGGGCCACCACGACGCGGTTGGCGTAGTCGATCTCCAGGATGCGGTTGAAGCGGCTCATGACGAGCAGCACCGCGTCTTCGAGCGGCAGCGCGCCGCCGGAGAGCGACGTGCCGGAGCCGCGCGGAACGACGCGGATGTTGCGCTCGTCGCAATATTTGAGGATGCGCGAGACCTGCGCGACGGTTTCCGGCAGGACGACCACCAACGGAAGCTGGCGATAGGCCGTCAGCGCGTCGCTCTCGAAGACGCGCATGCCGTTCACGGCATCGACCACGCCCTCGCCCGGCACGATCGTGCGCATGTCGGCCACGATCTCGGCGCGGCGCGTGAGCGTCTTCTCATCCGCCTTCGGCATCAGAAGCCGCGACATGAAACCTCCCGGACTGGTAAAGACGATTTACCAGTTTAGGCAGCAGCATGCAAACCTCGCATCCGCCGTATGACAAGAGGATGCCGAACGAAGCTGACGTAGCGTCAATTTGACACTGGAAGGACGGCTATTCTCCAGCCGCTTTCGGTTCCGAATGTCTGCTTCTCACCCGCCGCACCATCCACCAGACGGCGAGGATCGCGACGGGAACAGCCAATGCGGTCACCAGTTCGGGCTTGATCTCGACGTCGAAGAGCAAACTGCCCTTGGCGAGGTAACCAATGAGGCCGACGATATAGTAGGAGACGGCGGCGACCGACAGGCCCTCGACCGTCTGTTGCAGACGAAGCTGAAGCTTGGCGCGGTTGTTCATGGAGGCGAGCAGGTCGCGATTCTGGCTCTCGACCTCGACGTCGATCCATGTGCGCAACAACGTCGTGGCGCGGGTCAGCTTGCGCGACAGGTTGGCCTGGCGCTCCTCGACCGAACGGCAGGTGCGCATGGCGGGCGCCACCCGCCTCTCCAGAAACCCCGCCCAACTGTCGTGGCCCGGCACGAGTTCCTCGTCGAGCGCCTTCAACCGCTCCCTGACAATGCCGTCATAGGCGCGGCTCGCGCCGAAGCGGTACAGGCTGGCCGCCGCATCCGCCTCCAGTTCCGCCGCGAGTTCGGTGAGATCGGCCAGCAGCACCGGGCTCCGGCGGGTCTCCGGCGCCTTCATTTCGCGCGTGATGACCGCCAGGCGATCCTCGATGCGCCGCACGCGGGCCGACAGCGCCTGCGCGAGCGGCAGGCCCAGCATCGCCAGCGTCCGGTAGGTCTCGATATCGATGAGGCGCTGTGACAGGGCGCCGCGGCGGGCGGGATTGAGCCCGCGATCAAGCACGAGAATGCGCGTCAGCCCGTCGCCGTCCTGACGGAAGTCGGTGACGACGGCGGCCTTGCCGCCCTCAACGAGCGAATAGCAGAGGCTGGTCGGATCGAAGCCGGAGATCAGCGACTCGCTGGCGGCGTCCCACGCGCGTATTTCAAGGCGTATGCCGGAAATGACCGTGCCCGGCGGCGAGAACCCGTTGCCGAACGGAGAATCCCCGAGCGCGCGGGCGTTCTCCTGCAACGGCCCTTCCCAGAGATAGGTCGAGAACTCGGTGTGCCGCTCCCAGCGCAGCGACCCCAGTCCCCATTTCATCGCGTAGTGCCGCGCCTGCCGGTCCGGAGCGGCAATGCCCAGCCGGCGCGACAGTTCGGCGAGCACGGCCTGATCGACGCCGGAGCCGCCGTCGGTCATGAACGACAACTGGATCAGGATGCGCGGCGCATCGATCAGCGGATGCGGCCGCGCATGCACCTCGCCCAGTGCGCCGGCACGCCCTTCATGAGCGGGAAAGCCAAGCACGCTGCCGGCAGACAGCGACGGAAATTCGTCGTTCGGCGGCTCGACCATCATATCCCTCTCCAACGAGCACGCTGATGTTTGCTCGGGAAATCATGTTCGCAAAAGGGCGTGCTTTTCGGGGTCACGCCCTCTGATTTGCGCGTTCATCAGAGGAATTTGGATAAGTTTGTTGACCAATTGCGAGCTTGACAGGTATTTTGCACGTCGCCTGCATCGTCGAACGCCCCGGCTTAACGCCTGTGACCGAGATTTTCACGCCCATAGAACATTCGCGCACGGCCGACGAGGCCATGCAGCAGATCGAGAGCCTGATCCTCGAAGGCGTGCTGCGCGTCGGCGACCGGCTGCCGGCCGAGCGAGAACTGTCCAAGCAACTCGGCGTGTCGCGGCCGATCCTGCGCGACGCGCTGAAGGACCTCGAAGCGCGCGGGCTCGTCGTCTCGCGCCATGGCGGCGGCACCTATGTCGCCGACGTCATCGGGCAGGTGTTCTCCAAGCCGGTGATGGACCTGATCGCGACCCATCCAAAAGCGTCGGCCGACTATCTGGAATACCGCCGCGAGATCGAAGGGCTGGCGGCCGAATATGCCGCGCGGCGGGCGACGCGCGAGGATGGCGCCCTGCTCGACGAGATCGTCGGCCGCATGCAGACAGCGCATGAGAGAGGCGACTTCGCGGAGGAAACGGCGATCGACGTCGAGTTCCACAATGCCGTCGGCGAATGCGCCCACAACATCATCCTCCTGCACACGCTGCGCGCCTGCTATCGCCTGCTGTCCGACGGCGTGTTCCTCAACCGCCAGATGATCTTCAACCTGCCGGAGGCGCGCGAGCATCTGCTGGCGCAGCATGTTGCGATCCACCGCGCCGTGACGGCGGGCGATCCAGCCGCGGCACGCAAGGCGGCGATGGACCACATCACCTATGTCGAGCGCGCGATGGTGGACGCCGCCCGCTCCGGCGACTGGCAGCGCGTGTCGCGGCTGAGACTCAAGCAGCGCGCCGAACCGGAAGGGGGCCGGGCGCGCAGCGCCGGGGACCGGTCTTGACCAGTCGAACAGTTCTCAGCAGCGCGCCGCCCGATAGCAAGGCGGCCAACCGTTTCCGCATATGGGGTGACCATGACTTCCATCGTTGAAATCGCCGACCTGAAGGCGCTCGCAAAGCGGCGCGTGCCGCAGATGTTCTTCGATTATGCCGATTCCGGCGCATGGACGGAGGGGACCTACCGCGCCAACGAGGAGGATTTCCGCAAGATCAAGCTCAGGCAGCGCGTGCTGGTCGACATGACCGACCGGTCGCTGGAAAGCACCATGATCGGCGAAAAAGTGTCGATGCCGGTGGCGCTGGCCCCGACCGGGCTCACCGGGATGCAGCACGCAGACGGCGAGATGCTGGCCGCGCAGGCCGCCGAGGCCTTCGGCGTGCCGTTCACGCTCTCCACCATGAGCATCTGCTCGATCGAGGACGTCGCCTCGGCGACCAAAAAACCTTTCTGGTTCCAGCTCTATGTGATGAAGGACCGCGACTTCGTCATGAACCTGATCGACCGCGCCAAGGCGGCGAAGTGCTCCGCACTGGTGCTGACGCTCGATCTCCAGATCCTCGGACAGCGCCACAAGGACCTGCGCAACGGCCTCTCCGCCCCGCCGAAATTCACGCCGAAGCATATCTGGCAGATGGCGACGCGGCCAGGCTGGTGCATGAGCATGCTCGGAACCAGGCGGAGAAGTTTCGGCAACATCGTCGGGCATGCCAAGAACGTGTCCGACCTGTCGTCGCTCAGTTCGTGGACCGCGGAGCAGTTCGATCCGAGGCTTTCCTGGAACGACGTGGCCTGGATCAAGGAACGCTGGGGCGGCAAGCTGATCCTCAAGGGCGTGCTGGACCCCGAGGACGCGAAAATGGCGGCACAGACCGGCGCAGACGCCGTCATCGTCTCCAATCACGGCGGGCGGCAGCTCGACGGGGCGCCGTCCTCCATCGAGGCGCTGCCGGCGATCGTCGACGCGGTGGGCGACAGGATCGAGGTGCATCTGGACGGAGGCATCCGCTCCGGCCAGGACGTGCTCAAGGCGCTCTGCCTCGGCGCCAAGGGCACCTATATCGGCCGGCCCTTCCTCTACGGGCTCGGCGCGATGGGCAAGGAAGGCGTCACGCTGGCGCTGGAGATCATCCGCAAGGAACTCGACATCACCATGGCGCTGTGCGGCAAGCGCAACATCAAGGATGTCGGGCCGAACCTCATCTATCATCCCGTCGAGAAATAGGCGGTGCCGGTGACGGCAAGGCTCGAAGCTGGCAGGATGCGGCGGGCGGCGGCATGAGCGGATCGATCGATTTCGCCCATGCGCGCGCGCCGGAAGGCATGCGGCTTTACGCGATCGGCGACGTGCACGGCTGCGCGGAGCATTTGGCCGAGATGCACAGGCTGATCGCCGCCGAGATCGAGCGCGACCGGCCGCGCGACTGGCGCATCGTCCATCTCGGCGACTATATCGACCGGGGTCCGGACTCGAAAGGCGTGCTGGCGCGGCTCATCGAGGCGAAGGCGCGGGACGCACGGCATATCGCGCTGTTGGGCAACCACGACGCAGGCTTCCTCGATTTCCTCGCCGAACCGACCCATCATGGTCTGTTCGCCCGCTTCGGCGGCGAGACGACGGCAGCGTCCTACGGGGTCAGCGTGAATTTCGGCGATCCTGCCGCCCTTGAGAGGGGCCATGCGGCGCTGACGAAGACAATGCCGAGAAGCCATATCGACTTCCTCGCAAAGCTGTCGTTGTCGGTCTGCTTCGGAGATTTCTTTTTCTGCCACGCCGGCATCAAGCCCGGCATTCCGCTGGACAGGCAACAGGCGGAACAACTGATCTGGATTCGCGACGAATTCCTCGACTGCCCGACCCTTCACCCGAAGGTGGTGGTGCACGGACACACGCCGACTGAGCGGCCGGAAGTGATGTCCAACCGCGTCAATATCGATACGGGATGCTACAGGACCGGCGTGCTCACCGCGTTCGTCGTCGACGGCGCGGAGAAGCGTTTCCTGACTGTGGCGCTATAGGTTCAGCGAACCGCTGCCGTGACCCCATATCCGTCGATCGCGACGTGGCCGGCGGACGCGTCGGCGGCATAGATTCCCGCCGCCCAGGCAGCGATACCGGAGACCATAACAACTGTCAGGAGAACGGATTTCAAGGGAGTCATCTCGGAGTTTCGATCCTGACAAATTGAGGCGGTCGGAGTTACCAATTCCTTGCCGAAAACGGCGGCGCGGCGGCCTTCTATGGTTAAGAACGCGCAGAATCGAGGGGTTGTGCCGCGTTCGCTCATGTCTTTTCGCGAGCGTGTCAAAAATGCCACGGCTGAAGGGACCTCTCTCCGCCTCGCTGCGCTCGGCACCTCTCCCCAGAGGGGCGAGGAACCCAAGCTGGAGAAGCGCCGAAGCCAAGCCGAAAAAGCCTCAACGTCGCGGCAGATCGCGACCCAAGTTCCTCGCCCCTCTGGGGAGAGGTGGCCCGAAGGGCCGGAGAGGGGTCGGAACGAGCGAGACGGCGTCGTCAGACAGGCAAATCGGGCGTGGCCAGTTCCCTCAGATCACCGCGACCCAGTTGCGCGCGATGGCGAGACCGGCCGCGTCGGAAGCCGGCCCGAGGGTTTCGGCATCGACGGCATGGCGTTCGTTCCAGCCGGGCTTGTTCAGGGCGAGCCAGTCGGCGAAATCGGCATTCCACTGGCTGACGAGATTGCGGTCCGCCTCGAAATGGAACTGGAAGCCATAGGCCGCGCGGCCGACGCGGAACGCCTGGCTTCTCGCCACATCGCTCGCGGCGAGATGCTCGGCCTGTTCCGGCAGGACAAAAGTATCGTCGTGCCACTGGAAGATCGGAAAGCTCTTGGGCAGCGCTCCGAGAACCGGATCGCCAGCGCCCTTTTCCGTCAAGCCGACTTTGTTCCAGCCGAATTCGGTCGCGCCGCCAATACGGTTCTCGCCGCCGAAGGCGCGCGCCATCAACTGGCTGCCGAGGCATATGCCGAGGATCGCGCGATCCTGCCGCTCGAAATCCCGGATCAGGTCCAGCAGTGCCGGGAAATAGGGATAGCCGGCGTCGTCCAGCGCGTTCTGGCCGCCGCCCAGCACGACCAGCGCGTCGTGGCCATCGGCCCGCTGCGGCAGTGCCTCGCCCAGATGCGCCATGACGGTGTCGGCCTCGACACCGGCTTCGGCGAGCGCCGTGCCGACATTGCCCAGCCCGGTCTTCTCGAAATTATGGACAATCAGTGCACGCTTCGCTGCCATGGCAAGTTCCGGAATGTCTTTCGATCCGATGCCGCTTAGCATAAGCGCGGCCCGGCCAAAAAGGAGGATCGAGCATGCCACTGCAAAATCGTGTCGATCCGTTCGGCGACATCCACGCAGTGGCCGCGAGGGGCATGTTCACCGGCAATCGCGGCGTCATTCACGATCCCGTGACGCGCACCCTGCTCAGGCGACGCTGGACGACGAAGGCGTGGATCATCTGCACCTGCTCCTACAAGGACCGGCCGCCGCGCGACGTGATGGGCCATAACGGCCGCGACGGCGGAACCGGCTGGACGGAACTCTTCTTCCTCGACGAGGTGACGGCGCTGGCAGCCGGCCACCGACCCTGCTTCCTGTGCCGGCGCGAGGCGGCGGCTCGTTTCCTCGGTGCGTTTGGCCGCGCCTTCGGCATCGATGACCCCAAGGCGCCGCAGATCGACGCGCGACTCCACGCGGAGCGGCTGGCGTCGCGCAACTCCGGAGAGCCCATTTCCATAGAGGAACCGGCGACGCTACCGGACGGGGCGATGGTCTCCGTCGGGGACGATGCGTTCGCGATCCGGGACGGCGTGGCGTTGCGCTGGACGTTCGACGGTTATGAACCTGCCGGCGGCGCCGATGCGCTGGCCGGCAAGGCGCGTCTCATCACGCCGCCGACGACCGTCGCGATCCTGCGCGCAGGCTATGCGCCGGTATGGAAGGACGTCACCTGAGCGTCGATTGCGCAATGACGGGCGCGTCCGGCAGGTCGTAATAATCGCCGGCCGATTCGGCATAGAGCTGGCTTTGCATCCGCAGGCCGGTGGCGCCGTCGATCGTGCCGGCGAAGATCGAGAGGCGGTCGCCGCCCAACCTGCGCCAGAACAGATTGCTGCCGCAGACCGAGCAGAAGCCGCGCTCCGCAATGTCCGATGAGCGATACCAGCGAAGCGAGTCGCCGGAAATGGTCGCGTCGGCGGCTGGTACCTGCGTGGCCGCCACATAGTGGCCGGAGGTCTTGCGGCATTGCACGCAGTGGCAGGCCACCACGGGCCGCAAAGGGCCACGCAGCGTGTAGGTAACGCCGCCGCACAGGCAGCCTCCGGTCTTTATTGAATCGCTCATGCTCGTCCTCTCGCTTCCCATGCAATTTGTGCCCGGATGATACAGGTCGCGTTCCCGGACGCGACCAATGCGGTCGCAGCCCGGCTTGACTGCCGGAAACGGCCCGCGCATTGCTCGCCGATGCGCGCCAACTACAGAATGCAGCGGATTTTCGTGCCGGACGCCCTTTCGGCCGGAGCGGAGTTCGAGACCGATCCGCAGCAGAGCCACTATCTGCTGCATGTGCTGCGGCTCGCCGAAGGGGCGGAACTGCTGGCCTTCAACGGCCGCGACGGCGAATGGCTCGTGCGGATCGCGGCAAAGACGAAGAAGGCCGTGCGGCTCGCCGCCGTCGAGCAGACGCGGTCGCAGCCGCCACTCCCCGATCTGATCTACTGCTTCGCGCCGCTGAAGCAGGGGCGGCTCGACTATCTCGTGCAGAAGGCGGTGGAGATGGGCGCAGGCGTGCTGCAGCCCGTCGCCACGCAGCATACGCAGGTGGCCAGGCCGGGCAGCGACCGGTTGCGCGCCAACGTCATCGAGGCGGCGGAGCAATGCGGCATCCTCGCGGTTCCTGAGGTTCGGGAGACCGTAAAGCTCGATCGCCTGCTGGCCGATTGGGAAAACGGCCGGCGCCTGATTTTTTGCGACGAGGACGCCGACACGAACAATCCCATGAGCAAGCTTGCAGGCATCGGCGAGAAAAAGCTCGGCCTGCTCGTCGGCCCCGAAGGCGGCTTTTCGGAAGAGGAGCGGCGCATGCTGCGCGCCCTGCCCTTCGTCACCGCGATTCCGCTCGGCCCGCGCATCCTGCGCGCCGATACGGCCGCCGTCGCGGCGCTCGCCGTCATCCAGGCCACAATCGGCGACTGGTAGCCCGGCTCCCCACGCCAGCGGCATGAAGTCCGGCGACGATTTCGTTTCCCGGAAAAAGGCGATCCGGGACGATCATTCCGCCCGCCGGCAGCATTGCGTACTCAATTCCTATTGAATCGAGGCTCAACAGATTTCGCTTGATCGCGACCGCGCCTGTCGTCCATCACACGCGCGCAGTCAGGACTTGTCAGGAAGGGCGGCGCATATGGCGCGGGACACAACGGATTTCCGGCCGGTCGAGAGCGTCGACGAACTCGTCGCCTATCTCGCCGCCGGCAACAAGCCGCGCGAGAAGTGGCGGATCGGCACCGAGCACGAAAAATTCCCCTTCTATGTCGATGGACACGCGCCCGTGCCCTATGGCGGCGAGCGTGGCATCCGCGCGCTGCTGGAGGGCATGCAGAAGACGCTGGGCTGGGACCCGATCATCGACGACGGCCGCATCATCGGGCTGGTCGAGCCGACCGGACAAGGCGCGATCAGCCTGGAGCCCGGCGGACAATTCGAGCTTTCCGGCGCGCCGCTGGAGACGATCCACCAGACCTGCCGCGAGGGCAACGCGCATCTGGCGCAGCTGCGCGAGATCGCCGAGCCGCTCGGCATCCGCTTCCTCGGCCTTGGCGGCAGCCCCAAATGGACATTGGCCGAAACGCCCAGAATGCCGAAGTCGCGCTACGAGATCATGACCGCCTACATGCCGAAGGTCGGCAGTCACGGCCTCGACATGATGTACCGCACCTGTACCATTCAGGTGAATCTCGACTTCTCCTCGGAAGCCGACATGCGCCGCAAGATGCAGGTGTCGCTCAAGCTGCAGCCGCTGTCGACGGCGCTCTTCGCCAACTCGCCCTTCACCGAAGGCAGGCCGAACGGGCTGCAGAGCTGGCGTGGCGAGATCTGGCGCGACACCGACAACCAGCGCTCAGGCCTTCTCGAATTCTGCTTCTCGCCCGACCTCGGCTTCGCCGACTATGTCGAATGGGCGCTCGACGTGCCGATGTATTTCGTCATCCGCGACGGCCGTTATCATGACATGACGCATATGACGTTCCGCCATTTCATGGCCGGGCAGGCGCGCAACGAAGTGCCGGACGGCGTGCCGACCATGGGCGACTGGGCGAACCATCTTTCCACGCTGTTCCCCGATGTGCGGCTGAAGCACTTCCTCGAAATGCGCGGCGCCGATGGCGGTCCGTGGCGGCGCATCTGCGCCCTTCCGGCCTTCTGGGTCGGCCTTCTCTACGACGAGGCAGCGCTCGACGCGGCCGAAACGCTGACCGCCGACTGGAGCTACCAGGAAGTGCTCGCCATGCGCGACGCGGTGCCGGCCGAGGGGCTCGGCGCGCCGTTCCGCAACCGCGGCCTGCGCGACGTGGCGCGCGAAGTGCTTGCTATATCGCGCGACGGCCTCAAGGCTCGGAGCCGCAAGAACCGCGAAGGCTATGACGAAACCGGTTTTCTCAACACGCTCGACGAAGTGGTCGCGCGCGGCACCACCAGCGCAGAGGAAATGGTAAGCGCCTACAATACGCGCTGGGGCGGTTCGATCGAACCGGCGTTCCTCGAATACGCCTATTAGCCAATCCGATCGTTTTCCTCTTCAAGATCGCATCGATCAGCCCTAGGTTGATTGGTGCGTCTCTCGGAGGAAAGCCATGCCCAGCCTGTATGACATGCTCAACCAGAACGGCCAGGGTATGGAGATGCTGGCGCGACAGTTCGGCCTGTCGCAGGCGCAGGCGCAGCAGGCCGTCGAGGCGCTGATGCCGGCCTTCAGCCAGGGTTTTAGGCAGAACGCCTCCGACCCCTACGGCATCGGCAACTTCCTGACGGCGCTGGCGAGCGGCCAGCACGCGAAATATTTCGACAATCCCGCCGCCGCCTTCACGCCGCAGGGCATGGCCGAGGGCAACGGCATTCTGGGGCACCTCTTCGGCTCGAAGGAACTTTCGCGCGCCGTCGCCAGCCAGGCGGCGCAGGCGACCGGCATCGGCCAGGAGGTGCTGAAGCAGATGCTGCCGGCGCTGGCCACGATGCTGATGGGCGGCATGTTCAGGCAGTCCACCGGGCAATCCACCGGTCAGGCGGCGCAGGCCGGCGGCTTCGGCGCGGCGAACAATCCGCTCGGCGAGATCATCGAGCAGATGATGAAGCAGGGCATGGGTGGCGGGCAGCCGCAGCAGCGCCAGACGCCTCAGTCGGCCGATCCGCTCGACAATCCGTTCGGCAAGATCCTCAAGGACATGATGGGCGGCGGCCAGCAGACATCCTCGCCGCAATCGTCAGGGCCGATGGACAACCCCTTCGGCAAGGTGTTGCAGGATATGTTCGGCGGCGGCGCGGGCCAGCAAGCCCCCTCAGGCGGCCAGAACCCGATGGGCAGCAATCCGTGGGGCAAGATTCTGGAGGAGATGATGCGCGGCGGCGGCCAGCCGCAGGCGCCCGAGCCGGAACCGCAGCCGCGCCAGCGCCAACAGCGCGCACCGGGCGGCCGGCAGAAAAACCCCTATGACGACATCTTTGGCGACATGTTCGAGTCCGGCCGCAAACAGCGCGACGACTATCAGAAGGGCATGGAGTCGATCTTCGAGCAGTTCACGCGCGGCATGGACCGGTTTCGGTGATTGATCTCGCGGCGCTCAGTCTGGGTGAGTGGTTCGTTATTCTGGCATTTATTGCTTTAGCGCTGGCGATATGGTGGACGGAGGAGAAGTACGATCTCATAAATCCCAAGACCCCACTGGGTCCAAGGGGTGTCTGGAGCGCGCTGAAGCACGGCGAGCCGCTCGAAACGCCGTTCTGGAACACGTCAAACGCAGACAACGCCCCCGGCTACGTCTTGCGCGTTCTTCTGATATTGACTGCAATGGCATTGGTGGTCGGCCATTCCTGGGTTATCGACCTGATCAACCAGCTATGAAGAAAAACCCGGTCCACGGAGGAATGAACCGGCCGGGTGTAACCCCGGGAGGAACGGCGTGGAGAGGTTTCGGTGATTGATCTCGCTGCGCTCAGTCTGGGTGAATGGTTCGTCTGTATCTTGCTCTTGGGCATAATAGCCGGCTTCGTCTGGGTTGTAGCATCCTACGATCTCATTGACCCCGGAGGAGCGCCAGACTTCAGTCAAGCTTGGCGTGCACTCAGATATGGCGAGCCGATACACTCTCAGTGGAAACCGACCACAAAAGAAAACACGAGTGGTTACATCCTTTTGATAGTTCTATCTGCAGCCGCTGCCGTAGTCTTTGTATGCCGGGACTGGATTATTTCATTCGTCAATCAGCTTTGACGCAAGAAAAAGCCCGATCCGTGGGGAACGGACCGGGCTCGATGCAGGCAGCCGGGAGGGGAAAACCGGCAGGAGAGTCAGGGAACGCCTGCAAATCCTGTTGTCGGCAATCAGCTGACCTGACGGGCGAGCGCTTCGGTGGCGCGTGCCTCTGCGATGATGCCCAGCCGTTCCGTCGGATCGACGCCGAAGGGCGAGGCATGGGCAAGATAGAGATCGGCGCGGCGCAGGCCGATATCGGCGAGTTCGGTGTCCGTCATCTCGCCGAGGTGGTAGATCGCGCGGCGGTTGCGATAGGCGCGAAGCGCTTTCCATACGAGATTGACGACGCGCGTCGAAATCGCCGGGCGCGCGGAAGGCATCGCGAAATGGCTGTGTTCGATCGTGGTCATCGTCTTTCTCCATGTCGTATCGACGCGGTTTTCCCGTCGCGGCGCTCTCGATCCAGAGCCGCCCGCGCGCGGAACCTGCGTCCGTTGGTGACGCCGGCAATATCGCCAAAAGCGATTGATTAATCCAACGAATGTTTTTAATCTTCAGCATCAACAATCCTGATGGATTATGTCCATGCCCGCCGCTCCGCTCGATCTCGATCAGCTGCAGACCTTCATCAGCATCGCCGATACAGGCAGCTTCACCCGCGCGGCGGAGGAGGTGCACCGCACGCAATCGGCCGTTTCCATGCAGATGCGGCGGCTGGAGGAACGCATCGGCAAGCCGCTGTTCGAGAAGGACGGACGCAGCAACAGGCTGACCGAGGAAGGCGAAAAGCTGCTCACCTACGCGCGCCGCATGATCCGGCTGAACCGCGAGACGCTTGCCGCCTTCGACGACAACAGCCTCGAAGGCCACATCCGCATTGGCACGCCGGACGACTATGCCGACCGGTTCCTGCCGGAGATCATGGCGCGCTTCTCGCGTTCCAATCCGCGCGTGGAACTGTCGGTGATCTGCGAGCCGACGCCGGGCCTGCGCGAGCACCTGAAGCGCGGCAATCTCGACATCGCGCTGGTCACGCACAACGACGCCAACGCGCCGTCCGAGATCGTGCGGCGCGAGCCGCTTCTCTGGGTGACCTCCGCCAACCATGTGGTGCACGAGCAGAAGCAGCTGCCGATGGCCTTCGGCCGGCCGACCTGCATCTGGCGGCGCGCTGCCTGCGACGTGCTCGACCGAATGGGCCGCGACTATCGCGTGCTCTTCACCAGCTTCTCGGCTACCGTCATCACGGCGGCGGTGCTTTCCGGGCTCGCAATATCCGTGCTGCCGGAATGCGCGCTGAGGCCCGGCATGCGCGTGCTGGGCGACGCCGACGGGTTTGGCGAACTGCCCGACTGCATGATCGGCATCATGCGCGGCCCGACCGACCGGCCCGATCTCGTCGAGGCGCTGGCGCGGCACATCTCCGAAAGCCTGGACAACATCACCGTGCCGGAAGCGGTGGCGGCGATCGACCTGCCGGCGATCTCGGCCATCGGGCTGGGACGCGGCCGGCACGGCAAGCCGGCGCTGGTTTCTCCCGGATGGTAGGCGCTGCCGACGCAGGCAGGCGCTCCACGCCTTGACCCGCCGGCCGACGTGCCTTCAATGATCCGATGGACGATCTCCTTCCCGAATCGCGCAGCAACGCGGCCGAATTCACGGTCAGGGAGATCTCCAATGCGCTGAAACGCACGGTCGAGGATGCCTTCGGCCATGTGCGCGTGCGCGGCGAGATTTCCGGCTATCGCGGGCCGCATTCCTCCGGCCATGCCTATTTCGCGCTGAAGGACGAGCGGGCGCGGCTGGAAGCCGTGATCTGGAAAGGCACCATGTCGAAGCTGCGCTTCCGGCCCGAAGAGGGCATGGAAGTGATCGCGACAGGACGGCTGACGACCTATCCCGGCTCCTCCAAATACCAGATCGTCATCGACAATCTGGAGCCGGCCGGCGCCGGCGCGCTGATGGCGCTGCTGGAGGAACGCAAGCGGCGGCTGCAGGCGGAAGGCCTGTTCGATCCGGCCCGCAAGCAGCTCCTGCCCTACATGCCGCGCGTCATCGGCGTGGTGACATCGCCCACCGGCGCGGTCATCCGGGACATATTGCACCGCATCGCCGACCGCTTTCCGCTGCATGTGCTGGTCTGGCCGGTGCGCGTGCAGGGCGAGACGGCCGGCGCGGAAGTGTCGGCGGCCGTCGCCGGCTTCAATGCGCTGGAACATGGCGGGCCGATTCCGCGGCCCGACCTGCTGATCGTCGCGCGCGGCGGCGGCAGCCTCGAAGATCTTTGGGGTTTCAACGACGAGGGGCTGGCGCGCACCGTCGCCGCCTCGGACATTCCGGTGATCTCGGCGGTCGGCCACGAAACCGACTGGACGCTGGTCGACTATGCCGCCGACGTGCGCGCGCCGACGCCGACGGGCGCCGCCGAACTCGCCGTGCCGGTGAAGGCGGATCTCCAGGCGACGATCGTGAGCCTGCATGCGCGGCTCGGTAACTGCGTCGTCAGGCATTTCGACAAAAGGCGGCAGGCGCTGCGCTCGGCCGCCCGCGCCCTGCCCTCACCCGACCAGCTTCTGGCGCTGCCGCGCCGCCGTTTCGACGAAGCGGCAAGCCGCCTCTCGCGCGGGCTGACGGCCGGGACCGAGCGCCGCCGGGCGCGGCTCAACGCGGCGCGGCTGACGCCGGCGACGCTGATGCTGCGCATCGCGGACACGCGCAAACGCGCCGAGCGCGACGGCTTGCGCAGTTTTCAGGCGCTCGCGCGGCGGCTTGCGGCCTGCCGGCAGGCGTTTTCGCGCCTCTCCGCTCGCGTCCGGCCGGATGCCCTGCAACGTCGCAACATAATGTTGCGAACATCCGTCACCAGCCTCGAGCGCCGTCTCGATCTCGCCGAAGGCGCGCGGCTGGAGCGCCTCTGCAACCGCCTTGCGCAGGCGCACCGCATGCTCGCCACGCTGCGGACCTCCCACGAATCGATCCTCGAACGCGGCTATTCGCTGGTCGCCGATGGTGAGGGCAACGTCATCAGGCGCGCGGCCGAGATCGCCGCCGGACAGGCATTGCAACTCACCTTCGCGGACGGCAAGGCCGCCGCGACCGCAACGGGCGGCGGCACTTCCCAACCCGCTCCGAAGCCCGATGCGCCATCCCGCGCGAAATCGTTGAAGGCGAAGGAAACGGGCGGTCAGGGATCGCTGTTCTGATCGCGGCCGTGTCGCGCATGCAACCAGCCGGACAGCAGGATACCGCACGGAGGTCAGTGCCGATCGCCGTCCCGACCAGCCTCTACGCGACGTCGGGAATCAGCATTTCCCCGACATTCACCGTGACGTTCGTCTTCAATGAGCCATTGTCGAACTGGCCAACGACAAAGTCGAAGGTGCCGTGTTCGAGGTCCCATTCCTGAAACCCGTTCCTCGCGTTTCCGTCATTGTCGATAAGATCCTTGAAGAACAGCAGGTTGATGGAATCCTGCAGAACCTCTCCCGGTTCGCCGCCATTGCCGTCTCCCACGCCAAGCACGCGCAGATTGCCGTTCCTGTCCTCGGCGACGAAAGCGTTGCTCTGCTTGTCATATTTGAACTTCAGGTAGTCCGTCGCAATAGTCGGGTTGATATCCACCCACACATAGGCGCCGGTGAAATCCCCGTCCCTGTCGTAGAGCGAGAAATCCACGTTCCATGAAGCGCGGTTGGTGTTCGTGCCGCTGGCATTGTGCACGCCGTCCTGCTGGTAGCCGCCGTCCACCTTGTACTTGTCCCCGCTGGCATTGGTCGGCGACGCATCCTCGCCCGTGCGGTAGTGAACCTTCAGCCCGACGGTGGCTTCAAGCTCCGGCTGCCGGAGAGGTAAACGAAAGATCTTCGACAACAGCGTCTCGATCAGCCCGGGCGCCGACCAGGATTGCTTGCTGTGCCATCCGGCCGCGGTATTGCCCGCCCCGAAATACGTAAAACCGTCAGCGTCCTGCTCGTAATCGCTGAGGAAACCGTAAGAGATCACCTTCACTGCCATTTCGCGGCTCCTTGTCGCTCGAAGGGCACTCCGCCCGTTTCAGGACAGACGCCGCCATTCGCTCGCGCGACCGCGAGCGGTACAACCTTCAATCATCTGACGTCTGCCTAAACTACAACCTATAGGCGATTTATCCGCATATCAATTGCGTTTTGCAACTTATGAGATAATTTTATGCCGTATTCTTGGCATACTAAAATCACAGGTTGTGCAACTCTTTTCGCGCGCATGGCGAGGCAAGCGAATTCCTCGGCAGTGCGCACGGTGCCAGATGGGTTTGCGGGTGCGTAAACGTCTTGCGGGAGACGCGATCGCAGCAGCTTCCGCTCGCAGGTCGCGGAGCGGCCTCGAAGCTGCGCTTTCAGGATATGGATTGCAGGTCAGCCGCCGTCAGCGGCCGCCGAACGCGTTGGATTCGACCGCTGCGCGCAGCAGCGGCGTCGGCTCGAAAGCCGGCCGGCCGGTTTTGCCATGCCAATGTTCCAGCCGATCGATGACGTTGCGAACGCCCTTGAGGGTTGCCCAGAACATCGGCCCGCCCTTGCCGATCGGGAAGCCGTAACCGTTCGTCCAGACGATGTCGATGTCGGAGGACCGCGCAGCGATGCCCTCGGCCAGAATGCGCGCGCCCTCGTTGACGAGCGGCAGATGCGTGCGCTCGATGATCTCGTCGGCGGAAACATCGCGGCGCGGAACGCCCAGTTCGCGCGCCTTCGCCTCGATCAATTCCAGCACATACGGATCGGGCTCGGCGGTTCGCGCTCCCTGCGCGTAGCGATAATAGCCGCTGCCGGTCTTCTGGCCGAGGCGACCCGCCTCGCAAAGCGCATCGGCGATGGCAGCCGTCTCGCCGCGCACATTGCGCATGCGCCAGCTTATGTCGAGGCCGGCGAGGTCCGACATCTGGAACGGCCCCATCGGCCAGCCGAAATCCACGAAAGCCTTGTCGACCTGCTGCGGCGTCGCGCCCTCCAGCAGCAGGCTTTCGTTCTCGGCGTTGCGGGCGCGCAGCATGCGGTTGCCGACGAAGCCATGGCAGACGCCGACCACCACCGGCACCTTGCCGATGCGTCTGGCGACGGCGAGCGCCGTCACCAGCGCGTCGGGCGCGGTCGCGGCGGCGCGTACGATCTCAAGCAGCCTCATGACATTGGCGGGCGAGAAGAAATGCAGGCCGAGCACATCCGCCGGACGTCCGGACGCAGCCGCGATTTCGTCGACGTCGAGATAGGAAGTGTTGGTTGCCAGCACCGCGCCGGGCTTCGCGACCGCGCCGAGCCTGCCGAAAATCTCGCGCTTCACGGCCATGTCCTCGAAGGCTGCCTCGATGACCAGATCGACATCCGCGAGCCGCGCATATTCGGTCGTGCCCTCGATCAGCCCGATGCGGCGGCTCTTCTCCGCCTCGTCCAGAGAACCGCGAGAGACGGAGGCCGCGTAGTTCTTCCCGATGGCTCCCAGGCCGCGCTGCAGCGCCTCGTCCGTGGTTTCCAAGAGGGTCACCGGAATGCCGGCATTGGCGAAGCACATGGCGATGCCCCCGCCCATGGTGCCGGCGCCGATGATGCCGACGCGATTCACGTCGCGCGCCTTCACCTCCTTGCCGATGCCGGGAACCTTGGCCGCTTCGCGCTCGGCGAAGAAGAGATGCCGCTGCGCCTTCGACTGGTCGCCGGCGACGAGCCTCTCGAACAGCCGGCGTTCGGCGGCGAGCGCCTCGTCGAAAGGCAGCGCGACGGCGTTGCGGACGGCTTCGACGCAGGCCACGGGAGCCTCCAGCCCACGGCTTTTCTTCAGGAGGTCGGCCGCGACAGTGTCCAGCGCCGCCGGCTCGACCGCCAGCTTGTCGGAGCGCGCACGCACCGGCAGCGGCCTCGCACCATCCGCGATGCGCCTTTTCAGGAAGGACACCGCAGCGGAGACAAGGTCGCCATCGGCGATTTCATCCACAAGGCCGGCAGCCAGCGCCTCGTCCCCAGAAATCGGCGTTCCCGACACGATCATCGCCATGGCCTTCGCAGGCCCGACGAGACGCGGCAGGCGCACCGTGCCGCCCGCGCCGGGCAGGATGCCGAGCTTGACTTCGGGAAGGCCGAGCTTCGCGTCGCGATCGGCGATGCGGAAATGGCAGCCGAGCGCCAGTTCGAGCCCGCCGCCCAGCGCCGTGCCGTGGATCGCGGCGACGGTCGGCCTGGCGACGGCTTCGAGGATGGCGATGATGTCGCGCAGTTCCGGCTGCTTCATCGGCTTGCCGAATTCGGTGATATCGGCCCCGGCGACGAAGGTGCGACCGGCGCATGTCAGGACGATGCCGGCGACGGCGGCGTCATCGGCTAGCGCCTTCAGCGCGGCCGCGAGCGGCTCGCGGACATTGAAGCCCAGCGCATTCACCGGGGGATTGTCGATGGTGACGATCGCGATGCCGTCGTTTCGGGAAACGGTGACTGTCTCGGTCATGGCGCAACTCCTCCGGCCAGCGTGCGGATGGCACCCGGATGCCGCGCTTGTCAAACGGAGAGTGCCGCCACAGGGCGTAGCGAGCCGAAACCGGCTTTGCGGGAAAGGCGTCACGCCAAAGGGGAAACGGGTGGTACGGTTGGCTGGGATCGAACCAGCGACCTCCGGATCCACAATCCGGCGCTCTAACCAGCTGAGCTACAACCGCATGTCGCGTTCGCTGCCGGGTCCATACGGACAAACGGCGGACATTTCAAGGCCAACCTTTGCCCGGCGGCCCGCTTTGCTTCGACAAGCGCGGCTGTGATGCAAAAGGCAACTTCAGGCAAAAGAAAAGGCCGGGGGAGGACCCGGCCTTTTGCTTTAGCGAGCCAGCGGGAGGAGGTGCCGGCCTGTAACCCGTCAAGCGGAGGGAGGAGGAACCGCCTGCCGGTATGCTTGATGCCTACAATGCGTCAGGCGACCTTGAGTTCCTTGACGGTCTTCTCAAAAACGTCCTTCAGCGGCTTGGCAACCTCTTCGGCGGTCTTGGATGCGATCGCCTGGAATTCCTTGGCCTGCTCGACAGAGGTCTCGAAACCCTTGCGGAAGAAGGCGGTCTGCAATTCCACGATCTCGGAAAGCGACTTGGCGTTCAGCAGGGACTCAAGGTGGGAGAAACCAGCCTCGGAGTTGGCGCGCATCGCCGCGATCGTCTTCAGCGACAGAGCGCTGCCGGCCGACTTGGCGGTCTCGAAGGTGGACTCAAGCGCCTTCTGCGTATCTTCCGCGCCGGCCTTCACCTTGGCATAGACTTCCTTCGACTGCTCAACGCCTTTCTCGGCGAAAGCGCGGAACTGGTCGGTCGCCTTAGAGGCGTCGAAGCTCGGAAACTCGATCGAGGTATCGGCAATCTTCACGGTCTTGGACATTTTCCTATCCTTGGCTTGGGGCGGCCCTGAAGGACCCTCTCATTGTGGTATGGCCACCATATAGCGCAGGTTATTGTGCATTGCAACATTTTTTGTGCGATGCAGTATCCGGCCTGTGGCGCGATTAACCAAACGCCCATTTTGAGGATGCACGGCGTGCGGATTTGTGGACGCTGGGCGCTGCCCGTTTTATTAACAATGCGTTAAAGCCGGTTGGACCCGGACCAGGGGACGTGCCCGATGACTGCGGAAACGCATTCATTCATCGACATCGCCGCCATCGACGAGGTGCGTGGCCATTTTGCCGCAGGCGACGGCATCGTGATCCTGACGAGCGACCTCGGGCAGGTGATCTGGTGCAACGGCGCAGGCGGCGCGCTGCTGGGCTTTTCGGGCATCGAAGCGGCGATTGGCGCGGGCTCCGGTCTCAGCCGTTCGGCGAAACGCCAGATCGAAGGCATATCGGGATACCCCTCGATCGGAAGCGACCGGCCGGTCACCGTCCGGCTCGCAGCCGGCATGATCAGCCAGACGACCGCATTGCGCGCCACAAGTCTTACCCTGCCCGGCGGCGAGGCGGCGATCATGCTGGTCTCACCGGCGCCAAAGTTTTCCTCACGCGATGAGGCGGAAAGCGCCGCGCGGGCGATCGGCGGCTTCGAGGAGCCCGGCAATTATGTCGCGATGCTCGACGGAAGCGGCGGGGTTCTGGCGGCGACGCAAGGTTTTGGCGATCTCGGGCTCGGACCGGAACTGCTTGGGAAGCTCGTGACCGATGCCCGGGGAGAACGCGTGCTGAAGCGCATCGTCCGGGCTGGCAGCCGCGCCATGCCGGTGGGTTTCGCGCGGCTCGCCGAAGAGCCGGCGCGCTATCTGCTGATCACCGTCGACGAAGGCACGGCCGAACAGGACGACGACGTGCCGCTCGCCGCGATCGACGATTCGCAGGGCATGGCGGGAGAGGCAACCGGCGGCGACCTGCCTGGTTGGGAGCAGACGACGACGGTGGCGCCGCCGCCCGAACAGCCGGCGGTCGAGGATGCGGAGGATCACGCAGAACCGCCGTCGCCGGCGCTCATCCTGTCCGATGACCAAGCGCAACGACAGGAAGACGATCGGGAGGAGGCCGACGCCGCTGCGGATACGGCCGCGCCAACCGAACCCGACGGCGTCGCAGGCACAGGCTCCCAGCACGACAGCTGGTATTTCAGCGACCGCGCCGCGCCGGGCGCGCAGACCGATCCGATCGCCATCGACCGGGATTCGGCGCCGGTGCGTTTCGTCTGGCGCACGGATGCAGAAGGCCGTTTCAGCGCCATTTCGCCGGAGTTCATAGCCGCCGTCGGCGCCGCCGCGGGCGACGTCACGGGCAGCAGCTTTGCAGAAATCGCCGCGCGTCTCGGGCTCGATCCGGACGGCGAGATCGCCGGACTGCTGGAGCGCCGCGACACATGGTCGGGCCGTTCCGTCTTCTGGCCGATCGCCGGGACGGATCTGAAGGCGCCCGTCGATCTCGCCGCCCTTCCGGCCTATGGCCGCGAACGGCAGTTCGAGGGATTTCGCGGCTTCGGCGTCGTGCGCGTGGCCGACGCGGTGATCGATCCCAATGCGGTCGGACTGAAGCTCGCCGGCAAGGGATCGGCGGAGCCCGAAGCCGCGCAGGAACCCGAGGCGCCGGCCCCGGCTGCGGCCGATCTCCCGGCCGATCCGTTCCAGGGTGAAGTGCCGGCGCTGGAGATCGCGCCGAAGCAGGAGCGCCGCTACAGCGACAAGGTCATCCGCCTGGCCGAGCATCGCCAGCCTCCGTCCGACAAGGGCTTGACGCCGGTGGAGCGCAACGCTTTCCGCGAGATCGGCGAACAGCTGAAGCGCGCGAGCGCGCCGGCGGAGATCGAAACGGGCGACGCGACCGCCGCTGAGGATGTGTCCGCGGACACGATGAATGGTGCGGGAACCTCCGTTTCGGGTGTCCCGGAAACTTTTGATGCCGCCGTGCTCCAGGAAGACGACATTCAGCCGGCCGCTTTGTCGGAACTGGGTGAAACTCCCCTCGGACAGACGGAAGCGACACCACCCGTCTCCGACGAGACGCCTGTCCGCACCGTCGCCGCGACCGACGCGCCCCAGTGGTTTGCCGCGCAGGCGCCGGTCGGGATCGAGCGCGACGAGACGGTCGAAACCCCCGTGGACGTCGCCGGAACCGATGAGCGCATGGCCGGGGCTGAAAGCGACGAAACGACGATCACGGTCGGGCCGGACGCGCAACCAACGGACACGGGAACCTTTGTCGATCCCGACGCCACCACCGCCGACCTCGACGCTTTGGGCGACGATCACGAAACAGGAGAGCCGGCAACGGAGAGCGCGCTGGACGAAGCCGCGCCGACCATGGCGGACGAAGCCGTCTCGCGCGAGGACAGCACGGCGCGCGAGCCGGAAGTGACCGTCCCGAAGGACCGTGCCTCACGCTCGCTGCTTGATTTCGCCGCCGCGCCGGAGGCGCAGGACGCCGGGGACGAATCCGCTGCATCGCAAGCGACCCTCGCCGCGGCCGCGCCGGAATCGGCAACGGCCGAGACGGCGTCGGAGACGCAGGCGACGACGGAGACGGTTCCGCAGTCCGTCGCTGCGCCGCCGCTGAAGCTCGACGGCTTCACGCCGTCAGCCTTCGCCGAAAGGCGCGCGGATACGTCCATTCTCGCGCAATTGCCCATCCCGGTGCTCATCCATGCCGGCGACATGTTGCACTATGCAAACGACGCTTTCTTCAGCCTCACCGGCTACGGCTCGATCGGGGAACTGGCAGAGGCCGGCGGCATAGACGTGCTGCTCTCCGGCCCGGCGGAAGACCGCTCGGAGGGAGACAGCAGCGTCGCCCTCAGGACGCGCGGCGGCGAGGAGATTCCGGTCAACGCCCATCTCCAATCCGTGCCGTGGCTCGGCGGCAAGGCGTTGCTTCTGACGCTCGTGCGCCAGCCCGTGCCCGCGCCCGCCGCGCCCGATGCCGAACAGCAGCAGCTCAAGGATCGGCTCGCCGAGCTGAGGACCATCCTCGACACGGCGACCGATGGCGTCGTTCTCATCGACAATGACGGCATGGTGCGCTCGATCAGCCGGCCGGCCGAGGCGCTGTTCGGCTATGACGACGACCAGATCGTCGGAAAACCCTTCGCCTCGCTTTTCGCCATCGAAAGCCAGCGGGCGGCGCGCGACTATCTTTCCGGCCTTTCCGACAACGGCGTCGCCAGCGTGCTGAATGACGGGCGCGAGGTGATCGGCCGCGAGGCGCAGGGGCGCTTCATCCCGCTGTTCATGACCATCGGCAAGCTGCCGGGCGACGGCGGATATTGCGCGGTGCTGCGCGACATCACGCCGTGGAAGCGGGCCGAAGAGGAGCTGACGCAGGCCCGCGCGCAAGCCGAGCGCGTATCCACCCAGAAGTCGGATTTCCTCGCCCGCGTCAGCCACGAGATCCGCACGCCGCTCAACGCCATCATCGGCTTTTCCGAACTGATGCTGGATGAGAAGTTCGGGCCGGTCGCCAATGATCGCTACCGCGACTATCTGCGCGACATCAATCGCTCCGGCAACCATGTGCTCGATCTGGTCAACGACCTGCTGGACATCTCGAAGATCGAGGCCGGCCAGCAGGAAATGGACTATCAGGCGGTGGCGCTGAACGACGCGCTGGCCGAGACGGTCGCGATGATGCAGCCGCAGGCCAACCGCGAGCGCGTCATCATCCGCTCCACGCTCGCCTCGAAACTGCCGGAAGTCGTGGCCGACCTGCGCAGCGTGCGCCAGATCGCGCTCAACATCCTTTCGAACGCCGTACGCTACACGCAGGCCGGCGGGCAGGTGATCGTCTCGACCGCGCACGAGCCGAACGGCGAGGTGGTGATGCGGGTGCGCGACACCGGCGTCGGCATGACGCAGGCAGAGATCGAGCAGGCGCTGAAACCCTTCAAGCAGGTCAACGCGCTGAAACGCGGCCGCGGCGATGGCACCGGCCTCGGGCTGCCGCTGACCAAGGCGATGGTGGAGGCCAATCGCGCGAAATTTTCGATCTATTCGACACCCGGCGAAGGCACGCTGGTCGAAGTGACCTTCCCGTCAACGCGCGTTCTCGCGGAATAACGACATAATGCATACACCTTCTCGTGAACGCCGGAGGCCGGGTTCCGGGGGCGAGTATTAAGCCTTTGATAAGCTGTATGATTTCATCCAGTTTGGAATTCTTCTAAACAGTTGAAATCATTGGACTTTCACTTGACCCTCATGCGTCGTTCGGCAATAAGCCCCGTGTTTCCTGAATGGAAACCGAAGGTTTCAAGGCTACGGCCCAAGGAGGTGGAATAAACATGAAACGGCTCCTGCAATTCGTCGCGCTGGCATTGGCCAGCACCACCGCCGGCGCGGCGTTGGCGGACGGCAAGGTGAACATCTACACCTATCGCCAGCCGGAACTGATCAAGCCGGTCCTGGACGAGTTCACCAAGGAAACCGGCATCCAGACGGAAGTGCTGTTCCTCGACAAGGGGCTGGAGGAGCGCATCGCCTCTGAAGGCGAGAACTCCCCCGCCGACGTCATCATGACCGTCGACATCAGCCGCCTGACGGCCGCCAAGGAGAAGGGCATCACCCAGCCGCTCGAGGACGAGATCGTCAACAAGAACATCTCCGCCGAATATCGCGATCCGGAAGGCCACTGGTTCGGCCTGACCAAGCGCGCCCGCGTCATCTACGCCTCGAAGGACCGCGTGACGGACACCGCGATCACCTATGCGGATCTGGCCGATCCGAAGTGGAAGGGCAAGATCTGCATGCGCTCCGGCCAGCACGACTACAACCTCGCCCTGTTCTCGGCGGCAATCGCCCATTGGGGTCCGGAGAAGACCGAGGAGTGGATGAAGGGCCTCAAGGCAAACCTCGCCAAGAAGCCCGACGGCGGCGACCGCCCGCAGGCCGGAGCCATCGCGGCCGGCGAATGCGACATCGCGCTCGGCAACACCTATTATGTCGGCCTGATGCGCAACAACGAGAAGGACCCGAAGGAGAAGGAGTGGGGCAACGCCATCAACGTGCTCTTCCCGACCTTCACGGAAACCGGCGGTACCCATGTCAACATCTCCGGCGCCGCGCTCGCCAAGCACGCTCCGAACAAGGACAATGCGGTGAAGCTCATCGAATTCCTGTCCGGCCACGCGGCGCAGCAGATCTACGCCGAGAAGAACTACGAATATCCGGTGGAGCCGGGTCTCGAAGCCTCTGAGACGGTCAAGGGCTTCGGCGAACTCAAGGCCGACACGCTGTCGCTGGCAGACATCGCCAAGAACCGCAAGGCGGCGTCGGAAATGGTCGACCGCGTCGGCCTCGATGACGGCCCGAGCAGCTGAGCGAGGCGCCATCATCCAGCCAATCCAGGCCGGGCCTTCGGGTCCGGCCTTTGCCGTTTGAAACAGTGGCATGATCGCGCAATCGCGGACAACAGATGCGGGGACGCCGCCGGGCGACGCGATCGACCGCCGGCCGCCGGCGCGGCGCAGCGCGCATCGCGGGAGCGTGGCGATCGCCGTCGTCATCGCCGCGATCGTGCTTCTGCCGCTGGCGTCGCTCGCGGCAATCGCGCTGACGGGCTCGGGAAGCGACTGGCCGCATCTCGTCCGCAACGTGCTGCCCGCCGCCGCGATGACGACGATCGTGCTGCTTGCGCTGGTGGCGATCGGGACGGCCTTCATCGGCGTCCTTGCCGCATGGGCCGTGGTCGCCTTCGATTTTCCATTGCGCAGGGTCGTCTCGTGGGCGCTGGTGCTGCCGCTGGCCGTTCCGGCCTATCTCGCGGCCTATGCCTTCGCCGAGTTCTTTCACTATTCAGGTCCGGTGCAGAGCCTGATCCGCGGCCTGTTCGGCTTCCAGACGATCCGCGACTACTGGTTCCCCGACATCCGCTCGACCGGGGGCGCCGCGCTGGTGCTCATTTCGGTGCTCTACCCTTATGTCTATCTCACCACCCGCATCGTCTTCCTCATGCAGGGACGCAACATAGGCGACGTCGCGCGAACGCTCGGCGCGCGGCCGATGCGCGTGTTCCTGCGGATTCTGCTGCCGGTGGCGCGGCCCGCCATCATTGCCGGCGTCGCGCTGGTGCTCATGGAAACGATCAACGACATCGGCGCCTCGGAATATCTGGGCGTGCGCACGCTGACCTTCGCCGTCTATTCGACCTGGCTCAACCGCGGCAGTCTGGAAGGCGGCGCGCAGGTGGCGCTGCTGCTGCTCGTGCTCGTGGTCTTTCTCATGCTGATCGAGCAGCAGAGCCGCAAACGGCAGCGCTTTCACAACACCCGCGCCACGCAGCTCAAGGCGCGTCATCCGCGCGTCCGGCTCGCCGGCTGGCGCGGTTTCGCCGTGCTGGCCGCGACGCTGACGCCGATCCTCGTCGGCTTCGGCATCCCCGTCTTCGTCTTCGGACAGTATGCGTTGCGCCGCCTGGAGCAGTTCGCGGCGCCCGAACTCGCCTCAGCCTTCGTGACCTCCGTGGCGACGGCGACGGCGACAGCGGTACTGACCGTCTGCGCCGCGCTTATGCTGGTGAACGGCATGCGCGTCGCGCGCTCCGCGGGCATGAACCTTCTGGTGCGGCTGGCCTCGGTCGGCTACGCCCTGCCCGGCGGCATTCTGGGCCTCGGTCTCTTCATCGGCCTCACCCGCTTCGACAACGGGCTCGATGCGCTGATGCGGGCGGAGTTCGGCCTCTCGACCGGGCTGTTGACCTCGGGCACGGCGGCAGCCGTCGTGCTTGGCTGCACGATACGCTTCATCGCGCTTGCCGAAGGCGCAATCCGTTCGGGGCTGGAAAAGCTTCCGCCCAATCTCGACGAGGCGGCGCGCAGCCTCGGCCGCTCGCCCGGAGCAAGCGCGGCGACCGTGATCCTGCCGTTGCTGAAGCCAGCGATCCTGACGGCGCTGGTCCTCGTCTTCGTGGACACCGTCAAGGAGCTTTCCGCGACGATCCTGCTAAGGCCGTTCGGCTTCGGCACGCTCGCCACCTATGTCTACGAGCAGGCGTCGCGGGCCGCGCCGCAGGACGGCGCAGCGGCGGCGCTGGTCATCATCGCCACGGCGACGGTGCCGGTCATCATCCTGTCCAGCGCACTGGCGAAGGATCAGACATCCTCGCTTTGACGCGGGCGACGCAGCCATCGAAAAAAGAAGGCGCCTGCAAGAGGCGCCTGGAGTCAGAATGCTGTCACGCGGTCGGCGAAAGGTTTCCAAGCCAAAGCAAGAATTCCTTAAGTTCACGCACGAATATCGGACGCATCTGTTACCGACCGGTTAACGTCCGCCGCGAAAATTTAGGAATGTGTATCACCTGTGAAATCTCGGTAAATTCGAAGGTGACGCTTTCCTAACCATGCCGGTGCCCGTCAGCCGGCAAGCTCCGGCAGATCGCGGAACAGCTCCAGCGCCTCGGGATTGGCGAGCGCCTCCTTGTTCTTCACCGCGCGGCCATGCACCACGTCGCGCACGGCGAGCTCGGTAATCTTGCCGGACTTGGTGCGAGGAATGTCGCGCACGGCGACCACCTTCGCCGGCACGTGGCGGGGACTGGCGCCGGTCCTGATCTTGCGCTTGATCCGCTCCACCAGATCCGTGTCGAGCGTCACGCCGTCCGCCAGCCGCACAAACAGGACGACGCGCACGTCGTTGTCGAAATCCTGCCCGATGCAGAGCGCTTCAGCGATCTCCGGCATCTGCTCCACCTGATTGTAGATCTCCGCCGTGCCGATGCGCACGCCGCCGGGGTTCAGCGTGGCGTCGGAGCGCCCGTGGATGATCATGCCGCCATGCGCCGTCCACTCGGCGAAATCGCCATGACACCAGACATTGTCGAAGCGCTCGAAATAGGCCCCTCGATACTTGGCGCCGTCCGCATCGTTCCAGAACATGACGGGCATGGACGGGAAGGCGCTGGTGCAGACCAGTTCGCCCTTTTCGCCGCGCACCGGCTTGCCGTCGTCGTCCCAGACGTCCATGGCCATGCCGAGGCCCGCGCCCTGAATCTCGCCCGTCCACACCGGCAGGGTCGGGATGCCGAGGACGAAGCACGACACGATGTCGGTGCCGCCGGAGATCGAGGCCAGATGCACGTCCTCCTTGATGCCGTCATAGACGAAGCGGAAGCCTTCCGGGGCCAGCGGCGAGCCGGTCGACGAGATCGTGCGCACAGTGGAGAGATCGTGTGTCTTCTTCGGCTCCAGCCCGGATTTGCGCAGCGCGTCGATGAATTTCGCCGAGGTGCCGAAATAGGTCATCTTCTCTGCGTCGGCATAGTCGAACAGGACATTGCCGTTCGGCGCGAAAGGCGAGCCGTCGAAGAGCAGCAGGGTCGCGCCGGATGCGAGGCCCGACACCAGCCAGTTCCACATCATCCAGCCGCAGGTGGTGAAGTAGAAGACCCGGTCGCCTTCGCGGATGTCGCCGTGCAGGCGGTGCTCCTTGATGTGCTGGAGCAGCGTGCCGCCGACCGAATGCACGATGCATTTCGGGATTCCGGTCGTGCCGGAGGAGAACAGGATATAGAGCGGATGGCCGAAGGGGACGCGCGCGAAGGTCACGGGCTTCGCGGCGAAAGGCCGGATCGCGGCCGCCAGCGACTCTCCGCGCGGCGTCGACGCCGCCACGGCATCAGCCTTGCCCAGATAATCGACGACGATCGTCTTCCTGACGCCCGGCAGCTGCGAAGCGACGGCGGCAACCTTTTCCGATACGTCGACAGGCTTGCCGTTGTACCAGTAGCCGTCGACCGCGAAGAACACGGTCGGCTCGATCTGGCCGAAACGATCGAGCACGCCGCGCTCGCCGAAATCCGGCGAGCAGGAGGACCAGACAGCACCCAGCGACGTGACCGCAAGCATGGCGGCGACGGCTTCCGGCCTGTTGGACAGCATCGCGGCGACGCGGTCGCCGGCCCTCACGCCGGCCGCCATCAGCGCCTGCTGAAGCCGCGAGACCAGCGCGTGAAGCTCGTCCCATGACAGCCGCTTCCCGGCCTTGTCCTCGCCGCGGAAGACTATGGCATCCTCCGGCCCGGTCTTCCTGAGCAGGTTCTCGGCAAAATTCAGCGTCGCGTCGGGGAAGAAGCGCGCACCGGGCATCCTGTCGCCGTCGACCAGATCGCGCCCGCCCTTCTCGCCGATGACGCCGAACTCGTCCCAGACGAGCGACCAGAAGGCCCCACGCTCCTCGATCGACCAGCGGTGGAGATCGGCATAGTCAGAAAGCGGCCTGCCCGCGATCCGCTCTGCCTTCGCGGCAAAGGCCGTCAGATTGCTTTGCGCCACCTTTTCCTGAGAAGGACTCCAAAGCGGCGTGTCTGACATCGCGAAACTCCTGTTAGGCCGCGTCCTTATGCATAGCGCGACGGCCATCCGCAAGACATGCGCGCGCCCCGGCGCATGAAGCATGGACACGCCTTCGCCGGACCATATTGCCTTGAAAGACTTGACTGCGGCGACAAACCGCTCTCGTGTGCGCGCGTGCAGAAGAAGCTTCTCGATATCGTCCGGCTTGCCCGATCCAATGCGCGCCCGGCGCTGTGGGGCGCAGGCGCCCTGCTGATCGTCGCGATCTTCCTCTATGTGATCGTGCCGTTCGTCGCCTCGACGCGGATCGTCAAGGAGCGGATCGCCTTCGAGCTCAGCGTCTGGAGCGGCTATCAGGTCTCGATCGATTCGGACCCGGAGGTCCGGCTTTTTCCGTTCCGCGCCGTGCTCAACGGGGTGAAGCTGGCGCAGTGGACGCAGCCCGGCCCGCCGGTGATGACGGCCGACCAGATGCTGATCAGCCTGTCGCCCATGGCCGCGCTGACCGGCGACATCTACTTCACCAAAGTGAGGTTGCTGAAGCCGGTGCTGCGCGTGGAGCCCGACGCCTCCGGCATCTACCTGCCGCGCCTGCCCGGCGGCGGCAGGATGGCGAACGCCGTCAAGGACGCACAGGTGCTGATGGCCCAGAACGCCGATGACCGCGACGCGACGAACCTGCCGGGCGATCCCTTCGGCGATGTCGAGTTCTTCAGCGGCAGCATCGTCGACGCGCGGGACGAAGCGACGATCGTCGGCTCCCTTGAAGGCGTCATCTCATGGCCGCGGCTCGACCGCAGCGGGTCGCTGCGCGCTTCGGGCGTATGGCGCGGCGAGTCGGTGATCGTCGAACTGTCCTCGACCGAGCCGATGCTGCTGCTGGCCGGGGGCACTGCGCGCACGAATGTCGCCTTTGCGGGCGCGCCGGGCAATGCCACCTTCGACGGCACGATCAACCTGTCCAGCCAGCCCTTCTTCCAGGGCGAGGCAGCCTTCTCCACCTCGTCGCTGCGGCGCATGCTGGAATGGTCGCAGACCGGCATCGTCGGCTCGCCCGACCTCGATGCCGTGAGCATACGCGGACAGGTGCAGGGCGATTACCATCGCATCAAGTTCGAAGGCCTGCAGATGACGGCGAACGGCAGCACCGGCACGGGGGCCGCCGAACTCGTTCTCGACGCGCCACGGCCCGCCCTGTCCGGCACGCTTGCGCTGCAGCAGGCCAATCTCGGCGCGCTGTTCGCCGCCTTCGCGCCGGACGGAGATCCGCGCTCGACAGGCGCGATCGATCCCTATTTCACCCCCCCGATCAATCTCGACCTGCGAATGTCCGCCGCACAGGCCAATGCCGGCCAGATCGCGCTCGCGGACGTCGCTGCGACGGCGCAGATCCGCGACGGTCTGGCCGTCTTCGACGTCTCGGATGCGCGCGCATTCGACGGATCTATCCAGGCGGGAATGCGCTTCGACCGCCGGGATAACGGGGTCGAGGTGGAAACGAGCATACGCGCCACGGATATCGACGGTGGCGCATTCGCGCAGGCGCTCGGCCTTTCTCGCGCGGTGCCGGCGAGCCGCGGCGGCTTCTCGCTGATGCTGAAAGGCCCGGTGAGCGACTGGGACCATTTCACGGATGCGCTCGGCGGCACGCTCGCCGCGAATTTCGGTGCAGGCACCCTGCCCGGAATCGATCTCGCGGCATTCGTCGCCAAGACGCAGCAGGGCGGCTTCTTCGCGCTCGACGAGGTCGCGCAAGGCACCCTCGCCGTGGACCGGCTGGACCTCAAGGCAACCATCGCCGCCAATGTCGCGCGGCTCGACCAGGCGGAAATCAGGTCGGGGCAGAACACGATCGCGCTTTCGGGCGTCGTTTCCTATGCGGGACGCGGCCTTGCGCTGACCGGAACGATAATGAACAGCAGCCAGACGGAGCCGACCGCACAGCCGCCCGGCTTCTTCGTCGGCGGCACGTGGTCGAAACCGTTCATCTCGCCGGCACTGCCCCGCAAGATCGACTGAAACAGGCCCGCTGGAAAGCTATCCGCGCTGTGCCGCCTGCTCGTCACGGGCGCGCTGCACCTCGCGGCGCTTGTTGACCACCGAAGCGACCAGCACGCCGACCGCGACGATGCCGATCAGGATGGTGCAGGCGGCGTTGATCTCCGGCGTCACGCCGAGGCGCACCTGGCTATAAATCTTCATCGGCAGGGTCGTCGCGCCCGGACCGGACGTGAAGCTGGCGATGACGAGATCGTCGAGCGACAGGGTGAAGGCCAGCATCCAGCCGGAAATAATGGCCGGCAGGATGACGGGCAGCGTAACCTGGAAAAAGGTCTTCACCGGCGTCGCGCCGAGGTCCATTGCGGCTTCCTCCAGCGAACGGTCGAAGGTCATCAGGCGCGACTGCACGACGACCGCGACGAAGCACATGGTGAAGGTGATGTGCGCCAGCGTCACGGTGACGAAGCCGCGGTCGAGGCCGACGGCGACGAAGAGCAGGAGCAGCGACAGGCCGGTGATGACCTCCGGCATGACCAGCGGCGCGAAGACCATGCCCGAAAACAGCACCCTTCCACGGAATCGGGTGTAGCGCGTGAGCGCCAGCGCCGCGAGCGTGCCGAGGACGGTGGCGAAGGTTGCCGACAGCAGGCCGACCCGCGCCGTCACCCAGGCGGCGTCGAGCAGCCCCTGGTTCTGCATCAGCGAGACGTACCACTTGGTCGAGAAACCCGCCCAGACGGTGACGAGCCTGGACTCGTTGAAGGAGAAGACGACGAGGATGACGATCGGCAAATAGAGGAAGGCAAAGCCGAGCACGATCGAGACGATGTTGAAACGGCTCCAAGTCGGGTTCATCGCCTCACCTCCCCTGTTCCTGCGCCTTGGCCTGGAAGTGCTGGAAGAACATGATCGGCACGACCAGCAGAAGCAGCAGGATGATCGCCACGGCCGAGGACACCGGCCAGTCGCGGTTG
The DNA here is from genome assembly GCA_023953845.1 of Rhizobiaceae bacterium. NCBI lineage: Bacteria > Pseudomonadati > Pseudomonadota > Alphaproteobacteria > Hyphomicrobiales > Rhizobiaceae > Rhizobiaceae bacterium. Next base: position 2,931,004 of record JAMLJC010000001.1, on the reverse strand, counting down.
GCGTTGAACTCGTTCCACAGCGTCTTGCCGATCATCAGCGTCTCCGAGCCGCCGAGCAGATCGGGAATGACGAATTCGCCGACGGCAGGGATGAAGACCAGCAGGCAGCCCGCGACGACGCCCGGCAGCGACAGCGGAAAAGTGATCTTCCAGAACGCCGAGGTCGGCCGGCAGCCGAGATCGTTGGCGGCCTCGATCAGCGTGTAGTCCATCTTCTCCAGCGCCGAATAGAGCGGCAGGATCATGAAGGGCAGGTAGGAATAGACGATGCCGATGAAGATCGCCGTGTTGGTGTTGAGGATGATCAGCGGCTGGTCGATGACGTTGAGCGACAGCAGCAGCTGGTTGAGCAGGCCCTCCGGCTTCAGGATGCCGATCCACGCGTAGACGCGGATGAGGAACGAGGTCCAGAAAGGCAGGATGACGAGCATCAGCAGGGTCGGCCGCCAGGTGGCCGGCGCGCGCGCCATGCCGTAGGCGATCGGATAGCCGATGAGCAGCGTCAGCAGCGTCGAGACGGCGGCGATCCACAGGCTCGACAGATAGGCGTTGAAGTAGAGCGCGTCCTCGGTCAGCCAGACATAATTGTCGAAGGACAGTTCCCCGATCTTCTCGAAGAAATCGGTGACGCCGATGACCGGCGTATAGGGCGGCATGGCGATCGCCGTCTGCGACAGCGAAATCTTGAAGACGATGAAGAAGGGGACGAGGAAGAACACCAGCAGCCACACATAGGGGATGGCGATGACCAGCCGGCCGGTGACGGCGGAGACGATGCTGCTGAAGGCGCCCGGTGCGGCTTGCGCCTCGCGCGCGGAGATCGCTGCTTCGGCCATTCTTCCCTCCTAGAGCAATGTCTCTAACGCGTCAGCACGACGCCCGCATCGGGCTGGAAGGAGATCCAGGCGCGGTCGTTCCAGGTGAGCGGATCGTCGGTGACGCGTGCGGCGTTGAGGGCGGCGGCCTTGACCACCTGCCCGTCGGAGAGCCTGACATGGTAGATGGTCATGTCGCCGAGATAGGCGATATCGTAGACCTCGCCCTCCATGGCGTTGACGCCGGCATTGTCCGGCTTCTTCGAGGACACCCTGATCTTTTCGGGCCTGATCGCGAAAGCCACCGTGTTGCCGGCGGCCGCGTCGCCGGCGTTCGCGACGACGATCTCCGCGCCGGTCGCCCCCGTGATGCGCGCGGTGTCCGCGTCGCGCGCGGCGACCTTCCCCTCGAACATGTTGACGTTGCCGACGAAGTTGGCGACGAAGCGCGAGCCCGGAGCCTCGTAGATCTCGGCCGGCGTCGCCACCTGCATCACCTGCCCCTTGTCGAGAATGGCGATGCGGTCGGCCATGGTCATCGCCTCCTCCTGGTCGTGCGTGACGACGACGAAGGTGAGGCCGAGATTCTGCTGCAGATCCATCAGTTCGAACTGCGTCTCCTCGCGCAGCTTCTTGTCGAGCGCGCCGAGCGGCTCGTCGAGCAGCAGCACTTTGGGGCGCTTGGCGACAGATCGGGCCAGAGCCACGCGCTGACGCTGGCCGCCTGAAAGCTGGTGCGGCTTGCGCCTGGCGAAGGGCTCCAGCTTGACGAGCTTCAGCATCTCGGCGACACGCGCCCTGATCTGGTCGGCGGGCATGCCTTCCTGCTTGAGGCCGAAAGCGATGTTGGCCTCGACCGTCATGTGCGGGAACAGCGCATAGGACTGGAACATCATGTTGACGGGCCGCTTGTAGGGCGGCGTGCCGCGCAAATCCTGCCCGTCGAGCAGGATGCGTCCGGAACTCGGTTCCTCGAAGCCCGCGAGCATCCGGAGCAGGGTGGACTTGCCGCAGCCGGACGCGCCGAGAAGGGCGAAGAACTCCCGCTCGAAGATGGTCAGGGACAGGTTGTTGACGGCGGTGAAGTCGCCGAACTTCTTCGTCACGTTTTCGAAGGAGATGTAGGGCTTCGCTGCCGGATCGGTCCAGGGCGCGAAGCTTCTGCGGATGCTTCCGAGTGATTGCATGACGTCCCCTCAGTCCCAAGAAGAAAGCCCGGCGAGAAGCCGGGCCTTTGTCGTCTCACTGGCCGGTGGTGATCTTCGTCCAGGTCCGGGTGACGATCCGCTGGATCTTCGGGTCGTAGGCGCCGACCGTGAACAGGTTCTTCAGCGTCGCTTCATCCGGATACACCGCCGGGTCTTCGAGGATTTCCTTGTCGATGAACTGCTGCGAGGCCAGATTGCCGTTCGCGTAGAAGACGAAATTGGACGCCTTGGCGACCACTTCGGGCTTCATGATGTAGTTCAGGAACTCGTGCGCCTCCTCGACATGCGGCGCATCGGCGGGAATGGCCATCTGATCGAACCACATTTCCGCGCCTTCCTTCGGCACGACGTATGCCACCTCGACGCCCTGATCCGCCTCGGCCGCGCGGTCGCGCGCCTGGAAGACGTCGCCGGACCAGCCGACCGCCAGGCAGATGTCGCCATTGGCGAGCGCGTTGATGTATTCGGAGGAATGGAATTTGCGGATGTAGGGCCGGACCTTCATCATGACCTCTTCGGCCTTGGCGAAATCGTCCGGGGAGTTCGAGTCCGGGTCGATGCCGAGATATTTGAGAACCGTCGGCAATACGTCGCTCGGGGAATCGAGGACGTAGATGCCGCAATCCGCGAGCTTCCCGGCGTTCTCGGGGTCGAACAGGACGTTCCAGCTGTCGATGGAGTCGACGCCGAGCGCGTCCTTGACCTTCTTCACATTGTAGCCGAGCCCGACCGTGCCCCACATGTAGTTGATCGAGTATTCGTTGCCGGGATCGTAGCGCGCGGTCCGTTCGGAGACCACGTCCCACATATTCGTCAGATTGGGGAGCTTGGACTTGTCGAGCTTCTGGAAGACGCCAGCCTGGATCTGGCGCGACAGGAAGTTGGCGGTCGGCACGACGATGTCGTAGCCCGATCCCCCGGCCAGCAGCTTGGTTTCGAGGATCTCGTTGGAATCGAAGACGTCGTAGACGACCTTGATGCCGGTTTCCTTGGTGAAGTCGGCAAGGATCGAGTCATCGATATAGTCCGACCAGTTGAAGACGTTGACGACGCGTTCCTGGGCGTTGGCGGCCAGCGTGAACAGCGCCGCGAAAGCCGTCGCGGCGGAAAGCCGAAGCGCGGTGCGGATCATTCGTTTCTCCTCTGTTTCAATCGTTCCCGGCTCGCACAGCGGTCCTTCACGGCCGGATTTGAAGGCAAGCCTATTAACGATTGCGGATGGCGACAAGCGCGAAAATTGTGCGATGCCAACAATATAGACAGGGGTATCCGGCGCCTTGCCGCCTGTCCCTAGAGGGGCGTGGACACGCCGGTCACGCCGGGGCGGGCGGGCATGGCCTGCCGGCGGAACTCGAAGGCGAGATAGACGAGCAGCGCGACGACCACGATGGTGCCGCCGAGCATGGTGGCGCCGGACGGTATCTCGCCATGGATCAGCCACACCCAGACCGGTCCCAGGATCGGCTCGAAGGTGCCGAGTAGCGCGGTGAATGCCGCGGGAATGAGGCGCGCGCCCGTGGCGAAGAGGGCAAGGCCCAGCCCGAGATTGAGGACGCCGAAGGCGAAGAGCAGCGCCATTTCCGGAACCGAAACTGCAAAGGCGCTTGCCTGCGTCGCGCCGAAAAGCGCGGCGAAAAGCGTGCCTAGGCAGGTGGCCGGCGTCATCCGCACATGGGCGAAGCGGCGCGTGGTCACGGTGGCGACGGCGAATGCGCAGGCAATCAGCAGCGCCAGGCCGTCACCGATCGGGGAGACCGCGCCGCTCAGCGATTCCGACACCATGATGCCCACGCCGGCGATTACGGCGGCGATGGCCAGCCAGGTCTTGCCGCTCACCTTTTCGCGGAAGACCGCCCAGGCCAGCAGCGCCGCGAACAGGGGAACGCCCGCCTGCATCAGCAGGATGTTCGCCACGGTGGTGTAGCCCAGGGCGACGACGAAGCATGTCGAGGCTATGGCGAAGCAGGCTGCGACGACGATCCCCGGCACGCCCATGCCACGGAAGATGCGCATGGTGCCGCGAAAACCGTCGCGCCACAGCATGAAGCCGAAAATGAAAGCAGCCGCCCATGCGGAGCGCCAGAACACGACCGTCCAGGCGTCAGCGTCCTCGATGAAGCGCCCGATCGCGCCGCCAAAACTCCAGCACAGCGCCGACAGGCAGACGAACAGCGCGCCGATGCGCTCCCCGCCGGCGGCGGGATTGTCCGTGCTGTCGCTGGTGGCGAGGTCTGCCATGGCTCGACTTTGAATGGAGATGCACCGACAGGCATTGCCGGGCGCGACACGCTCTGTCGTCACCGCGTAGCCAATCCCCGCGGGATGCGCGTGATCCAGCGTCGCGGCGATGTTGTGTCAACGGAAGGGCGAATGCGCCCGGACGCCGTTGGCGCTGCATCTATTGAAAGTCGAACGCGCTCAGCCCGGTCACCATCTCGTCGAGGCCGAGCGGGCGTGTGACCGGCGGCTCGGCGCGCGACAGGCAGCCGACACGCTCGCACAACCGGCAGGCAGGGCCGATGGCGGTGACGGCGGCGTCGCTCCGCACGGGCTGCGCCGGGACGGAAACAGGGGCCGGCAAAGCGACGGCGTAGACCGTCTCGACCGCTTGCGCCATGTCGCAACCCAGCAGCATCGCGGTCCGGCGCGGGCGCTCCGTGAACGCGCCCTGCGGGCCTTCCAGCGTCCGCGAGACGGTCAGGAATCTCGACCCGTCCGGCGATTCCACCGCATCCACCAGAATGTGGCCCGGCTGCGAGAAGGCTGCGTAGACTGCGAGCTTGGGACAGGCGCCGCCGAAGCTGTTGTGCGGAAAACCCGATGCGCCGGCGCGCCGGATACGGTTTCCCGCGCTGTCTATCTCCTGCAGGAAGAAGGCGACGCCCGACGCTCCCTGCCGCCGCAGGGTGGTGAGGCGTATCGCGGCCTGCTCGAAGGAAACGCCGAAACGCGAGCGCAGCACGTCGACGTCGTAGCGCGCGCGCACCGCAACCTGATGAAAGGCGGCATAGGGCATCATGAGGGCATGGGCGGCGTATCGAGCCAGCTCGAAGCGGGCGAGCCGCCGCGCCTCGTCGGAGGAGAGCTTCAGCGCCTGCACCTCGGCCGCGATCGCCACCGACATGCGGATCAGCGACGCCTCCATCGCCACCTCCCGCAACTGGTCGAAAGGCGAGAGCCGTTCGGAGATGAACAGCCGCTGCGAGTGGCGGTCGTAGCGGCGACGCCAGTTCGGCATGGTGGCGACGGGCAGGACGCGGACGACGATGCCGTGGTCGCGCTTCAGCCATGCCTTCAGCGCGCCGGACAGATCCTCGCCCGGATCGAGCAGTTTCGCGAAAGCTTCCGCCTCGCTCTCTATGGCCGGAAAATGGTTCGGGCGGCCTTCCAGCGCGTCGCGCACCTCGTCGATGGGCAGATGCGCGGATGCCAGCGGCGCCCCCCTGCCCTCATGCGCCATCAGTTCGGAAAGGTCCGACAGCCGCCGCGCCTGCTCGCGATAGGCCCGATAGAGCTTTGCGACCGCCGCCGCTGCATTGGGCGCGGAATCGGCAAGGTCGATCAGTTCCTGATCCCCCGGCAGCTCGCCGGCAAGCAGCGGATCGGCGAAGGCTTCCTTCAACGCCGCGACGGAACCTTTCGCCTCGCCCTGGAGATCGGCCGGATCGACCTTGTAGGTGGAGGCGAGCTTCAGCAGGAGCTGGACCGTCAGCGGACGCTGGTTGCGCTCGATCAGGTTCAGATAGGAGGGCGATATGCCAAGCCCCTCGGCCATGGCGGTCTGGGTCAGGCCTAGACCGTTGCGGATGCGGCGGACGCGGGGACCGGCGAAAATCTTCTGCTCAGCCACTTCGAACCGCTCTTTACAAACCGTGACACATTTGGTGCTGCGTGGCAATTTACATTTTTGACATTTTTACAGCAGCCTCTCGTCAAACTCAATACAGGCTTTCCCGATTTTTCGGGCAATATCGCAAGAAAATCTGGCCTCTTTTGCGCTGCAATGTAAATTGCGTCACAAGCCAACGCGGCAATCGCAGCGGCTGAACCGTAGTCATAGACACGTACCAGAGAGCAGGCAGACCGATATGACCGATTTTTACAATCTCGTTCCCAATGCGCCGAAGGGCCGCTACGACGGCATCGAGCGTCCGTACACGGCAGAGGATGTGAAGCGTCTGCGCGGCTCCGTGGAGATCAAATACAGTCTGGCCGAGATGGGCGCGAACCGGCTCTGGAAGCTCATCCACGAGGAGAACTTCGTCAACGCGCTGGGCGCGCTTTCCGGCAATCAGGCCATGCAGATGGTCCGCGCCGGCCTGAAGGCGATCTATCTCTCGGGCTGGCAGGTCGCGGCCGACGCCAACACGGCTTCCGCAATGTATCCCGACCAGTCGCTCTATCCGGCCAATGCCGCGCCGGAACTCGCCAAGCGCATCAACAAGACGCTGCAACGCGCCGACCAGATCGAGACCTCCGAAGGCAAGGGCCTTTCGGTCGACACCTGGTTCGCGCCGATCGTCGCGGACGCCGAAGCCGGCTTCGGCGGCCCGCTCAACGCCTTCGAGATCATGAAAGCCTTCATCGAGGCGGGCGCGGCCGGCGTCCACTACGAAGACCAGCTCGCTTCGGAGAAGAAGTGCGGCCATCTCGGCGGCAAGGTGCTGATCCCCACCGCCGCGCATATCCGCAACCTCAATGCGGCGCGTCTGGCGGCGGACGTGATGGGCACGCCGACGCTGGTCATCGCCCGCACCGACGCGGAAGCGGCGAAGCTGCTCACCTCCGACATCGACGAGCGCGACCAGCCCTTCGTCGACTACGATGCGGGCCGCACTGTCGAAGGCTTCTATCAGGTGAAGAACGGGCTGGAGCCGTGCATCGCGCGTGCGGTCGCCTATGCGCCCTATTGCGACCTGATCTGGTGCGAAACCTCCAAGCCCGACCTCGAACAGGCCCGCCGCTTCGCGGAAGGCGTGCACAAGGCGCATCCTGGAAAACTGCTCGCCTACAATTGCTCGCCCTCGTTCAACTGGAAGAAGAATCTGGACGACGCGACCATCGCGAAGTTCCAGCGCGAGCTGGGCGCGATGGGCTACAAGTTCCAGTTCATCACGCTGGCCGGCTTCCACCAGCTGAACTTCGGCATGTTCGAACTGGCGCGCGGCTACAAGGACCGCCAGATGGCGGCTTATTCGGAGCTGCAGGAAGCGGAGTTCGCCGCCGAGGCCAACGGCTACACCGCGACCAAGCACCAGCGCGAGGTTGGCACGGGCTATTTCGATGCCGTGTCGATGGCGATCACCGGCGGCAAGTCGTCGACCACCGCCATGCATGAATCGACCGAACACGCCCAGTTCAAGGACACGGCGGAATACAAGGACGCGGCGGAATAAAGGACATGTGACGGAGGCCGCGCGGCGGCCTCCGGCGCATCAGGCAAATCCCGGAAAGGAGACTGGAGATGACCCCAAGGACACGAGTCAAGGAACGCGCCGAGGAGCAGGCTTCCTCGATGTCGGACGATCAGCAGGCAATGATCCGCATGGTGGCGAACGACCTGCATCGACTCAATCAGGCGGTGATGAAGGCCGTCGACGCCGGCGTCTCGATCGAACTCGTGCGCTCGGCGCGGCACCACGGCGGCAACGGCAACTGGGGCGACCTGCTGATCCCGGTGGTCGTCGCCCAGCCGCAGGCCGTCTGATCGCACCAGACGATCGCTTCCTCAGCCGCGGGCCGGAGACACCGGCCCGCGGTTTCTTTTCCACCCGCCTCCGACCGCGCGTCAAACTGCCCGTTGAGTTCATTCCGGGGCTCGCATAGCCTTGCGGCATGAACCGGACCGTGGCAGCGCTCGTTGCATTTCGTCGGCAAGGCGCCGCGGGAAAAATCCGGTGCACCACGCGAGGTTGGTGGCAATGAGCTCGCGTCTCGAAACCGACAACGGCCAGGTGCTCGTCGTGGCGCGCTCCCGCATCAACCAGGTGGTCGTTTCCGAGATCGTGCACCGATGCGGATTGCGTGCGCAGTCGGAAAGCATCGAAAAGGCATCCGGACACCTACGGTCCAGCCGGCCGCGCCTCATCATCCTCGACGGCGGCGTCGAGAACCGCGATTGCGATTGCCTCATGGAGGACATCGCCGCTCTGCAACGGACGAGCGAGACGCGCACGCCGCGCGTCATCATGCTGTCCAACCGCAATGGATCGGTCGAAAGCCTGTCGCTGCCTTCGTTCGTCGATGCGGTCGTGGCCAAACCGATCACGCCGGAACGGCTTCAGCCGGTCATCGACCGGCTGGTTCGGCGCGGGCAATAAGCTCGGCGGGGGGACGCCCTTCCCTTTCGCTGCCGGCGAAGGTTATAGTCCTGCATCTGCAACGAACTGGTGATTGATGCCGCCCGCGAAGAAGGAAGTGCGCCCGTCGATACGTGGGGGGCGTTCGCGCACGCCCCAATTCGTCAAGAACCTCCGAGGTGTGAAAAACTGGCGCGAAGCCGCCGAATGGCTGGAATGGCGCAGCATCGAGGACATCGAATGCATCACGCCGGATCAGGCCGGCGTGGCGCGCGGCAAGATGATGCCGTCGAGCAAGTTCACCTCGAACACCTCGCTGGCGCTGCCCTCCGCGCCCTTCATGATGACCATTTCCGGCGATTATCCGGAAGACGGCAACGGCTTCTCCTATCCCGAGGACGACGGCGACCTGAAGCTGGTGCCGGACCTTTCCACCCTATCCGTCGTGCCGTGGGAGGAGGACCCGACGGCGCAGGTGATCTGCGACCTCGTCCATCAGGACGGCCGCTCCGTCGGCTTCACGCCGCGCAACGTGCTGAAGCGCGTCGTCGCGGCCTATGACAAGGCCGGCCTCAGGCCTGTCGTCGCGCCGGAGATCGAGTTCTATCTGGTGCGCAAGAACCCGGACCCGGACTATCCTCTTGCTCCGCCGGTCGGCCGTTCGGGACGCCCGATCGCGGGCGGCGCTGGCTATTCGATCGCCGGCGTCAACGAGTTCGACGAACTCATCGACGACATCTACCATTTCTCCGAAAGCCAGGGCCTCGAGATCGACACGCTGATCCACGAGGAAGGCGCCGGCCAGCTCGAGATCAATCTGCGTCACGGCAATCCGGTCGAGCTCGCGGATCAGGTGTTCATGTTCAAGCGCACCATCCGCGAAGCCGCGATGAAGCACGACACCTACGCCACCTTCATGGCGAAGCCGATCCAGGGCCAGCCGGGCTCGGCCATGCACATCCACCAGTCGGTGATCGACAAGAAGACCGGCAAGAACATCTTTTCCGGAGAGGACGGCGTGGAGACGGATGCGTTCCGCCACTTCATCGGCGGCATGCAGGCGCATGTGCCGAACGCCCTGGTGATGTTCGCGCCCTATGTGAACTCCTATCGCCGGCTGACGCAGGCCGCCTCTGCGCCCGTCAACAACAAATGGGGCTACGACAACCGCACCACCGCTTTCCGCGTGCCACGCTCGGACCCGGCGGCACGGCGCGTCGAGAACCGCATCCCATCCTCCGACGCCAATCCCTATCTGGCGCTCGCGGCCTCGCTCGCCTGTGGCCTCATCGGCCTGAAGAACAAGCTGCAGCCGGAAGAACCGGTGCTGACCACCGCCAACGAGGACGAGATCGACCTGCCGCGCGGCCTGCTGGAAGCGGTCGACCTTTTCGAGGCCGACCAGGAACTGCGCGACATGCTCGGCGACGGCTTCGTCTCCACCTACGTCGCCATCAAGCGCGCCGAGTTCGAGACGTTCATGGAAGTGATCAGCCCGTGGGAGCGGGAGTATTTGTTGCTGAATGTGTAGGGGAGTAGGGGTGTAGGGGAGTAGGGGAGTAGGGGTGTAGGGGAAATGACCAGCAGAGCCGGTTCTTATCAAGACCTTGTGGTCTGGCAGCAGGCGATGGATCTGACAGTTGGCGTGTACTCCATGACCAGATCCTGGCCCAAGGAAGAACTGTATGGTCTGACCAGTCAAGTTCGACGGGCGGCCACTTCCGTGCCGGCCAACATTGCAGAAGGCTACGGCCGCGAGCATCGCGGTTCCTACCTTCAGTTTCTCAGGATTGCTCAAGGATCTCTCAAGGAGCTCGAAACGCATCTGCTGATTGCCGACCGTGTCGGGGTAGCCGCCAACGGCTCGATAGCGCCACTCCTGACAAGCAGTGAAAGTGTAGGCAAGCTATTACGTCTGCTATTGCGAAAACTCGCCAAGACCTAATCTTCCCCTACTCCCCTACTCCCCTACTCCCCTACTCCCCTACTCCCCTAGCACCATGCCCTACCAATCCCCTATCTCCCCCGGCTACTCGTGGTACGAGGCGACCACAGGCGAACGGCCCGAATACCCGGCGCTGGACGGCGACCGGCGAGCCGATGTCGTCATAATCGGCGGCGGGTTCACCGGGCTTTCGGCGGCGGCGCATCTCGCCAGGGCCGGCGTCGACGTGGCGCTGATCGAGGCGCACCGCTTCGGCGACGGCGCGTCGGGACGCAATGGCGGCCAGTTCGGCACCGGGCAGCGCGCCTGGGCCGAGGAACTGGAAGCCGAGTACGGCTTCACCCGCGCCAAGGCGCTATTCGACCTCGCCGAGGAAGCGAAGGCGCATGTGCTGGAATTCGCAGCCGCGAACGGCATCGACATGGAGTACGTGCCCGGCCAGATGTCGGTGGCGCACAAGCCACGCTATCTGAAGCACTATCAGGCGCATGCCGAGATCATGGCGACGCGCTTCGGCTATCCGCACATCAGCTTCATGGACGCGAAGGAGACGGCCGAGCGGCTCGGTTCGACCTGCTACTATGGCGGCACGCGCGACATGGGCACCGGCCATATCCATCCGATGAAACTGGTGGTGGGGACTGCGCGCGTCGCGGCGGCCGCCGGCGCGCATCTCTTCGAGAACACGCGTTCGACCGGCATCGCGTCGGACGGCGGCAAGGTTCTGGTCAGCACGCCGCGCGGCATCATCACGGCCGACAAATGCCTCGTCGCCGTCAACGCCTATGGCGGCGATCTGGAGCCGGTCAGCGCCGCGCATGTCATGCCGATCGGCTCCTTCATCGGCGCGACGGTGCCGCTCGGCGCGGACAGCCCGGTGCTGCCCGGCGGCGAGGCGGTGGACGATTCCCGCTTCGTTGTGCGCTACTTCCGCAAGACGAAGGACGGTCGCCTGCTGTTCGGCGGCCGCGAGATCTATGCCGTCAGCGACCCGAAGGACATTGCCGACCAGATCAGGCGACAGATCGCGGAAATCTACCCGGCGCTGAAGGATGTCGAGATCACCCATGGCTGGGGCGGCTATGTCGGCATCACCATGCCGCGCAAGCCCTTCGTGCGCGAGGTGATGCCCAACGTCATTTCGGTCGGCGGCTATTCCGGCCATGGCGTGATGCTCTCCAACTTCGTCGGGAAACTCTACGCCGAGACCGTTTCAGGCAATCGCGACCGGCTCAAACTGTTCGAGGATATCAAAATCCCCGCCTTTCCCGGCGGCCGGCGTTTCCGCGCGCCGCTGCTCTTCCTCGCGCTCAACTGGTATGCGCTGAGGGATCGTATCTGAACCGCTACACCTTCCGGACAATGACGCTGCCGACGGAATAGCCTGCGCCGAAGGAGCAGATGACGCCGAGCGCGCCTGAAGGCAGGTCGTCCGAAAACTTCGAGAAGGCGATGATCGACCCCGCCGAGGATGTATTGGCGTAGTCCTGAAGTATGTTCGGCTGCTCGGCCCGGCTCGGCTCGCGGCCGAGAACGCGGGCGCCGATCAGGTCGTTCATGCCCTTGTTGGCCTGATGCAGCCACATGCGCGACAGGTTTTCGGGCGCGATCTTCTCGTCCGAAAGATGCGCCAGCATCATCCCGGCAACCATCGGCACGACCTGCTTGAAGACCTTTCTGCCCTCCTGCCGGAACTGCATGTCGCGGCGGTCGGCCATGTGGCCCTCATGCGAACGGCGCAAAAAGCCGTTGTTGTTGCGGATGTTGTTGGAGAATTCGGTCAGGCAGCGGGTGGAGACGATTTCCCAGGCGTTGTCGCTGGTCACCAGATCCCCGCGCTGGAGGACGGAGGCCGTGCAGACGTCGCCGAAGATGAAATGGCAGTCGCGGTCGCGCCATTCCAGATGCCCGGAGGTTATTTCCGGATTGACGATGAGAATGGCGCGGGCGGAGCCCGACCGGATCATGTCGGCCGCCGCCTGCATGGCGAAGGTAGCGGACGAGCAGGCGACGTTCATGTCGAAGGCGAAACCTTCGATACCGAGGGCCTGCTGGATCTCGATGGCTATGGCCGGATAGGGCCGCTCATGATTCGAGGCGGCGCAGATCACCGCGTCGATGTCAGCGGCGGTGACGTTTGCCTTGCGCATGGCCTCGTCGGCCGCTTTCACGCCGATCTCCGCCATGATGGACAGTTCCTCGTCGGCGCGCTCCGGCAGCATCGGATGCATGATGCCGGGGTCTAGCACGCCGGCCTTGTCCATGACGTGTCGCCGCTCGATGCCGGACGCCTTGACGATGAATTCCTCCGACGACATCTGCAGCGGCTCGCGCTCGCCCGCCTCGATCGCCGCGGCATGCAGCGTGTTCTGGCGATGCGCGTAGGCGTTGTAGGCCGCGACGAGTTCGGCGTTGGTGATGATCTCGTCCGGCGTGAAAACGCCCGTTCCGCTGATGGCGACCTTGTGCATGGCGTTTCCCGTCTTCTTGTCGTTGTGCCGCAGTGGGAAGGACTCTTCCCTGTCCGCCAGCCTGATCAGATACAGCGCCCGCCGTCGACTTCCAGCGCCACGCCGGTGATGAATTCCGCCTCGTCCGACACCAGCCAAAGGGCCGTGTTGGCGATGTCGAGCGGCGTCGAAAGGCGGCCGAGCGGGATGGAGGCGCGGAACTTGGCACGGAGCTCCGGCGTATCCTCGCCCATAAACTGCGCCAGCATGCCGGTCTCGCCGGCGACGGGGCAGAGACAGTTGACGCGGATATTCTTCGGTGCGAGTTCCACCGCCATCGACTTGGTCGCGGTGATCGCCCAGCCCTTCGAGGCGTTGTACCATGTCAGACCCGGACGCGGCCTCAGTCCGGCCGTCGACGCGGTCGTCAGGATCGAGCCGCCGCCCTGCTTCTCCATGATGGGCACCACCGCCAGCGCCGCGTAGTAGATCGCCTTCATGTTGACGGCGTAGATCAGGTCGAACGCCTCTTCCGACACGGCCAGCATGTCGCCGTTGCGATGCGTGTAGCCGGCATTGTTGACCATGATGTCGATGCGCCCGAACGTGCTCATGGCGACCTCGACCATTTCCACGAATTCGGACTTCTGCGAGACGTCGGTCGTCACCGCCACGGCGCTCTTTCCGATGTCGGCCGCGACGCGCTCGGCGCCTCTGGCGTTGAGGTCGCAGACCACCACCTTCGCGCCCTCCTCCGCGAATCGCCGGGCCATGCCTTCGCCGAAACCCGACGCGCCGCCGGTGACGATGGCGACCTTGTCCTTCAGCCTGCTCACTGCGCGACCTCGCGGAAAAAGGGGACGTAAAGCTCGCTCAATGGAATTCTCCCTTGTGCCGCCAAACCGGCGCTTTATGGTGCCGCGCAAAATGCGGATCGACCATCGCAGTTCACAAAGCTTTCGGTGGGAACAGTGTCAAGGGCGCAGATGCGACACCTTGGCACTGGCAATTTTAAATCGATTAGATATGTTGGCGACGCCGCAGCCAGCTCGGCACTGGAAACACGATGACAAGCCAGACAATACCCGTTGACCCGTTCGACTTCATCGTTTTCGGCGGAACAGGCGACCTTTCCGAGAGGAAGCTGCTGCCATCGCTCTATCACCGTCAGGTGGCGGGGCAGTTTTCCGAACCGACGCGCATCATCGGCGCGTCGCGCAGCAAGCTGACCGACCAGCAGTTCCGGGACTTTGCCCACAAGGCGCTCAAGGATTTCGTCAAGGCCGACGAGCTGGACAAGAAGGAGGTCGACGCGTTCCTCAAGCGCCTCACCTATGTGACCGTCGACGCCATGTCGGGCGACGGTTTCGCGGCGTTGAAGAAGGAGATCGGCCAGAGCGACCGCGTGCGCGTCTTCTACATGGCGGTCGCGCCGCAGCTTTTCGGCGACATCTCCCAGCATCTGCGGGAGCACCAGCTCGTGACGCCGCAGTCGCGCATCGTGGTCGAGAAGCCGATCGGCCGCGATCTCGCCTCGGCAAAGGAGCTCAACGACGTCATCGGGCACAATTTCGCGGAACAGCAGATCTTCCGCATCGACCACTATCTCGGCAAGGAGACCGTGCAGAACCTGATGGCGCTGCGCTTCGCCAACGCGCTCTACGAGCCGCTGTGGAACTCCGCCCATGTCGATCACGTGCAGATCACCGTCGCCGAGACCGTGGGTCTCGAAGACCGCATCACCTATTACGACAAGGCCGGCGCGCTGCGCGATATGGTGCAGAACCACATGCTGCAGCTTCTCTGCCTCGTCGCCATGGAGCCGCCCTCGTCCATGGACGCCGATGCGGTGCGCGACGAGAAGCTGAAGGTCCTGAATTCCCTGAAGCGCATCAACGGGAACGAGGCGCCGAAAACGACCGTGCGTGGCCAGTACAAGGCCGGCGCATCGGCCAACGGCGCGGTGAAGGGCTATCTCGAGGAACTCGGCAACAAGGAAAGCCGCACCGAAACCTTCGTCGCCATCAAGGCGGAGATCGAGAACTGGCGCTGGGCAGGCGTTCCCTTCTACCTGCGCACCGGCAAGCGGCTCGCCTCGCGCGTCTCCGAGATCGTGATCGAATTCAAGCAGATTCCCCACAACATCTTCGGCGACAGCGCCGGCAACATCATGGCCAACCAGCTGGTCATCCGGCTGCAGCCGAATGAAGGCGTCAAGCAGTTCATCATGATCAAGGATCCGGGACCGGGCGGCATGCGGCTCAGACCCATCCCGCTCGACGTCAGCTTTGCCGACACTTTCGCCGGCCGCAATCCGGATGCCTATGAGCGCCTCATCATGGATGTCGTGCGCGGCAACCAGACGCTGTTCATGCGCCGAGACGAGGTCGAGGCGGCGTGGAAATGGATCGATCCCATCCAGAAGTCGTGGGAGGACAACCGGCAGGAGGCGCAGGGCTATACGGCCGGCACCTGGGGGCCTTCATCGGCCATCGCGCTCATTGAGCGCGACGGCAGGACATGGCACGAGAGCGAGTGAGCGCCGTGGCCGAACTCGACTGGCACATTGCCGCATCATCCGCCGCGCTGGCCGAGGAACTCGCCGATCTGGTGAGCGCTCGCCTCACGGCAGCGGTTGCGGCACGAGGCGCGGGCTTCCTCGCCGTCTCCGGCGGCTCGACGCCAAAACTTTTCTTCCAGGTGCTGTCGAAGCGCGCGCTGGATTGGGAGAAGATCACCGTCACGCTGATCGACGAGCGCTTCGTCGCGCCTTCCTCGCCGCGCTCCAATCAGGGTCTGGTGGAGTCGAATCTGCTTCAGAACGCGGCGCGGCGGGCGAAATTCGTGCCGCTCTACAATGGCGCGGACGATCCGGAGGAAGGCGCGCGGCTTGCGGGCGAGGCCCTCGCAAAGGCTCCGTGGCCGCTCGACGTGGCGGTGCTCGGCATGGGCAATGACGGGCATACGGCATCCATGTTCCCGGATGCCCCCAACCTCGCGGCCCTCGTCGATCCGAAGGGCCAGCGGAAGGTCGCCTCGGTCCATGCGGAAAGCGCGGGCGAACCGCGCCTGACAATGACGCTGCCGGCGATCGTCTCGGCCGGCGCGCTGGTCCTGCACATCGAAGGCCCGGCAAAGAAAGAGGCGCTGGACGCCGCTCTGGAGAAGAGCGGCGAGCCGCGCAAGCCGATCGCCACGGTGATCGGCAGCGCACCCCAAGTGGAGGTTTTCTGGACGGCCGGGTGACGGTTCGGAGGTCCGTCGACCGGCTGACGCAGCGGATCGCGCGCCGCACGGCGGCCATGCGCCCGCGACGCAAGGAAGGATCATGACGATGAGCGCACGCGCGGAGATCGAAGCCATTACCCGCTGCATCCGCGAGCGTTCCCGGCTGGGGCGCGAGGCCTATCTCGACCGCATCCTGCATGCGGCGAGCACCACCGCCAACCGCGCCGTGCTCGGCTGCGGCAACCTCGCCCACGGTTTTGCCGTCTGCTCGCCGGCCGAAAAGCAGATGCTTGCCGGCGACCGCGTGCCGAACCTCGGCATCGTCACCTCCTACAACGACATGCTGTCGGCGCATCAGCCCTTCGAGACCTTTCCGGCGCTCATCAAGCAGGCCGCGCGCGAGGCCGGCGGCATGGCGCAGGTGGCGGGCGGCGTGCCGGCAATGTGCGACGGCGTCACGCAGGGCCAGCCGGGCATGGAGCTGTCGCTGTTCTCGCGCGACGTCATCGCCATGGCGACCGCCATCGGCCTGTCGCACAACATGTTCGACGCCGCCGTCTATCTCGGCGTCTGCGACAAGATCGTGCCGGGCCTCCTCATCGGCGCGCTGACCTTCGGCCACCTGCCGGCCGTCTTCATTCCCGCCGGGCCGATGACCAGCGGCATGCCCAACGACGAGAAGGCGAAGGTGCGGCAGCTCTATGCGGAGGGCAAGGTCGGTCGGGCCGAATTGCTGGAGGCGGAATCGAAGTCCTATCACGGCCCCGGCACCTGTACCTTCTACGGCACGGCGAACTCCAACCAGATGCTGATGGAGATCATGGGCCTGCACACGCCGGGCGCTTCCTTCGTCAACCCGAACACGCCGCTGCGCGATGCTCTCACCCGCGAGGCGGCGAAGCGCGCGCTGGCCATCACGCAGCTCGGCAACGCCTACACGCCCGTCGGCCGGATGATCGACGAGCGCTCCATCGTCAACGGCATTGTCGGGCTGCACGCGACGGGAGGCTCGACCAACCATACGATCCATCTGATCGCCATGGCGGCGGCCGCCGGCATCACCATAACCTGGCAGGACATTTCGGACCTCTCCGACCATGTGCCGCTGCTGGCGCGCGTCTATCCGAACGGGCTCGCCGACGTGAACCACTTCCATGCGGCGGGCGGCATGGGCTTCCTGATCCGCGAACTGCTCGACGCCGGCTATCTGCACGAGGACGTGCAGACGGTCTGGGGCGAAGGGCTGCGCCCCTACGCCATCGAGCCGCTGCTCGGCGCGGACGGCACCGTGGAACGCCGGCCCGCGCCGAAGGAAAGCGGCAACGAAAAGGTGCTTTCGACGGCGGCGAAGCCATTCCAGGCGACGGGCGGCCTGAAGGTGCTCGGCGGCAATCTCGGCCGCGCCATCATCAAGGTGTCAGCGGTGAAGCCGGAGCGGCGCTTGGTGGAAGCGCCGGCGATCGTCTTCGACAGCCAGCAGGCGCTGAACGACGCCTTCAAGGCGGGCGATCTCGACCGCGATTTCATCGCCGTGGTGCGCTTCCAGGGTCCCCGGGCCAACGGCATGCCGGAACTGCACAAGCTGACGACGGTGCTCGGCGTGCTGCAGGATCGCGGACACAGGGTGGCGCTGGTCACGGATGGCCGCATGTCGGGCGCGTCCGGCAAGGTGCCGGCGGCGATCCATGTCACGCCGGAAGCGGTGGAGGGCGGCCCGATCGGCCGCATCCGCGACGGCGACCTCATCCGGCTCGACGCGGAGGAAGGCACGCTGGAGGTGCTGCTGCCGGCAGGGGAGCTTGAAGCGCGGCCCAGTCTCGTGCCGGACCTCGCCGCCAATGCGCATGGCATGGGCCGCGAACTCTTCGCCGGCTTCCGCCAGCTCGCCGGCCGCGCCGATCATGGAGCGACCGCCTTCGCGGCGTAGGGCGTCTGAGATGCCTAGGGGACGGTGATCTCGGTCCTCTCGCCGGCCTTGACCGTGGCGGGAGCCTCGGTCTTCACAGCGGGATCGCCCCGCTCCGCCGAGACCGCATAGTCGCCCGCAGGCAGGGTCGTCTGGTGCGTTTCGGCGAAGGCATAGCCGAACTGCTTGCGGTTGCCCTGTATGTCCTTCGCCGCGCCGGACACCTCGATATATTTCGCGCCCGGCGCGGAGATCGCCAGGACGCCCGCATCGAGCACCGCGGTCACGTCCTGACGCTCGCCGACCTTGATCGAAAACGGCTGTTCGACTGCCGCCTGGTCCATTGCGACCAGCGCCACATAATCGCCCGCCGGAAGATCGAAAGCGGCGTCGGGACCGTAGGCGTAGCTGAGCTCCTCCCGCGTTCCGTCGATCTTCTTCTTCGCCTTGAATATCCGCGTGAACATGTTGCCGGAATCCACCCTGTCGCCGCCGGCCGCATAGAGCGCATTGACCACCGCGCGTCCGACGCCGACGATGACGTCCTTCTCGATCGTCTGGCCGGCCTTGAGCGCAATCGTCTCCGTCACCGCGCCGTCGCCGAGCTTGATCGTCAGGACCTGTTCTCCAGCTGGAAACACGGCCTTCATCTCGCCGTAATATGTGGTGTCGCCGTCACTGGGATAGCGGACGTTGATGGCGGCATTGTCCGCGATCGCGGCGCCCTCGCTGGCTCTTGCGCGGATCACCAGCCTGCCGGCATCGAGTACGAAATGCGGCGTGGCAACCTTGTCAGGCTCGATCGTGACCTTCTGTTCGACAGCGGCATGATCGAGCCGCGCATTGACGATATAGTCGCCGGGCTCCAGCCTGCCTTTCCAGCCGCCATAGTAGTCGGTGACGACGTTCTCGCCGCGCGAGCCATCGGCATTAGCGGCATAAACCTCCCAGACCAAATTGTCGTCCCGGCCGAGTTCCGGCCCGCCTTCCGACATGGTGGCGGATGGAGCGAAGTTGAAATCCGGCGCGGGTTCGGGCGCAGGCTGCGGCGCGGGGGCTGGCTCAGCCTGCACCACCTGTTCGAGCGCGTCGGTCAACTGGCCGGCATCGGCCGCCGGCAGATACTTGCCGCCGGTGTTTTCGGCGAGGCAGGCGACCTGCCTGCCCTCCTCCTCCGATAGCCCGAATCCCACCACATGAGCGGTGAAGTCGACGCCGCCCTGCTCCAGTTCCGTCGCCAGCGCGCAGGGATCGGCGTTGCAGGTCTCCAGCCCGTCGGTGATGAGGATGACGGTCGATTTCTCTTCCGTGAATCTCAGCGATTCCGCCGCCTGCCTGACCGCGGCGGTCAGCGGCGTCTTGCCGAGAAAGCGCATCTTTTCGGCCGCATCGATGATGGTGGCGGCGGTGCCGGTTGCCGGCGGAACCACCAGCTCTATGTCCTCGCAGCTTCCCTTCTCGCGATGGCCATAGGCGATCAGGCCCAGTTCCATATCGGCGGGTATGGACTTCAGCACCGTTCGCAGGGTTTCGCGCGCGATTTCGAGTTTTGGCTTGCTGCCGATCTGGCCCCACATCGAGCCCGAGGCATCCAGCACGATGATTGCCCGTTCGCCTGCCAGCGAAGCCGCCGTCGCCAGCAGAAGCGCCAGCAACATTCCTACAGTGCGCAGAATTGCCAACATGCTCCCCCGCTCGCTTGACGCGTGCAATGCAGGCTATCGGCGCAACCGTAAGGATACAAGCAAATGTTGACGCTGCGGAAGGAACGCGCTCAATACGTCGTGCGGCGTTCCTCGCTCGGCGGGCGACCGAACTGCAGACGGTAGCTCTGCGCGAAATAGGAATGCGAGGTGAAGCCCGTCGCGATGGCCACGTCGAGGATCGGCATGTTGGTCTGGCGCAGCAGTTCGCGTGCTCGCTCCAGCCTGAGGCGCATGTAATAGCGCCCCGGCGTGACGTTCAGATGCCGCAGGAAAAGCCGCTCGACCTGCCGGACGGAGAGCTTGGCGGATTTGGCGAGCTCCACCGCCGAATAGGGCTCGTCGAGATTGTCGGCCATCAGCTCGACGATCTTCCTGAGCTTCTCCGACTTGCCGGTCAGGTCGCGCTCGGGGCCGACGCGCTGGCGGTCGCCGGCCGAGCGGATGCGCTCGTGCTGGAACTGGTTGGCGACGCCGTTGGCGAGGTTGACGCCGAAATCCGAACGCACGATCTCCAGCATCAGGTCGATGGAGGTGGTGCCGCCGGCGCATGTATAGCGTTTGCGGTCGATCTCGAAGACGTTGCCGGTGCATTCGATCTCCGGGAACCGCTCCATGAAGCCGGCGCGGTTCTCCCAGTGGATGGTGCAGCGATGGCCTTCGAGCTGGCCGGCCTCGGCGAGCAGATAGGAGCCGACGGACAGAGCGCCCAGCGCCCCGCCCCGGCGGCCCCAGCTGCGCAACGCGCCCAGAACCTTGCTCTTGCCGGGAAACTCCGTCGTCAGGCCGACGCAGACGAAGAGAATGTCGACGGGCGGAATGTCGGCGACGCTGTAGTCGATCTTCAACGGCAGACCGTTGGACGCCATCACCGCGTCGCCATCCGCCGAGACCGTCGTCCAGGAATAGAAGTCGCGGCCGAGCAGGCGGTTGGCCGAGCGCACGGTATCGATGGCGGCGGCCAGCGAGAACATGGAGAACTTGTCGACCAGCAGGAAGGCGAACTGCCGGCCCGATTGCTGCGGCTCGGTCATGGCCGACGCCTCCATCGGAACGGCAAAATCACGCAGCGCCGTCCGATGTACCATCTAGGTCAGGACCGGCTGATTTGACTGGAATGGCTGTCGACCTGGCGTCGACCCGCCGCGTCAAAGCCTTCGACGGGGGCGCCTACCCCGCTTCTCAGGCCTTTCCTCGCATCTCTCGCCATCTCGACAGCCATTCCAGTCAAATCAGCCGGTCCTGATCCTAGCCCTCAAAATGTCGGACGGTCGAGGCCGGCCGCGAGGCTGGCCGATACCAGCGTGTTCGCCATCAGCAGTGCGATCGTCATCGGGCCGACGCCGCCCGGAACGGGCGTGATGGCCCCGGCCCGCCCGGAGGCGCCGGCGAAATCCACGTCGCCGACGAGACGGGACTTGCCCTCGCCCTTCTCCGGCGCGGGAACGCGGTTGATGCCGACGTCGATGACGGTGGCGCCCGGCTTCACCCAGTCGCCCTTGATCATCTCAGGCCGGCCGACGGCGGCGACGAGAATGTCGGCGCCGCGGCAGACCGCCGGCAGATCCTTCGTCCGGCTGTGGGCGATCGTCACCGTGCAGTTCGCGGCGAGCAGCAGATTCGCCATCGGCTTGCCGACAATGTTGGAGCGTCCGACCACGACGGCATTGAGGCCGGAAAGATCCTTGCCGCGCACGCGCTCGATGAGGATCATCGAGCCCGCCGGCGTGCAGGGCACGAAAGCGGTCTTCGTCTCGCCGGTGCCGAGCTTGCCGACATTGATGAAATGAAAGCCGTCGACATCCTTCTCGGGCGCTATCGTCTGGATGACCTTGCCGGAATCTAGATGAGCCGGCAGCGGCAGCTGCACCAGAATGCCGTGGATCGCGGGATCGGCGTTCAGCTCGCCGATCAGCCTGAGCAGCGTCTCCTCCGAGGTTTCTGCCGGCAGCGTGTGCTGCACGGAATGGAAGCCGCACTCCTTGGCCTTCTTCGACTTGGACGCTACATACACCTGGCTGGCGGGGTCCTCGCCGACGATGACCACGGCCAGACCGGGCGCGGAGTGGCCGGCGGCGACGAGTTCCGCTGTGCGCTTCCTGACGGTTTCGACGACGTCGTCGGCTATACGCCTGCCATCGATGATCTCGGCCATGCTCTGTCCTCGCGACCACTGTTGAGGCCGGCATATCCACCAAAAACGAACGGCGCAATCACGTCATTGCGCCGTCCCGTGCCGTAAACTCGCAACCGCGACGAAATCGCTCAGAAGAAGCGGCGGCGCTGACGGCTTTCGGTGAAGTCCCGGACGGCCTCGCGGAACTCCGCCAGACTGGCGCGGATATCGGCGATAGCGCTGGAGGTCTCCTGCTCGGTCAGCGTCTGACTGGCGGGCTGCGGCGCGTCGACTGCCTGCACGTTGCGGACCGGGAACGGAATCGGCTGGTTGGCCGCGCGCGGCTGCGGAGCGGGTGCGTAGGCCTGCGGCGGATAGGCGCGGGATGGCGGATAGGGTGCCGCCGGCGCCGCGCCATGGACCGGCGCGTGCTGCGGCGCGGCGGGCGCGCCGTAGCCCTGCCAATGCCCGGGATGCATGCGCGGATCGGGCTGCGGGGCATAGGCGTGCGCCGGATGCATAGGCGGCGCATAGGCGGCCGACGGCGCGGAAACCTGTGGATAGGCCGGAGGGGCATAGCCTGCATAGGGCGCCGGATAGGATGCCGGCTGCGGCTGGGCATAGGCCTGCTGCTGATAAAGGGGCGGCTGAGCCGGATGGGCATAGGCCGGCATCTGCTCGGCATAAGGCGCCGGCGGGGCCTCCTGAGCCCATGCGGGAGTTGCCGGCGACACGGGTTCGCCTGCGTAGGGGTAATGGAAGTCCACGGGACGGGTGTGCATCGAACTATCCTCGCTGGATGTCGTGTCTTTGTTTTCGGCGCTGACGGGCTGGCTATCGTCGGAGGTGGCGCGGGCGCCTGCCGCGCTGCGGAGATTTTCCCGCAGGCCGCCCTCGGCGACCGCCGCGCCGCCACCGGGCATGCGCCTTGCGGGACGGGGTCCATCGCCGCGTGGCGCCGGTGGCTGGGGTCGCGCGCCTTGCACCGCTCGCCGCCGGTCGCGCAGGCTCTCATAGGCGCCGCGCATCATGGCGAATCCGACGCCGGAGGCAAAGCCGAGGAACATGCCGGCAAGCGCGATCATCGACCGCGATGGTCCGCTCGGATCGAGCGGCGGATAGGCTTTTGAGATGACGCTCATATTGGCGGTGTTGATGTCGCGCTGCTCGCCGGTCTCGCGGGCGCGCAGGAGATAGGCCTCGTAGACGGCCCGCTTGGTCGAGGCCTCGCGCTCCAGTTCGCGCAGTTGCACCAGCTCGCCGCTCATGTCGCCCTGGCGGACCTTGAGCTGCGCCAGTCGCTGCGCAAGCTGCTGCTCCAGCTCGACGGCGCGCTTCAGCTCGACCTGGACCGACGAGGCGATGCGGCGCAGCTCGGTCGCGATCTGGTCGCGCGCGCCGGCCAGCTGCGCGTCCATCGCCTGACGCTCCGGATGGCGCGGCCCGAGCCGCACCGCGATGCGGTCGGCCTCGTTCTTCAGGGATGCGTATTGCGAGCGAAGCTCGCCGATAACGCTGGAATTGATGCTTTCGGGAATGGCTCCCGCGACCACCGAATCGACATCGACATCGCGCGCGGACGCTGCCCGCGCATTGAGTTCAAGCGTGCGGGCGCGGGCCGTCGAAAGCTGGTCGTTCAGCTTGATGATCTCATCGTCCGTGATCAGGCGGCCCTGCGGATCGATGATGTCGTTTTCGGCCTTGAACGTCGCGACCTTGCGTTCGGCGTCCTCGACGCCCTTGCGCAGCTCGTCGAGACGGGCGGTCAGTTCGTCGGCGGCGCGGCCTGCGGTCTGCGACTGGATCTGGCCGTAGGTTTCGAGGAACACGTCGGTCATCGTGTTGGCGATGAGCGCGGATTTCTGCGGACTGAGAGTCGCGACGCCGATCGTGATCACGAATGTCTTGCCGCCGCGTTCCACCGTCAGCGCGCGGGCCAGGTTCTCGATGGCGATGGTCCGGCGGTAGTCGACGCTGTCGCCGGCGCCATCGCCGCGCGACAGGATCGACCGCAATTCGGCGATGAAGGCACCCAGTCCGAAGGATTTCTGCTGACCGTTGAATTCGGGATCGGCGTCGAGCTTCAGGTCTCCGACCACCTTGTTGAGCACCGTGCCGGAGGTGAGAATGCGCGCCTGGTTCTCGACGATAGCCAGTGTCGCGTCGGAGGGCAGGCCCTGCACGGTCAGGTCGCGCTCGGACAGCTTCAGGTCGCGCGGGTCGACCAGCAGCTCGGTTATGGCCTCGTACTTCTTCGGCGTCTGCAGCGCGATGGCGACGCCGATCAGGGCGCCCAGTATCGTGGTCGAGACGATGAGCAGCTTGGAATCGACAACCCGGCCGATCACCTTCAAGGGGTCGATCAGCGGCGTCCAGATCTCCGTCTCGCCCTCGCGCGGCGCGGTTTCGCGCTCGCGGAGATCGTCGCGGCCGATGAAATGGTCGTGATCGGAGACGGGATCGACGGCGAACTGCTTCGCGGGCGCGTCCGGGTCCGGTTCGCGCCAGCCGGATACGAACGACTTGACGCGGTCGGCAATGCCTTCCTGCCGAACCGGTTGCGACACGGGCTCGAGAGACACCGTCTCCCGCCGTGGGCCGGCGCTGACGGCCTCCGCCGCCGGCGCGGAATCCGGGATTGAGACCTGCGGCTCTCTGTCGGCATCGACCTCCCGCCCATGCCCGTCCGTATCCTCCTCGCCGACCGCGAGCGCCTCGAGTATGGGGCTGCGCCGCGCCTCGCGACGGGATCGCGCCAGACGGTGGCGAGCCTGGGCATCCTCGGCGAAGTTCGAGACAGGATCGGCTTCAGCTGCTTCGGCATCGCGGCCACGGCTGAAGGCGAGGAGCGATTTCCGCTCCTTCGTCGCGCCTGCCTTTCCGCTTTCGACCATCCGGGATGCCAATGGCTATGCCGCCATCCGGGACTCAGATGGCCATTCGTTAAGGCACGCTAAACAGGCGTAGGAAACAAATGGTTAACGAGCGGTCGAAATGCGGGTGTTCGCACACCGCGCCTTAAACTTTCTGGTGTAGGCGGTTTTCGACCATGACCGATGTCGCAAACACCGCGGCGGCGCGCACAATGAGCCGGATCGGCACGCTGATCGCCGAGCGGCGGGAGGTTCTGCGCGGCTATTTCTCGGCGCTCGGCGGTTCGGCCGGACGGCTGGTCTTCTCGCTCGTCTACTTCGTGGCGCTCGCCAATTCGCTGACCATCGAGGATTTCGGCCTGTTCGCGACGGCGAGCGCGGCCGGCGTCATGCTCTCCCGGCTGCTCGCCTTCGGCTTCATATCCCCGCTCTACCGCGCGGCCAGCGTCAAGCCGCGCCTGATCGGAACCTATACGGGCGGCTTCCTCCTGATGTCTCTGGCGTCGCTGCCGCTGCTCGCAGCCGCGTCGCTCGCGACATACGGGATATTCTTCGCGAAGGAACTCGCCCTTGCGGTATTCGCGACGGTGATCGTGGCGGAAGCGCTCCTGTGGCGGCCGTTCGAGGCGGTGGTGATCGTGAACAACGGCATCCGCCGCTTCGGGCGCGGCGCGCTGCTGGTCGTCGCCGGGACAGGCTTCAGGACGCTCGCCGCCGCCGCCTTCGCCTTCTGGCCGGCTCACGATCTGGCGACATGGTCCGTCTTCTACCTCATCGCCAACGCCGCGACGCTGGCGGCTGGCGTCGTCACCTCCTACCCGCGCCAGCGCATACGCATCCGGCCGCGTCTCTACTGGCGCCGGATGCGCGACGCGGTCACGGTGGGCGCCAGCGAAGTGCTCTTCTATCTCCAGTCCGAATTCGACAAGCTTCTGGTGCTCGCTTTCGGCGGGCCGGCGCTGGCAGGCATCTACGCCATCGTCATGCGGCTGGTAGACCTGACGGCGATACCGGTGCGCACCTTCTCCATGATGCTGGTGCAGAAAATGATGCGCTCGCCTGAGATGCTGAGCAGCCTGGCACGGAAGGCGGGCATCGAAGCCGGCATATTCGCCGTCTCCACATGCGGCCTCCTGGCCATGGCCGTCGTCCTGCATTTCTTCCCGAACGCGCTCGGCCGCAACGTTTCGCAGGCCGCGCCGCTGATCGGGCTGGCGCTGTTCGTGCCGGGGCTGCGCAACCTCATCGAATATCAGGCGGAACTGCTCTACGCGCGCGGCCAGACCTTGCTGCGCATCGTCAGCCTCGGCATGCTCGCGGCGATCAAGGCGCTCGTGCTCTATCTGCTGATCCAGCCGTCGATGGCGGCGGACGGCCTCGTCCTGTGGCTCAACGCGGCCTTCCTGACGCTCTATCTGGCATCGGCCGTCTTCACCTACGCGGCGCTCGGCCGCCCCGCACGAACCTTCTGAGCGGCCGGATCGGTCAGGCGCTTTCGCCGATCAACCTGCGGATGCGCTCAAGATCGGTGCCGATGAAGGATTGCATGCCGATGGCGACCTGCTCTGGCGCCATGCCGGAAACGAAGGCGCGGAACTCGCCGTCATCCATCGCGCCGCCGGTCCAGTGAACGCGGCAGAACTCGGTGGGCGAAGCGAAATGCCCCTCGCCGCCGATCACCTCGTCGACGTAGCGCCCGTAGATCAGGCATTCGGAGAATTTGCGCCGCGCCGCGATGGCCGCGGCCCAGCCGGTGCCCCGGACGGCCTCGATGCGCCTGCACATGTCGATCACGGTGGACCGCTTCCAGGCGATCACGGTCGAGATGTAATCGTGTGCGGATTGCTGCGCGGGGTCGATGCCGAGCACGAAACCCGCATTGCGCGACCAGACCGCATGGTCGCCCGTCTCCAGTCGCGCCAGCGCGCCGTCGCGGCGCAGCAACCTCAGCTTTCCGTCGCGCCAGAAGGCGGCGCAGTCGAAAGCCTTCAGGAACGCCACGTCGGAATCGCAGAACACCAGCGCATCCTCGCCGATATGAGCGGCGATGCCGATGCGCCGCAGTTGCTGGACGTGCCAGCCGCGCAGCGGAGCCGAGCGCCAGCTCAGCCAGACGCGGCGGCGGCCGCCGCTTGTCGGGTCGTCGAACGGCCGCAGCCAGGACGGCAGCAGGTCGCGCTCGTCGACGACGATGCGCCGCGCGTTTTCCAGTTGCCGGAACAAGGCCACGTCGCGGCTTTCGACAAGGATGTAGTGACGCCCGAAGCCGGTCACGTGACGGTCGATCGTCTCGCACAGCAGGCGGCAGCGCTCGAAGTCGGGTGCGTAGCTGGCGGTTACCAGCGCATTGGAATGACCGGCTGCAACTGTCGCCTCCATGCCCTCCAGCGGGCCGGCGGGAACGAAATGCCGGCTCATGGCGTGCTCCAGGCGCCGGTGAGCTTCTGGCGCATCACATGGATCAGGAACACCGGATTGCCGAGTATATAGCGGCGCCAGAGGCGGCCCGGCTCTATCGCCAGCCGGAACAGCCATTCCATCCTCATGTCGCGCATCCAGAGCGGCGCGCGCGGCACCGCGCCGGAGAGGAAATCGAACAGCGCGCCGACCGCGAAAGGCATGGTGGTGTGCTCCGCCATGATGCGCTGGGCGATGAAAAGCTCCTGCTTCGGCACGCCCATGGCGACGAGCAGGATGTCAGGCCTGATCCGAGCGAGGTCGGCCAGGATGCGCGGCTCGTCGAGCGGAGAATAGAAGCCGTCGGAAATCAGGTGGAAGCGGTGCTGGGGCGCCATCGTTGCCAGCGCCTTCGTCGCCCCGGAGACGTTTTCCGGCGTGGCGCCAAGCAGCCCCACGGACAGGCTCCGGCCGGTGGCCTTCAGCAGCGCCGGGACGAAATCCGTACCGTTCAGATTGTCGGGAAACGGCTCGGCGTAAAGAATCTTCGAGGCGACGTCGACGCCCACGCCGTCCGGCAGCACGAGGAAATCGGCAAGCGCCGCCATCAGCCGGCCGTCGGCGCAGGCGATGTTCGAGATATGGGCGTTCAGGAAGCCCACCCTGGTGAAATGCCTGTGTTTGAGGCGTTGCTGCAAAAGGGCGATCGCCTCGGCCTGACGGAGCGCGGCGACGGCCACGCCGGCGATGATCCGCCGCGGCACGACGATTTCAGGGCCTGGTTTGGCGTGCGCGTTCAAGCAACCTTCCCCAGCCTTGTGTCTCCCATCGCCGCCAGCCCGCGCCGGATGCGCAGATCAAGCGTTTCGCGTTGCCGCGCGTAGAAGTCGCGGCCGTCCACGTCCCGCCCGGAACGCGCGGTTTCGACAAGCAGCCTCGCGAATTCCTGCGGATCGTCGCTGACGCGGCAGTTTGCCGGCATATGGTCGATGCCGCGCAGCGAATGCCTCGTCGCCACGGTCGGCAGGCCCAGTTCGAAGGCCTCGATCGTCTTCAGCTGGACGCCGCTGCCGGCGGTGCTGATCAACGGCACGACG
Source organism: Rhizobiaceae bacterium (assembly GCA_023953845.1). Taxonomy (NCBI): domain Bacteria; kingdom Pseudomonadati; phylum Pseudomonadota; class Alphaproteobacteria; order Hyphomicrobiales; family Rhizobiaceae; species Rhizobiaceae bacterium. The sequence goes on along the minus strand of JAMLJC010000001.1, from coordinate 2,902,967 downwards.
GCGGCGCTGCGCACGAAGTCCGTGGCGTCCGGAACGCGGCCCACGAACTCCACATTCGCAGCCTCGCTCGTCAGCCCGGCCGGCACGTTGCCGGCAATTCGTATGCGGAAATCGCCGGGCAGATTCGGCACGACCTTGCCGAGGAACCAGTCGAGCCCGATGCGGTTCGGCTGCCACGTCCAGGTGCCGATCAGCGCGGCCTCGCAACCGACGTCGCGCGGCGCGGGCGCGGGCGGCGGCGCGGCGCGCGTCACCTGCGGCAGCGTCGCCGAGCGGTCGTCGGAGGCGACCCCGAGCGCGGCCCGATCCTCGTCGGCCAGCGTGTAGACAAATCGCGCCCGCGCGCAGAGGCGGGTTTCGAGATGCCTGAGAAGACCGGCCTCGCGCTGGAACAGCAACCGCTGGAACATGCTGGCGGAGGCGGAGGCGTTCTCCTCCGCCGATTTGTGCTCGACATTGTGGGCGACGAAAAGCGACGGCTTGTCGCGAAAGCACTCCTCGAAGGCGCCGGCGAACTGCACCGAATTCAGCACGTAGCCGTCGAACGGCTCCAGTGCCGAGAGCGTCTCGTGCAGGGTCGCGGGCGTCACCTCGCGAAGCTTGGCGGATGAGAAAGTGAGACCCGACAGCACCGCCTTGCCGAGCCAGCGAAGCCTGGTCGGCAGCGGAGCCGCATCGGTGCGCACATCGACTGCGCCCAGCACGATCGTGCTTTCGGGATCGGCAGGCTTGCGGCCGGGCCAGAGAAAGCCGACGACGGTCACATCGACGCCGGCGCGGCGAAGGGCATCGATGATCGCCGCATTGGCGATCTCGTATCCGGAGGTCTGCCGGCCGTCCGGGACGATCGACGTTGCGAAAACCAGTTTCATAGCCTGCCCGTGTTCATGCCCGGATAGCAAGCCGGCATGAACCTTTGCTTAAGGCGAAAGCCGGTCAGGCGCGGCCTTTCAAAGGATTCTTTACCGCAGGTTTAACGAATCCTTATGCCGGCCGATGCTATTTCGCGGATGTCCGGAACCAGGCCCTCCATGTTGCAACGCACCCCTTCAGTCACCATCGTCGCGGCCACGCCGCACATGGATGTCACGGCGATGGAAGCCGTGGTGACGCTGCCGACCTTCAAGCGGCCGCAGCAGGTGCTGGAGACGCTCGCATCGCTGGCGGCGCAGGTCACCGCGCGCCGCTTCGCCGTCATCGTCATGGAGAACGAGGCCGAGAAGCAGGAAGGCGCGTCCGCCGCCGCGCCGCTGTTCGAGCACGGCGCCATGACGGGGCTGGTGATCGTCGCGCATGAACGCGGCAATTGCAGCGCCTACAACGCCGGATGGGAAACCGCGCTCGGCACCTTCCCGAACTTCCGTCATCTGCTGGTGATCGACGACGACGAGATCGCCGATCCGCACTGGCTGGAGCGCATGTGCTCGACCGCCGAACGGCTCGGCGTGGACATTGTCGGCGGCCCGCAGGTGCCGGTCTTCGCCGACCGCGCGCAACAGCACTGGGAAGCGCATCCCGTCTTCGCGCCGCCCTATTCCGCTACCGGCGCGGTGCCGGTGCTCTACTCCTCCGGCAATCTGCTCGTCGGACGTCACGTGCTGGAGCGCATGGGGCCGCCTTTCCTCGATCTGCGCTTCAACTTCATGGGGGGCGGCGATTCCGACTTCCTCAGCCGCGCAGCGCAGGCGGGCTTCCGGCTCGGCTGGTGCGCCGAGGCGCCGGTGCGCGAAACCGTTCCGGCACGACGCACGGAGGCCGACTGGATCAGGGCGCGCAGCCTGCGCAACGGCGTCATCTCGACGCTGGTCGAGAAGAAGCGCCGCGCCGGCACGCCGTTCGCGAACCTGAAGGTTTTCGCCAAAAGCCTCGCGTTGCTCGGCGCAGCACCTTTGCGGGCCGCGCTGCGGCTTCTGAAAACCTGGTCGCCGCAGGTCGCGGCCTATCCGATCTACGTGGCGCTCGGCCGCGTCATGGCGGAATTCGGCTATGCCAACGAACAATACCGCCAGCCTGAGAAGAACTGACCGCGCCTGGCTTGCGCGGACGCTGAACTCGCGCATCGTCCCGACGGTCATCGCGACGATCCTGCTGACGGTCATCTTCGTATCGTTTCGGCCGTTCCAGCCGCAGGGCGCGGTGCTCGGCCCGGACTCCGGCGGCGACATCGTCAACCAGCTCGGCTTCAGCATGGTCGGCGGCCTCGCCGTCTTCGGCCTTCTCACCTACGTCAACCCGCGCGTCATCGCCATCTTCTTCAGTCCCTGGTGGCTGCTGATGCTGGGCTTCCTGGCGCTATCGATCATGCACGCGCTCGACCCTTCCTCGGCGGCGCGCGCGGGCCTGTTCACCCTGATCGGACTGGTGAGCGTCGTGGCGATCCTGTCGCTGCCGCGCGACGCCGATGCGTTCTCCGCGATGCTCGTCACGGCGGGCGCGATCGTCGTCGGGCTGAGCTATGCCGGCCTCGTGCTCCTGCCCAACGTCGCCATGCACAATGCCGGCGAGATCGAGTCGGAGTTCGCGGGTCTCTGGCGCGGCGTCTTCGCGCACAAGAACATCGCCGGTCCGGTCATGGCCGGCTTCAGCTTCGCCGGCATCTATCTCTACCGGCGGGGATGGAAGCGCCGTGGCCTCCTGCTTCTGGCCACCGCGATGCTTTTCGTCGCGCATACGGGATCGAAGACGTCGGCCGGCCTCGTGCCGCTTGCCATCCTCGCCGTGATGATCCCCGGCCTGTTCGGAATGCGCATACTGACCGTCGCGCTCGTCACGGCCGCGCTGGTCGGCACCGGAGTAGCCACGTTCGGCATGGTGTTCCTGCCGCCGGTGAAGGCGGTCATGCTCCACTATTTCCCGGAACTCACCTATACGGGCCGCACCTATATCTGGGAGTTCGCCGGAGAGATGATCGCCCGGCAGCCATGGACAGGCTACGGCCTCGAAAGCTTCTGGGGCAAGATTTCCGTCGCGACCACGGACCATCCCTTCGATCGCGCGTGGGACGTGCGGCGTTCCGTGCACGGCCATAACGGCTATATCGACATCGCCATCGGCATGGGTCTGCCCGCCCTCGCGGTCGCCATCGTCACCTTTCTGATCCAGCCCATGCGCGACTATCTGCGCGTGCCGCTGCGCCGGGAAAACGTGCTGCTCGGCGACTTCTTCATGATGACGTTCATGTTCACCGCGCTGAACGCCTTCCTCGAAAGCTTCTTCTTCCGGCGCGTCGATCCGGTATGGCTGTTCTTCGTGATGAGCGTGATGGGCCTGAGGATGGTGGCGCGGCGCATCATTCCCGGCTCCTCGGATCGCTAGACGGCCTTTCCATCTTTCCCTGACCGATCAGACCCGCTAGACGGCTCGCATCGGGGTGAAGCTGGAGCGAAGAGATGGCGATCAAGGTGGTTCTCGTGGGTTGCGGCAATATGGGCCACGCCATGCTCGCGGGCTGGCTGAAGGCCGGCCGTCTCGCGCCGTCGGAAGTCTTCGTCGTCGAACCTGCCGACGCCCTGCGGACCCGCGCTGCGGCGCTTGGCGTGGCGACGGGCGGCAGCGCCGCAGATCTACCGAGCGACGCCGCGCCGGAACTGATCATCCTAGCGGTGAAGCCGCAGGTCATCCGCGCCGTGACGGCCGAATACAAGCGCTTCGCCGACAAGGGCACGACATTCCTCAGCATCGCGGCCGGCACGTCGATCGCCACCCTCACGGAAATTCTCGGCGGGAACACGCCTGTCGTGCGCTGCATGCCGAACACGCCCGCCGCCATCGGCAAGGGCATGATGGTCGTCTATGCCAACGATCGGGTTGCCAGGCCGGCGCTCGATTTCATCGACGCGCTGCTCGGCACCAGCGGCGCCGTGGCGCATATCGACGACGAGAAACTGATGGACGCGGTGACGGCCGTGTCGGGATCGGGTCCGGCCTACATCTTCCACTTCATCGAATGCCTGACGGCCGCCGCGCAGTCGGCCGGCCTGCCGTCCGAGACGGCGAAACTGCTGGCGATGCAGACGGTGTTCGGCGCGGCGTCCCTCGCGGCCGAGAGCGGCGAGGAGCCGCGCGTGCTGCGCGAGCAGGTGACGAGCCCGAACGGGACGACGGCGGCGGCGCTCTCCGTGCTGATGGGCGGCGACCGCCTACAGACGCTGGTCACCGAGGCGGTGGCGGCGGCACGCTTGCGCTCGGAAGAACTCGGCCGGAGCTGACGCCTCAGCGTCCGGGCATGTCGGCAACCGGCGCGGCAGCGGACATCGCCTCCCGCGCCGGCCGGAAAGCGACCTCCGCATAGCGCCGCTGGCCTTCGCCTGTCTCGGCGTCGCGCCCGTCCACCAATCGCCGCGTCAGCGCCTGGAACGGCTTTTCGACCAGCAGATTGCCGATCCATGCGGCGATCACCACCGTGACGACCATCACCAGCATCATCAGAGTGCCGAACAGCGCGCCGTTGACGCCGAAGCCGTAAAAGCTCTCGCCGGCCATGTCGAACGGTCCCACGAAATCCTGCCCCAGCACCTTTCCGGCCAGAGTTCCCGCGTTGATGATGCGGGACTGCACGAAGATGTGGACCATGTAGATGCCGTAGGAAAGCGTGCCGAGCCACAGGAACAGCCGCATGCGCAGCAGCCGGCTCACCAGCCCGCACTCGTGCATGAAGACGAAGAGCGCCGCACCGAACACGAACGGCGCCGCGAAGCTCCAGACGTTGCGCGCCGCGAGACTGACGAAAGCGGCGACCATCAGCATGGCGCCGACTTCGAGCGCGGTCCAAAGCAGGCGCGACGGCGCGGCGTCGCCGGAGGCCGGCGTGGCCTCGCGGCGAAACAGACGGTAGATAAGCGCGCCGAGCGAGAAACCGTAGATGCAGCGGACAAAACCCATCGCATAGGTCGTGTCCATGTATTCCGGCGTCGCCGTGGCGAGCAGCACCACGGGAGCGACCGCCACAGCCGCGACCAGCGCCAGCCAGAGACGGTCGCGCAGGAAGAGAACGACGGCGCCGAACAGCAGATAGGTCCAGAACTCGCTGGAAATGCTCCAGCTCGGCCCGTTCCAGACGAGCTGGTCCTCCAGGCCGACGCCGTTGAGCAGCAGCAGCGACGAGACCAGACCCGACAGGCTGTTGCCATCGGTGAAGGGCGCGGCGCCATCGCCGCGCAAAGCCGGCACCGCGAGGCGCAGGCCCTCGAAGGCGACGAACAGCAGCAGCACCGCGACATGCAGCGGATAGACGCGCCCGAAACGCAGGAGCATGAAGCGCAGATAGCTCGCGCCGTCGGCGATCCTGTGGCCGTAGCCGTGCATGATCACCGCGCCTGAGAGCACGAAGAAATAATCGACGAAGAGATAGCCGCCGCGCACGACCGGGCTTTCTGCAAGGAAGCCCGAGGCCGGAAAATGCATCATGGCGACGAGGAGCGCACAGATGCCGCGCCAGGAATCCAGCGTCTCGAAGCGGATACGCGGTCGCGCGCCGTCAGCCTGTGCCGAATCGGAACGGCGAACTGTGCCGGAATGGGCCAATATTCGGACTCCCCCGCCATTTCATGCCGCCCGACGGGCAGGCAGCGCCGCATGGGATAGGAAACAGCATCATCCATGCCAGGTTAGGGAATCGTTGAACGCCTCTACGCAGCGGGAGCCCGAACGGCAGCGGCGAGCATCTCTTCCTGAAGCCGTCTGAGCCGGAAAAGATTGGTGGATGCGTCGGGCGCGGCATTGTGGGCCGTCAGCAACTCGCCCTTGCGGACCGTCTTCAGCACCTTGCCGCCCTCCAGCAGACCCACCGGGACGGCGCCGGCGGCGCGCGCCTCGCTCACCGTCATGGTCCAGGAGCGGTAGCAGGTCTCGCCGATCGCGTCGAAGCTCTCACCGGGCGCAAGGTCGCGCTTGGCGACGGCGCACACCTCCGCCACCGGCGCCGGCAGCGGCACCATGTCCGGCTTGCCGTAGAGCATGATGCGGGCCGCCGTCAGCGGCACTTCCAGCGAGGTCAGGTGATAGGGCCGATGGAAGGCATAATATGGCCCATGGCCGACATGCAGGTCGTCCATGCGCTCGATGATGCGGGGGTGCGTCGCCTCCACGACGACGAAGACGCCGGGCGCCACGCCCTTGCCGATCGTGTAGTCGACGACGCCCTTCTTCTTCAGCACGCCGCCATCGGCTTCGGGGATCAGCACCCTGGCAAGCTGGTCGCGTCCGGCGCTCGGACCGTGCATGCCGGGGACGTCCGGCACGAGACCGGTGGCGTTGGCGATGGCGCACATCTCCACCATGGTCTTGGAGCCGTCGACGAACTCGACCAGCATACGCGGATTCATGTTGCGGCGTTCCGCTTCCTCGCGATACTGGTCCGGCACCGCGTCGTGGTTCAGCGGATTGTTCTTGCCCTTGCCGGCCGAGACGATGGTGTAGCCGAGCGCGGTGGCGAACTCGATCAGTTCCATGCAGGAAGACGGCTCGTCGCCCGCGCCCACCGAATAGACGACGCCCAGCCGGTCGGCCTCGCGCTTGAGATAAGGGCCGATGGTGACGTCGGCCTCGACGTTCATCATGACGACGTGCTTGCCGTGCTCCATCGCCATCAGGTCGAAATCGGCGGCGACGCCGGGCTTGCCCGTCGCGTCGATGACGACGTCGACCAGCGGGTTGGTGACCAGCATCTCGTTGGAGGTGATGGCGATCTTCCTCGCCTCGATCGCCGCAGTCAGCCGCGAGGGCGTATCAGCCTCGGCGGCCCTGCCGTCGTCGCCATAGGCGATGCGCACGGCGTCGCGTGCCGTATGCGGCCGGCGCGTCGACATCGCCACCAGTTCGACGCCCTTCATCAGCATGCACTGGGTGACGAGGTCGGTGCCCATCTCGCCGGAACCGATCACGCCGATCCGCACCGGCCTGCCCTCGTCCGCACGACGGGCGAGGTCGCGCGCAAGGCCCGTCAATGCGACATTCGTCATTGGCTCTCGATCCGATGGCTGTTGGCGCGACATAGCGGAAGATCGCCCCGGCTGGCAACGCCCGCCTGCCGTCCGCCGGATGCGGCGTCAGAAGACGATGCTGCCGTCTTCCACCCGCAGGAAGTCGAGCTTCGACTCCTGCTTCTGGGGCGCGGGCGAGGCGGCTGCCAGCCTCTCCCGCATCTCGGCCATACGCGACAGGCTCGACAGGCGCGACATGGAGATCAGCTGGGCATAGGCGAGCGGCAGCGCACCCATCTTGCGCAGCTTGAGGAACGCCGCGTCATCGATGGCCGACAGCGCCTTCTCGTCGACCTTGAGCAGGCCCTTCATGGCGACTTCGGCGCCGTCCTTGGAAGACTTGAACTTGATCTCCCATGGCGTCAGCACGCCCGCTTCGCTCAGCGCGGCGGCGGCGAACATGGTCTGCTGCCGGCTTTTCTCCTGGATCTCGAGCATGGTCGCGCTGTTCTTCACCTGCGGCGCGAGATTGCCCTCGGCATCGTAGAGCGGCTCGCCGCTGTCCGCGAGCGAGCCTTCCTCGATGCAGAGCGCCATCTCGTCGCGCCCCTCGATGCGGGCGAGACGGAAGGGATAGGAACGCAGGACCGCCGGAATGTAGGCGCCGAGCCAGCGGCCGTCCTTGGCGACGAAGACGTTTTCGCCGGCCACCGGCCCGGTGATGGCGACGAGCTGCGTCAGGTTCTGCTGGCGGACGAAGGCGAGCGGCATGTTCACGCCGGCCGTCGCGGCCTCCATCCCGACGATCGGCACGACGGCGTCCTTCGCCGCGAACCCGTAACTCGCCGGACGCTTCCAGGCCCGGTTTGCGTGATCGCCCTTCTGGAGCGGAACGAACTTCGTCATCTTGCTATCCTCGCGTTCAGCCGCCTTCTAAGCATGCCTGCCGCAAAATGGAACCCGTCCGCACGGTCAGGCGCCGCGTCCACAGGTCAACGGTATGTGCAAACATCGATATAAGGGAGAAAGATGGTGCTGCCAGAGAGGATTGAACTCTCGACCTCTCCCTTACCAAGGGAGTGCTCTACCACTGAGCTACGGCAGCACGATGTGGCGGGCTTCTGCCACATCGTTTCCGCGAGTGCAAGTTGTGAGTTAGGCCATCGAAAACTCAATTTTCGAGCCTTCCGGCCGCCACATTCCCGGCAAAATGTGCCATGGTCAGCCATTCGAAGCGCAAGACGGACATGAACCAGGACGACAGGACACGGCCGAAGGACACCGGCAAGGAGAGCCGCGAACAGCGCCTGCGCGAGCAGCTCCGCGCCAACCTCCAGCGGCGGAAGGCCCAGACGCGGGCGCGCCGCAGCGGGAGCGCCGACGAGCGGCCCGAGGGGCTTGAAGCGGGAAAGTCAGCCTCGGACCAGTGAAAACTGTCAGAAAGACGAATCCCGCGCACATGGCGGCTTTGGCCGGCTTTGCTTGTGCGCCACCGGCAAATGAACTAGAGGCGGCCTTCAAATCGGTTTGACCCGGTCATAAAGCATCGAAAGAGAACTCATGGATCGCATCAGGATCGTCGGCGGCAACGAACTCAACGGCCGCATTCCGATCTCCGGCGCCAAAAACGCCGCTCTGCCGCTGATGATCGCGTCGCTGCTCACCGACGACACGCTGACGCTCGAGAATGTGCCGCATCTGGCCGATGTCGAGCAGCTGATCCGCATCCTCGGCAATCACGGCGTCGACTATTCCGTCAACGGCCGCCGCGAGCGCCAGAGCGAAGGCTATTCGCGCACCATCCATTTCACCGCGCGGCACATCGTCGACACCACCGCGCCCTATGAGCTGGTCTCGAAGATGCGCGCCAGCTTCTGGGTGATCGGCCCGCTGCTCGCCCGCATGGGCGTCGCCAAGGTGTCGCTGCCCGGCGGCTGCGCCATCGGCACGCGGCCCGTCGACCTCTTCATCGAGGGATTGCAGAAGCTCGGCACGCAGATCGACATCGAAGGCGGCTACGTTATCGCGAAAGCGCCGAAGGGCGGGCTGGTCGGCGGCCGCTACGTGTTCCCCAAGGTTTCGGTCGGCGCAACGCATGTGCTCCTGATGGCGGCTTCGCTGGCGAGGGGCGAGACGGTGCTGGAAAACGCCGCGCGCGAGCCCGAGATCGTCAACCTCGCCGAATGCCTCAACGCCATGGGCGCCCGGATCAGCGGCGCGGGAACGCCGACCATCGTCATCGAGGGCGTCGATTCGCTCTCCGGCGCGCGCCATGCGGTGATCCCGGACCGGATCGAGACCGGCACCTACGCCATGGCCGTGGCCATGACCGGCGGCGACGTCGTGCTGGAGAATGCACGCCCGGACCTGCTGCAGACCGCGCTCGACGTGCTCCAGCAGACGGGCGCTGAGATCATCCCCGTCAATTCCGGCATCCGCGTGAAGCGCAACGGCGCCGGCATCTCCCCGGTGGACATCACCACCGAGCCGTTCCCGGGCTTCCCGACCGACCTGCAAGCGCAGTTCATGGGCCTGATGACGCGCGCCAAGGGCCGCTCGAACATCACCGAAACGATCTTCGAGAACCGCTTCATGCACGTGCAGGAGCTTGCCCGCCTCGGCGCGCACATCACGCTGTCGGGCCAGACCGCGCATGTCGAGGGTGTACCCGTGCTGAAAGGCGCGCCGGTGATGGCGACGGACCTGCGGGCCTCCGTGTCGCTGGTGATCGCCGGCCTCGCCGCCGAGGGCGAGACCATGGTCAGCCGCGTCTACCATCTCGACCGCGGCTTCGAGCGGCTGGAGGAAAAACTCTCCAACTGTGGCGCGACGATCGAGCGGATTTCGGCCTGACACCGACATTGCGCAGTCGCGCCTTCGGGTTGCGCCTCCGGAAAAGACCGCCTAACACTCCGGGGAAGACAATCCCGAGTGATCCCTGTCGATGACCCCGCTGAAGCTGGTCGCCCTGGACGAAAAAGACCTCGAAATCGTCTCGGCGCACACGCAGGACGCCGTGACGAAAGTGGGCGAGCTTGCCTATCAGCGGGCGGCACGGCGGTTCGTAATGCCGATGAACCGTTTCGTATGGGAAGCGCCGGGCGGCTTCTTCCGCCGCCACGACGAACGCAGGCTGAGCGTGCTGCATTTCGACCGGGTGCTCGGGGCGAGGATTTCGCGCATCGACCGGAGCAAGGCCGATGAGGTGCTGTCGCTGCTCGCCATCCGCTTCGCGCCCGGCGAGACGCCGGCCGGCACGGTTGAACTCGATTTCTCCGGCGGCGGCGCGATCAGGCTCGACGTGGAATGCATCGAGGCAAGGCTTGCCGATCTCGGCGCGGCGTGGCAGGCGGGCTCCCGTCCGAAGCACGAAGACTGAGACGCCATGGCCATTCGACTGAACCACCGGGACGCCGATTTCGAAGCGCGCTTCGCCGCCTTCCTGACGACCAAGCGCGAAGCCTCGCCGGATGTCGAGGCGGCGGTGCGCGAGATCATCGCGACGGTGCTGGCGAGAGGCGATGCGGCGCTGATCGACTACACGCGGCGTTTCGACCGGACAGACCTCGCGGCGCAGGGCATCGCCGTGACCCGCGCCGAGATCGAGGCCGCCTATGCCGATGCCAATCCCGAAACGGTGAATGCGCTCGCCTTCGCACGCGACCGCATCCAATCCCACCATGCCCGCCAGAAGCCGCATGACGACCGCTACACAGATACGCTCGGCGTCGAGCTCGGCTCGCGCTGGACTGCTGTCGAGGCTGTCGGGCTCTACGTGCCGGGCGGCACGGCGAGCTATCCGAGCTCCGTGCTCATGAACGCGGTTCCGGCGACGGTCGCCGGGGTCGAGCGCGTCGTCATGGTGGTGCCGGCGCCCGATAACCGCATCAACCCGCTGGTGCTGGTCGCGGCCGACCTTGCGGGGGTGTCGGAGATCTATCGCGTCGGCGGGGCGCAGGCCGTCGCCGCGCTCGCCTACGGAACGGAGACCATCCGACCGGTGGCGAAAATCGTCGGCCCCGGCAACGCCTATGTCGCGGCGGCCAAGCGTCAGGTGTTCGGCACGGTCGGCATCGACATGATCGCCGGCCCGTCGGAGGTGCTGATCGTCGCCGACGCCGCCAACGATCCGGACTGGATCGCCGCCGATCTTCTGGCGCAGGCCGAGCACGACGTCGCGGCGCAATCGATCCTCGTCACCGATGACGCTGCCTTCGCCTATGCCGTGGAGGCGGCCGTGGAGCGCCAGATCGCGACGCTGCCGCGCGGCGAGACCGCCTCCGCGAGCTGGCGCGATTTCGGCGCGATCATCCTCGTCGAAAACCTTTCCGATGCGCTGCCCATCGTCGACCGTGTCGCGCCGGAGCATCTCGAACTCGCCTTCGACGATGCCGAGGTGTTCCTGGAGCGCGTGCGCAATGCCGGCGCCATCTTCGTCGGCCGTTCGACGCCTGAAGTCATCGGCGACTATGTCGGCGGCTCCAACCACGTCCTGCCCACCGCCCGCTCCGCGCGCTTCTCGTCTGGCCTTTCCGTGCTCGACTTTATGAAGCGCACGTCGGTGCTGCGGCTCGGCACGGACCAGCTCGCCGCGCTGGCGCCCGCGGCAATCGCCCTTGCGGAGGCGGAGGGCCTGCATGCCCATGCGCGTTCCGTCTCCATCCGTCTCAATTTGTGATCCACGATGGGCAGCGGTCGCGACGGCAACAGGCTCATCGACGTCGAGCTGGACGAGTCGATCGGACGTTCCACGCCTGACGTGGAGCATGAGCGCGCCGTCGCCATCTTCGACCTGATCGAGGAGAACAGCTTCCTGCCCGTGGGCGACAGCGGCGCAGGCCCCTACCGGCTGAAGCTGTCGCTGGTCGAATCGCGCCTCGTCTTCGCCATCGCGCGCGAAGGCGGCGATGCGGTCGCCACGCATATTCTGTCGCTGACGCCCTTCCGGCGCATCGTGCGCGACTACTACATGATCTGCGAGAGCTACTACGAGGCCATCCGCTCCTCCACGCCGAGCAAGATCGAAGCGATCGACATGGGGCGGCGCGGCCTGCACAATGAAGGTTCGCAGACGCTGATGGATCGTCTGTCGGGCAAGATCGAGATGGATTTCGACACGGCGCGGCGCCTCTTCACGCTGGTCTGCGTGCTTCACTGGCGGGGTTGAAGCTGGAGAACGGGGCGAAGATTCCGAAATCGATCCTGTTCATGTGCAGGATGAATGCGGTGCGCTCGCCTATTGCCGAGGTGCTGGCGAAGAAGCTCCTGCCGCCTACAGTCTTCGTCGCCTCCGCCGGCGTCAGGGCTGGCGATCCGGACCCGTTCGTCGAAGCGGTGCTGGCGGAGGAAGGACTCAGCCTCGGCGACCGCACGCCCCGCACGCTGGAAGAACTGGAGGACGATTATTTCGACCTCATCGTCACGCTGGCGCCGGAAGCCCATCACGCCGCGCTCGAACTGACGCGCTCCATGGCGGTCGACGTCGAATACTGGCCGACGCTCGATCCGACCGTGGCGACCGGCACGCGCGAGCAGATCATGCACGGCTATCGCGACATGCGCGACCGCCTCAAGGCGCGCATCAGGACGCGTTTTGCGCAGGATACGCCGCAATAGACAAGAAGCGTGTTTCCAAAGAAGGCGTCTTCATATAGGTTCCGCCAAAATTTCGGGCTTGCCCCGCCGTCCCCAAGTCAAAGGTAACGAATGCCGAAGGAAGAAGTCCTCGAATTTCCCGGTCTTGTGACCGAACTGCTGCCGAATGCCATGTTCCGCGTCAAGCTCGAGAACGACCACGAGATCATCGCCCACACTGCCGGCCGCATGCGCAAGAACCGCATCCGCGTGCTCACCGGCGACAAGGTGCTGGTCGAGATGACGCCCTACGATCTCACCAAGGGCCGCATCACCTACCGCTTCAAGTAAGGCGGAAAGGCGAGCGTCGGCGCGACAGCGATGAGCGTTTTCCAGAAGCTCGTGCTTGCCTCGGGTTCGCCGCGCCGGATCGAACTCCTGCAGCAAGCCGGCATCGAACCGGACCACCTCTTCCCAGCGGAAGTCGACGAGACGCCGCTGAAGGCCGAGCATCCGCGATCGCTGGCGAAGCGCCTGGCTCTGGCCAAGGCGGAAAAGGCGTATGCGGCGTTGCGCGCGGAGCCCGATTTTTCGGGCAGCTACATCCTTGCCGCCGATACGGTCGTCGCGGTCGGCCGCCGCATCCTGCCCAAGGCCGAGGTCATCGAGGAAGCCACCAACTGCCTCGGCCTGCTCTCCGGCCGCTCGCACCGCGTCTATACGGGGGTCTGCCTCGTCACGCCGTCTGGAAAATTCCGGCAGAAGCTGGTCGAGAGCCGCGTGCGCTTCAAGCGACTGTCGCGCGAGGACATGGAAAGCTACATCGCCTCGGGCGAATGGCGCGGCAAGGCGGGCGGCTACGCCATTCAGGGCCTCGCGGGAGCCTTCGTCGTCAAGCTGGTCGGCTCCTACACCAACGTCGTCGGCCTGCCGCTCTACGAGACCACCGCGCTGCTTTCCGGCGAAGGGTTCCGCGTGCATCACGGCTGGCTGGCGGGGCGCGGCCCATGAGCGGAAACGCCGAAAAGGTCACGCCGCTGCGCGCAAGACGCCCCTGCCCCGAATGCGGCAAGCCCTCGTCGCGCGAGCACTATCCGTTCTGTTCGGCGCGCTGCAAGGATGTGGACCTCAACCGCTGGCTTTCCGGCGCCTATGTCATTCCCGGCCGCCCCGAGGAAGACGACGAGAACGCCGCGCCCGAAACGTCGCGTAGCGACGACTGAACGCATCCGGCGTGCTGTCCTCCGCGTCCATGCGGACGGCGTCACAGGCGCTCGATGCCGACACCGGGCCGAAGACCGCCGGACAATTGGAATGTCTTGAAACAGACCGTCTGCAAATTGCCGTTCGGCGCTGGACAGGCCGATTTTGCGTGCTATAAGGCAGCCGCTTTCGCAGGTGCCTTTGGCGCCGTCGCGGCTGCGGGCGCCGGAAAATCCGGTCTCCGTTGGATGCCCAGGTAGCTCAGTTGGTAGAGCAGCGGACTGAAAATCCGCGTGTCGGTGGTTCGATTCCGCCCCTGGGCACCATTTATATCTCTCCCTATATCTTTCAATGACTTAGCGGGAATTTAGTCCCTCTTTTCGTTTGGTCGTCACAAAGTGGGGCTTTTCTCGGCCGTCTCCAACGGGCCAACGACAAGCTTCCTTGGATGGGTTGCCCTCGGAGATATCCCTGAGAGTCTGGTGGCCTGTGACCGCCTTAGTCTCATGCTCGGTGGCGCTTGCGTCAACAAAGGCAGCGCTGTCGGACCTATGAGCTTCATCCGATCTGACCTCGGTGGCTAGCGGCTATTACCCTTCTCTGCCATCAGTTACATTCAGCTCCTTATGTAATACTCCTTACTTTTTCCCTTTATGAGCCAATTCTATTAGATTTTTGTTATATACACTCATATATCTCTGATACCTTTAACGATTAAGTATTAGTAAAGTTCTTTTATATACGGTGATTTATATAAATTTACCGGAAAAAAATTATAATATATATGCCTTTATCTTTTTTAATTCCTTTGCTGAAGGAGAGAACCCCTCTCCACGGTTCGGAGCATATCGGTCGAGAACCGTCCTTGTAGCCCTCTTTGGCTATAATTTGGCCTTGACAGACATCCTCTTGAGAGTACTTAATCGTTCAAGTAACATTCGTCCCGCCGTTGAGGTAGACGCTAAACGGCTGTGAATGCGCTGCGCGAAGCCGCCGGCGGCGATGCGATGCTTGCGGCATAAAGGGAGGAACCTATGAGACACACGAAGATCACTGGCGGGATGACTCGTCGAGACCTGTTCATGAGGGCCGTCGCAGCAGGGCTGAGCCTGCCCGCTGCAATGGCGGCATCGAATGCCATCGCGGAAGCCGGCAAGCTGACCATCGGTTTCACGCTGTGGGACCTGTCGATTCCGTTCGCGGTGCCGCTGGCGGCGGCGCTGAAGGAGACGGCGGCGGCCAACAACATCGACCTTAAGCTGGTAGAGGCAAAGTGGGACGCCGCAGTGCAGGCGCAGCAGGTTGCCGAGTTCATCGTACAGAAGGTCGACGTGGTCTGCGTCGCGCCGATCGACGTGCGCGGTATCGTGCCGGCGGCGAAGCAGGCGACGGATGCAGGCGTTCCTTTCGTCGCGGTCGGTGGCAAGGTGGAAGGCTACCCCTATATCGGCGCGGACGACACGGAGTTCGGCGTCAACATGGGCAAGCTGATTGTCGAGGCCCTCGACAAGTCAGGAAAGGAAGGCCCCTACAAGATCGCCTTCCTGCGGGGCCTCCCCGGCGGCGCTCCCGACCGGCTGCGCCGCGAAGGCATCCTGTCGGTGATTTCGGCGCGTCCGGATATCGAGGTGGTGGCGGAGATCGTTACCGAATGGAGCCCGGACAAGGGCCTGTCAGGCACGCAGGATCTCCTGCAGAAGTTTGGTCCTGGCCAACTCCACCTCATCCACGGATGGGGAGGCATGGTCGAGGTTCCGGCCGCTCGTTACGCGCACAAGACTGCGGGCCGCTCGGACGTGATCTTCACCGGCGGCGAGCTCACGGTGCAGACCAAGGAAGCCATTGAGAACGGCTGGGAGTACGGCGTCATTATCCAAGACCCGGGCAGGCTAGGAACCGTCGTGATGACGGCGATGCCGAAAATGGCGCCAGAGTTCAAGACCGTGCCAGCCGACGCCGTAGTGCCGCTGCCGACCTGCACTAAGGCAAATCTGGCCGAATTCACGCCATTCTGATGAATGGCGCGCGCCATCTCGTCTGCCGGCAATGCCGGCAGACGATTTTCGCTCCGGAGGAGGTTCCCGCGTGACGTCTCAAAAGGCGCTTCACTACTGGCAGAGATGGGGGATCTTCGTGATCCTTTTGCTGCCTATCATCGTGCTTTTCGTCGTCAATCCTGTGTTCAGGCAGCCGGGCAACCTGTTCAACCTCTGGCAGCAGGCCTCCATTATAGGCGTACTGGCGATAGGTCAGACGCTGGTCATCATACTCGGCGGCTTTGATCTATCGGTAGGCACGGTCGCCGCCCTATCCGGGGTTATCTGCTACATGTTATTCGGAATGGGAGACGGCGGCGGCATCGTGTTCCTCGGTGTCGTCGCCGCGCTGGCTGGCTGCGCGGTCGTCGGCGCGATCAACGGCCTGTTGATAACCAAGGTTAACATCACGCCGCTGATCGCCACGCTGGGCATGCTGAGTCTGGTTCGCGGCTTCGTACTGATCGTCAGCGACGGCCAGCTCGTCTATGCCGAAGGACCCGGCTATTCCTTCGCGGAATTCCTGCAGGGCTCGGCATTCGGCATGCCGGTGGCGGGGTTGATCTTCCTGGTGATCGCGGTGCTTCTCGCGCTGTTGCTGCGCGGCACCGTGTTCGGGCAATATGTATTCGCGATCGGCGGCAATGAGAAGGCTGCGGCGCTCGCCGGCCTGCCGGTAAACACTGTCAAGATCCTCTCCTATGCGCTGTGCAGCGTTCTCGCCGGCATAGGCGGGCTGCTGCTTTCCTCCCGCACAGCTTCCGCGCTTCCCAATGCCGGCGTGAATTACGAGTTGCAGGCGATCACCGCGGCGGTGATCGGCGGCGCGGCGCTCGGCGGCGGCAAGGGCTCCATCGTCGGCACCGTGCTCGGCGTGCTGCTGCTGACCGCGATCGGCAACGGGCTTAATCTCTACAATGTCTCGCCATTCTGGCAGACTGGCGTAACGGGGCTGATCCTGCTGCTTGCCGTCGGCTTCAGCACCTGGGGCAATCGCGACGCCCGTGCGGTAGTTCGGTAAGCGCGTCATGCTGTCGATGCATGGCATCTCAAAGGGCTTCAGCGGCGTCAAGGTGCTGGACGCCGTCGATTTCGAGGTTCGTGACGGCGAGGTCCATGCTCTTCTCGGCGCGAACGGCGCTGGCAAGTCGACGCTGATCAAGGTCCTGGGAGGACAATATCCCGACGCGAACGGCGAGACGCTGCTGGACGATAGTCCAGTGGATATCTCGAGCCCAAAGGCGGCGCTGCATTCGGGGATTGGCATCGTGCATCAGGAATTCGACCTCGTGCCGGAAATGACGGTCGCCGAGAACATCTATCTGGGCTTCGAGACGCTGAGCCTGAAAGCCGGGAGTGCGCTGTGGCGCCGGATCGACCGCAAGGCGATGGTCCGGGCGGCGGGCCAGCTCCTGAAGCATTACGACCTCGGCGTGCAGCCTGACGCTGTGATACGCAAGCTGCCCGCCGGCGCGCAGCAGATCGCCGAAATCGCACGGGTGATCGCTCTGGGAAGCAGGGTGATGATCTTCGACGAGCCTACCGCGCGCCTCGGCCAACGCGACCGCGACCGGCTTTTCGAGGTGTTCCGCACGCTTCGGAAGTCCGGCAAGATGATCGTCTTCGTCACGCACTATCTGGACGAGGTGATGGCGGTCGCCGACCGTGCGAGCGTGATGCGCGACGGACGCATGATGACGACGCGCGACATCTCCGAGACCAGCGTGGCCGAACTCAGCCGTCTCATGGTCGGCTCCGACGTCAAGGGGGCCACGCGACGCGCCGAGTCATCGTTCGGCGAACGCGTGCTCTCTGTGAAGGGTCTATCTGACGGATCAACCTTCGAGGACGTTTCACTCGACGTCGCGGCAGGTGAGATAGTCGGGCTGGTGGGCCATCTTGGCTCCGGTCGCCACGAACTGACGCGTTCCATTCTCGGCCTGCGCCCGGCCAGGGGTGAGGTGAGCGTGCGCGCCACCGGCGGGCGCAACGCCAAGGCCGGCTTCGTGCCGGAGAACCGCCGCGCAGAAGGCATCTTTCCCGAACTAGGCGTCGGCACCAACATCTCGCTCGGCTTCCTGCGCGAGCGCTCCATCTTTGCCCGCCTGCCGAGGGATCGGATGCGGGCGACCGGTGAGGAAGTGGTCTCGCGTCTGCAGATCAAGACGGAAGGCATCAGCCAGAAGATCGGCCAACTGAGCGGCGGCAACCAGCAGAAGGCCGTATTCGGGCGCGAGATGGTGTCGAACCCGTCTTTCTACGTGATCGAGGCGCCGACGGTCGGCGTCGACGTCAAAGCGGCCGTGGAACTGCACAACGAGATCTTCAAGCTGGCGGATCGCGGCAGCGCAATCCTGTTGGCGACCGACGACCTTGATGAGGCAATGCTGATGTCGGACCGCGTGCTCGTCATGTTGCGCGGACGCATCGTCCGTGAACTCGATACAAGAACCCTTTCGCGGGAGGAGCTTATCTCCGCGATGGGCGCAGGCTGACAGGAGAGAAGCATGGGTGAAGTGATGACGGTGCTGGGGCCGGTGGATGCCTCCGAGCTCGGCAAGACGATTTCGCACGAGCATCTTTTCATCGATCTGAGCTGCTACCTGCACCCGCCGGCAGAGGGAGAGGACCCCGGCACGTTTTACGATCCGGTGACGATGAAGGCGCTGCACCACCTGCATCGTGACCCCTATGGCAACCGCGACAACTGCATCCTCGACGATGTCGATCTGGCGGTTCGTGAGGTTGAGCTGTTCAAGAAGGCGGGCGGCGGCACCATTGTGGACGTTACGCTTGTGGACATCGGCCGCAACGTGACGGGGCTGGCGGAAGTGTCACGGCGAACCGGCGTGCATGTGCTGGCCGGGCTTGGCCACTACATCCACTCCGCCCACCCTGCCTATGTCGAGGACATGTCGGAGAAGGAGCTGGCCGCCGCGTTTCTGAAGGAGATCAACGAGGGCATAGACGGCACGGGGATCAAGCCCGGCATCATCGGTGAGATCGGCACCTTCCACCCGATCCATCCGCGCGAGAAGAAGGTGCTGCGAGCAGCGGCGCGAGCGCAAATGGAGTCGGGCCTGGCAATCACCATCCATGTCCACTCGCCGGGTCGTCGCGGCAACGAGGTGCTTGATATCCTGATCGGCGAAGGCGTCGCGCCGGAGCGCATCATCCTCGACCACATCGACGCCTCGCTCGCCCATCTCGACGTCGAGTTCGCTCAGAGTGTGGACTATGTCGCCAGCCTGCTCGACCGGGGAGCCAATGTCGAGTTCGATCTATGCGGCAATTCCTACTATTTCATCACGCCTGAGCATTCTTGGTGGATGCCCTCGGACCGCGAGCGGGCCAAGGCACTTGCGCTGCTGGTTAAGCGCGGCTTCGGCGGCCAGCTTATGCTGTCGCAGGATGTTGGCCATAAGCACTATTTGCGGGAATTCGGCGGCTGGGGCTACGCCCACGTACTAACTGACTTCACCCACCACATGCTCGAGGCGGGTCTAGGACAGGCCGCGATCGATCGCTTCTTTCTCGACAACCCAGCTCGCATTCTGGCCCGCGCGGGATCATAGTTCTCAAGTCTTCCCGTGCCGCGCTGGCTCGATGCCGGGGAAATGGCCGCTTCCGGCGCACCGGTATCGATGATCGCCGGCGCGCTGGGCTGCTCGCGAACGCAATTGCATCGCGTCCTCAAGGAATGATCACTTTTTTCGGAGGCTACGGTGTAGGATCGGGGTTTCGAACGAGGCAATCCGAACCTTGCCGGCAGCGCACCTCGATAAATCCTTTGCCCATCACGCCGTCGCCCCGCAGACGCGGTGGAGGCTGTGTGGGGTCAATGGCGTAATTCAGAAACGCCTGCATCCAAAGGACGCTGCTCCTGTAGACGTCGGGATCGAGCTTTTCCGGCCCGTGGTGGGACAGCTTGACCGCTGAATAGCATGCCGGCTTGTCCCTCTGGAGTGTCCTGCGCGTTAATGCCCTCTTTCAGATTACCTTGCCACCAACCGTTGGCATTGCAGGATCGCGGGCGACGCATAGATTGCTTGCATGGAAGTTGCCTGCTGATTTTGGGCGACAGCCCACAGCGACACACCTTGGGAATTCAGACGAAACCAAAGGATTGTTGTGTACAAAAAAATGAAGATGCAAGCATTTGTTTTGACCAAGTACGGCGGCCCTGAAGCCGCGGAGTTGCGTGAGGTACCGCGCCCGCGCCCGGCGCGGGGAGAGGTCCTGGTGCGTGTCCACGCGGCGGGTCTCAACCCCGTTGATTTCAAGACGCGCGAAGGCAAGCTCAGGGTGGTCCAGCGCTATTCCTTGCCGACCATCATGGGGAATGAACTTGCAGGCGTGGTGGAGGAGCCCAGCGACGGCGCAAGGCTATTCGAGAGGGGAGATTGGGTCTTCGCCCGGATGCCGAAGGCCTCCATGGGCGCCTTTGCGGAATATGCGGTCATCCCCGAAAACCTCCTCGCCAAAATGCCCGCGTCGCTCGATTTCGACACTGCTGCCGGTGTCCCGCTCGCCGGGCTCACCGCCCTTCAGGCGCTGCGCGACGAACTCAACGTAGAGAAGGGCAGCCGGATATTCATACCGGGAGGCGCCGGCGGCGTAGGCACCTTCGCCATCCCGTTGGCGAAGTGGCTTGGGGCAGAGGTGACGACCACCGCATCGCCGCGCGGCAGAGCGCTGGTCGAGCGGCTGGGAGCCGATGCGGTGATCGACTACACCGCACAGAATTTTGAGGACCATCTGCACGATATGGATGGAGTCTTCGATCTGCTTGGAGGCGAGACGCTCAAGAAATCATTCGGCGTGGTGAAGCGAGGCGGCAAAGTGGTTTCCATTGCCGGCATGCCCGAGCCGGAAACAGCACGAAAGGACCTGCAAGGAGGCGCGTTCCTTGCTGCGCTGTTCTGGTTTGCATCCTATAGCTTGCGCGCCGAGGCCAGAAGGCATGGTGTCTCATATCGCTATCTGTTCATGCATCCGAGCGGCCCTGAACTTGCAGAACTCGCACAACTGATCGAAAGCAAGGAACTTGAACCGGTTATCGACCGTGTGTTCCCTTTTGATAAAATCACCGATGCGTTTGCATATCTGGAGGCTGGCCGGGCCAAGGGTAAAGTGGTTGTGCGAATGCTGGAGGGGTAAACTCCATAATATCAGGCAGTCGCAAGCTTGATTGCTACTGTTTGCACAACAGCTATTGTCAGACTCCTTCTGAAAGCCACAACCGCCAGTTCGCGGCATTCTGGCTAAAGCGCTTGCGCGTTGCGCAAAAGGCCGAGGCTTTGCGCGCGCACGGCCGCCTAGGCGCGTGACTCAGCCGACAGCTTCATGAAGATACGCTTCACATGCGTTTTCACCGTTTCCGGTGTCACGTCCAGCGTGCGAGCGATCTGCTTGTTGGACTGGCCATTGACGATAAATTCGACGATCGACTGCTCGCGGCCGGTGAGGATTTCCTTGGAAGGCCAGCGCGACGCAGTTGGATCGGGCGTCAAGAAATCGACTGGGATCAACAACCGGCCGAAGAAGCCGTCCGGGCTCGGCAACGTCGATCGCGGCAAGGTTTCTCGCGTGAGTTCGAACCGCGGTCACGAGTCTATGGGCGGCGGCGAGAACGAGCTGGAGGCGGTGGCCACCATGCGCGTCTATTTCGAGGCGCAGGAAGACTATGCCACCGAAGATCGCGACGGTGACGGTGTGGATGAATTCGCGCAGAAGCTGATCAGCGCAGAGGGCATGACGGACGGGCTCTACTGGCCGGCCGACGATCTGAACGGCGAGAGCCCTGCCGGTAACGCCATCAACCAGACAGAGCTTGAGGATGCGAAAGGTGACGAAGGCTATTTCGGCTATCGCTTCAAGATCCTCGGCAGTCAAGGTGACAACGTTGCCGGAGGTGCTTATGACTATGTCATCAATGGCAACATGATCCCGGCTACGCGCTTATCGCTTGGCCGGTGAGATATGTAGAGACGGGCGTCAACACCTTCATAGTGAACCAGCACGGCATTGTTTACGAAGCCGATCTCGGCCCAGAGACCGAAACGATCGTCAAGTATATCGACCGTTTCAATCCCGACGACAGTTGGAGCGTCGTCAACGATTGAGCGGCCAGAGAGATACTGAAGCAGGACCTTGCGGACGGCGGGCAAGCTGAGGGAACTCGAATGGCAGATACAATGAAATCGTTCTGCAGGATCGCCTTGATGGCGTCGTGGGCCGCCGTCGCGCCTGCCGGTGCCCACGCGGCTGATCTGGTGATCGCGATGCCGAACTGGTTTTCGGGTCAGGCGAGCGCGAACATTCTCAAGGTGTCGCTGGAGAAGGAGTTCGGGGTGACGGCGGATGCGGTGGAGATGGGCACGCTGATCGCGTTTGCGGGCCTGGACTCCGGCACGGTCGACATCCATCCGGAGGTCTGGCTCCCCAATCTCGACAATCTCGTCAAGCGCTACGTCACGGAGGCCGGCACGGTCGCGCTGAGTTCGATCGGCGTGCCGGCCTGGCAAGGCATCTGCGAGACGCGCGCGGCGGCCGACAAGGGCATTCGCGACATTTCCGATCTCAACGATCCCGCCAAGACGGCGATCTTCGACACGGACGGCGACGGCAAGGGCGAGATCTGGATCGGCGCGCAGACTTGGTCGTCGACCTCGATCGAGCGCGTTCGCGCCAACAGCTACGGCTATGCCAGAACCATGACGCTGCTGGAGATGCCGGAGGATGTCGGCATGGCGGCGGTGGATGCAGCCGAGGCCACGGGCACGCCGCTCATCTTCGGCTGCTATGCCCCTCATGCGGTGTTCAAGCTGCACGACATCGTGCGGCTGACCGAACCGCCCTATGACCCGGCCAAGTGGAACATCGTGCTGCCGTCGGAGGATCCGGCCTGGCTGTCGAAGTCGAGCGCGGCGGTCGGATGGGACACGGCCCGCTACCACATCGCCTATGCCACGTCGCTGCGCAGCAAATATCCCCAGGTCGCGCAGTTCCTCGAGCGCGTGGATTTCACGCCGGAGGAAGCGACCGAGATGAGCTATGCCCTTCAGGTCGAGCACCAGGACCCGTACGCGTTCGCCCGGCAATGGGTGGCGGCAAACGAGGCTCGTGTCAGAGGGTGGGCCAGGCCATGACCGCGTATCTGAAGGAGATCACGGCCTGTCTCGGCACGGGGGCAGGTTCGGGCAGGCTATGGCGTCTTCGTGCGGCGGGGACCGCGGGGCTGATCGCAGCCGGCGTCGCTTTCTCCACCGTCGCCATCGCCGCGGGAACGCAGGTCTATAATCCCAAGACGCGGACCTGGGTGAGCTACGACCGCACCGCCGCCTACAAATACTGGCGTCAGCACAAGCAGGTGCCGGAAGCCTTCCGGCCACAGGTGGTGAAGTTCCGCACGGCCGAGAAGCCGGGCACCATCATCATCGACGGCAACCAGCACTTCCTCTACCTCGTGCAGCCCGGCCAGCAGGCCATCCGCTACGGCATCGGCGTCGGCCGCGAGGGTTTCGGCTGGGCCGGCATCGTGCGTGTCGGGCGCACCGCCGAGTGGCCGACCTGGACGCCGCCGGCCGAGATGGTGGCGCGTGACCCCAACGCCGCCAAATGGGCCAACGGCCAGCCGGGCGGGCCGGACAATCCGCTCGGCGCGCGGGCTCTCTATCTCTACGAGGGCGATCAGGACACGATCTATCGCATCCACGGCACGCCGGAGCCGTGGACCATCGGGCTCGACGTGTCGTCGGGCTGCATCCGGATGAACAATGACGACATCGTCGACCTGCATTCGCGCATCGTGGTCGGCGCCAAGGTCATCGTGCTGATGCAGGGCGCGGCGCTCTACAAGGGCATGTGAGGGGCGGATCGGGAGGGAAAAGCGATATGTCGATCAACATGCAAGCCCCTGGAACGCGAGGTCGTGCAATTGGCCTGGCCTTGTCCCTCGCGGCCGCGCTCAGCGGCTGCCAGAGCGCGCCGACGCCGGATCAGATGTCGAGGACGGCCACCGAGACGGCGCCGGCGGACCTTCAACTCCTCTGCGCCAGCGAAGCCGCGCGCTCGCGCGGCATCGACAGCAGCAAGGTGCTGCCCACGGGTTCGCGCAAGCTCGATGCCAGGACCTATCAGGTGGATCTCAACGCAGGCGGCTCGACAATCACCTGCACCGTCGATGATCAGGGCAAGGTCGGCGCGATCACCGCGATCTGATAACGGAGAAGAAGTTGAGCGGACTTGAAATGGCTTTTCGACAGTTTGCCTGTTTGGCAAGGCTTGCCCTTCTTTTGACAGGGATTGCAGTATCCAGCATTGCATTTGTCAGTCCGGGCGCCGCGCAGGAAGCCGCGACAACGGAGGACAGCCAGCAGGCGAAGATCCGCGAATTCGTCAAGCTTCTCGACGATCCGGAGATCCGCGCATGGCTGGACACCGCACCGCAGACCAAATCCACGGCTCCTACGTCGGTCGCTGGCCGGCTGGCCGGCTGGGACGACGCATTGCGCGACCATCTGGCTGCAATGACCGCAGCGTTCAAGCGCCTGCCCGCAGAGGCAGGGGGGGCCGTTCAAAGGCTCGCCGCAGACAGCGGCGACCGCACTCCCGGAACTGCGATCATCCTGCTTCTCGGGCTGGTGGCCGCCGGCTACGCTGCCGAGTGGCTGGTCAAACGCATGGTGTCCGGCGCGCGCCTGCAACGCCAGAAGAACCCGGTCGCAGCGGCCGACGACTTCGCCGCCCAGGCGCTGTCGGCACTTGCTCCCGTGCTCGTCTTCACGGTCGTCAGTCTCGGGGTGTTCCTGGCTTCCGGCGGACCTCCGCTACTGCGCAAGGTCGTGCTGACCTATCTGGTCGCGTTCATCGCCGTGCGGCTGGTCGCAGTGCTCTCGATATTGCTGCTCGACCGCCTTCGCGCGGAACGGGAGCCGATGCCTGACGCGAGTTCGACGTCAGCCGCGCTCGCCGCGGGTCCGGCCGCCTTCTGGCAGCGGCGCATCGTTCTTTTCGCCGCCTATCTGATGGCAGCCTGGGCGACGCTCAGCCTGCTGCCGGCCGTCGGCTTCTCCGACGACGCCACGCAGCTGCTCAGCTATCTCGCCGGCATCGGACTGCTGGCGCTCGCGATCGAGAGCGTCTGGCGTGCGCCTCAGGCCGTCGGCACGCGCAGCGTCGCACGAAAGTGGCTGCTGACGATCTACCTCGTCGCTTTGTGGGCTCTCTGGTGCATCGGGCTGAGCATAGCGCTCTGGCTCGGCATCTATGCGCTCCTGCTGCCGAAGGTGCTTTCGGTCGCCGGGCAGGTCGCCCAATCCATCGTGGCGCGCTGGAAGCCCCGGACGGACGCCGTCTCGGTGCGCGACGTGCTCGTCGTCCGCGGCGTCCGCGCGGCGGTCGTCCTGCTCGCGGTGCTCTGGCTGGGCTTCGTGCTCAGTATCAATCCCGGCGTTCTGACCAGCGCCGATACGGTCAGCAGCCAGATCATACGCGGCCTGCTGCGTAGCGTCGTCATCCTGATCGTCGCCGACCTGATCTGGCAATTGATCAAGACCTATGTCGACCGCACCATCGCGGTCAATGGAGGCAGCGACCCGGAGGCGACAGCCGAGGCGTCGCGCCGAGGCCGCCTGCATACGCTGCTTCCCATCTTCCGCAACGCGCTCGCCGTGCTCATCATCACGATCGCGAGTCTGATGGTGCTGTCGGAACTGGGGGTTGAAATAGGCCCCCTCATCGCAGGCGCCGGCATATTCGGCGTGGCCATAGGCTTCGGCTCGCAGACCCTGGTCAAGGATATCGTGAGCGGCGTCTTCTACCTGATGGACGATGCTTTCCGCGTCGGCGAATATATACAGAGCGGCAACTACAAGGGCACGGTCGAATCCTTCAGCCTGCGTTCCATCAGGCTGCGGCATCACCGTGGTCCCGTCTTCACGGTTCCTTTCGGTTCGCTGGGCGCGATCCAGAACATGAGCCGCGACTGGGCGATCGACAAGTTTATCATCCGCGTTCCCTTCGACACCGACATCAAGCTCGTCAAGAAGCTTACGAAGGGGGTCGGCGCAGCCCTGCTGGAAGATCCCGAAATCGCTCCCGACATCCTCCAGACCGTGAAGATGAAGGGCGTCGAGCAGTTCGGGGATTACGGCATGGAGCTGAGCTTCGGGGTGATGACGAAGCCCGGCTATCAAACGACCGTCCGCCGCCGCGCCTACTCGATGATCCGCGATTCCTTTGCCGCCAACGGCATCGAGTTCGCGCGCCCGAGCGTCAGCGTCGGCAGCGAGGACAGTCCAGCCGCCGCGGGCGCCGCAAGCGCGGTGATCGCCCGGCAGAAGATTCTGGAGGCTTCGCAAGGCTGAGGACCTGGCAAAGACACCGGAATCCCGTCGACTCTTGTTGCGGTTATACTGAGCGGATTTTCCGCTCAGACGGACCTTCCGGCAGTTGCCGCGCGGCTCTCGTGTTGACAACCGGGCGTTCACCGTTCGGGCGATATGAGCTGCGTGTGTCGGAACAAAGCGGCAGCCGCCCCGTTTCGGCCGTAATCCGGATACAGGCCGGAACGCAGGGGCCGGACGGCCGGAGTAGAGAGAGGATCAGAGAATGAGACGCCACATCGTCATCGTCGTCGGATTTGCAGCCATGCTCGCCGGCTGCTCGGCCACGCCGTCTGAGCAGCGCGCGGGAACCGGTGCGCTGGCAGGCGCCGCCGGCGGCGCGCTCCTCGGGCAGGCCATTGGCGGTAATACGGAAAGCACGCTGATCGGCGCGGCCGCGGGCGCGGTCATCGGCACGGGCGTGGCGGCTGCGACCGACCCGAACCGTCAGCAGCAGTGCCGCTACCGCGACCGTTACGGTCGCGTCTACACCGCGCCCTGCGAACGCTACTGAGCGATCTGCAAGGAAAAGCCCGCGCCCG